>USKU01000026.1 GCA_900555335.1 uncultured Atopobium sp. | reverse complement strand
CAGTAACGAGATTGAACTAGGTATTGGATCCCGACGATCCTGATTGGGTCGAGAAGGCCGCCGAGCTTGTGGGCGCGGTCTCGGGCGACACATACGTTAAGCTTGACCACGGCATTTTGACGGTCAACCAGATTGACATGTTCCTGAAGGCAATGCCATTTGAGCTGACCTACGCGGACGACAACAACCAGTTCCTTTACTACAACAACGCTCATGACAATCCAGACACTATGCTGGCAAAACGCGTGCCAGCGCAATCGGGCGACCGTCTTTCTACAGTTCACAGCTCTCTTCCTGAGGGTCGCATGAAGAATGTTGAGTTTGTCATCGGCGTACTTCGCAACGGCGACAAAGAGTACGTTCGTACCATTGTCCCAGGTACGCCGGCCGATATCATTAATACCCACAACTACCAGGCAATGTACTATCCTGATGGCTCATACGCAGGCATTAATGAGATTGTCTTTAACTTCAAGCCATGGTTGGATTGGTACCTACAAACCACAGGTCAGCGCCTCGTAAGCGCTAGCGGCGCAGTTGTTCCACCAGCTGGCGCTCCCGTCCCTGCTGCTGGTGCTCCCGCACCAAGTGCAGGCGTAGATGCTACCTCGGGTGCAAGCGCCTAACGTGCAGCTACGCGCGACCGCGACGCGCGTCCGCGACGCGCCTGACGCGCCTACGTGCACCTACGTGTGACCAAGCATAATGATGCACAACTGAAGTGATACACTACCCTCGCCTTCCAGAAATAGATCTCTGGAAGGCGAGTTTTTGTATTAAGTTACAAAATTTCTATTCTTGCTAGAGATGTATTCATTTATGTGAATATCTATACTCGAATATTCAATTTTACGTATCAATCAATTTTCGAGCTCAAAATTTAGGGGCTAAAACGGTAAAAAACCCGTTTAGTTGGGGATCAAATCTTTAAAAAGTGATTTTTATCCCCAACTAAGACGATTTTTTACCACCGTTGCAATTTTTTATCTGCGAAAACACGATATACAGAAAAATGAAACCCCAACTAAACGCATTTTTTACCACTTTGGCAAAAATCAGCGTTCGGTATTACTGGACACCACTCAATCAACTGGACATCTTTCACTCAACTGTTCATCGCTTGACTAACGGACACCATCGAGCACTACCGAGGCCATCTAACGTTGTCCAACGACATCCCACATCATTCGGCAGCTACTACCCTTCAAACTTGTTGATCTTTCGATCGTAAGTGAGCAGGCCGTTTACCTCTTCCTCAACGTCAGATACCTGGGTATAAACGTATCCTGCAAGACCTTCGACCTGCAGCGATTCCGCCTCTGAGAGCAGCTTTTGGACAGCTCCTCGCCAATCCTCAACTGTGACAAAATCCCCATATCCATACGAATGGTCAAGTGACGTGTGACCTGGCGTCATTTGCGCGAGGCCACCAAACTCAGAGATTATCACAGCTCGATTCTCCCGTTGCTTCCCGCTCCAACCTGCGCGAAGTGGTCGGAAGTAATTGTGAATGCTCAGAAAATCACCACAGTCCTGGTCATACCAACCGCTCGTCGCATCGATTGGACGTGTTGCATCCAAGGCGCGAACAACCTCAGTAGCTGCGCAAGCATCAAACTGTCCCCAACCCTCGTTAAAGAGCGTCCAAAATCCAATCGAAGGATGCCCTTCCAAGAGCTTGACCATTTCCTGACAAGTTTCTGTCCACTCCTTGCGATAGCCTTCGTCACCTGCGGATAAAGCCTCGTGATGACTTGGTGTTGTGTCGTCAAATCGTCCCCAGGTAAAGCTGAACAGCGTCGGCTTCTGACTCGTGTGCCAGGGACTATATGCGTTACCTCCCGAAACACAATCCTGCCAAACCAGCATGCCAATACGATCGCAGTGGTAATACCAACGCTCGCTTTCAATCTTGATATGCTTTCGCAGCGTATTAAAACCAGCCGACTTCATGGCCTCTATGTCATATACCAGCGCATCGTCGGATGGCGCCGTCAGCAATCCGTCAGGCCAATAGCCCTGATCCAGCACGCCACGAACAAAATACGGCGCTCCATTCAAATGCACCCTTGGCACACCCGCCTCGTCAGGCTTCACCTCAACAATACGAAACGCGCAATAACTCCGAACAAAATCGACCGCCGCACCATCCTGCCAAAGTGTTGCCTCCACGGAATAGAGGTACGGTCTCTCCGGCGACCACAACTGCGGGTCATCTACCTGCATCTTCGTACAAATTTTCTCTGCTTCATCCACCGGAAGCCTGGCGAGAAGAACGTCTTGTCCAAGCTCATCCTTGAGCGCAAGTTCCAGCTCAAACGCGCTTGACTGCGCACTTTTTGGTCCGCTTACCTGCACGTTCGCCTTAACTTCAAGCACGCCGAACATGTCGCCCTTTAACGTCAGCGACTCAAGGTGAGCTGCAGAAACAACCTCGTACCAAACGCTCTGCCAAATGCCACTCTGAGCGGTGTACCAAATGTCGCCACGCAACAGTCGCTGCTTGCCGCGCAGTTGAGAGCCGGTATCGCTTGGATCCCAAACGCAAAGCACAAGCTCAGCAGTGCTTGTGCCCGGTACCGCGTCCTCCGCGGTCGCCACCTCGCCCGCGCTTTCCCCCACCGCGGCCGAGCCGAGCAGGTCCGTAATATCAAAGGAAAACGGCAGGTAACCGCCAGTATGCATACCGACAAGCTTGTCGTTTACAAAACACGCGCACATCCAGTCGACCGCATCAAAGTGCAGAATAAATCGCTGGTCATCGGCCAGTTTTGGCAAGTCAATTTTGCGCTTGTACCACAAAAGCTCATTTGGACGCACCGTTCGCCCAACCCCAGAAAGCAGAGCTTCTGGCGAGAATGGCACCACAATCTGTCCGTCCCAACGAGAAGGAATCTCCTGTTGTGCGAGGGTCTCTGCGTCCACCTCGCCATTTACCGGCGCAATCGCATACTCCCACACGCCGTTCAGCGTCGCATACTCGTCGTGCTGCATACGAGGACGCGGATGCTCAGGCAACACGTTCGATGTATCAAGCGACTCTCCCCAAACAGTCGTAAGAGAATTAAGCGTCTCCTCCGTATGCTTTTTGGGCGCGCTTGCCAAAACACGACGAATATCCAGCATCGCATCTCTCGTTTCTCATGAAGCAGCAGGTACAAGCACTGACAAACTAGCGTGACGTATATAGAGCAGACACGACACAAGCATGCCTCGCGGACGTATGTATATCATAACCGCTTCGTAAAAGTATTTATATAGCGAGAAAATCAAATAAGCCCCAGCTCACCTATGGAACTGGGCTCGAATAAAAGTAAATGGTCACGTGAATATCCACGTGAATAACCACGTAAATGTTCACGTTAAACGTTAGCGCTTAGGAAACCACGGAATACAGCGATTAACTCGTTTGCAGTACTCTCTGTACTCATCGCCAAACTGCTCGAGAAGCCACTTCTCCTCCGTTGCCTGCATCATCACAGTTAAAAGCGCCCAAAACACAAGCGGCAGCGGCAGTAGATAAAGGTTGCTTGAAAGCAAAGCTGCGCCCGACATAACAAACGCAAATGCGGAGTAGATTGGGTTTCTGACCAGCGCATAAACACCAGTGGTAACCAGCTGATTTGCGATGATTTTCTCGCGAAGTTTTTCTTTGATGGCAGCGGAAACCCACAGCCAGATACCTACAATCAGAAAAGCCGTGCCTACGGCATGCATTACGCCAACCGTTGCTCGAATGCGAAGATACGGAAGAAAACCCAGCTTGGACAGGGTGATGCACGCAACTGTCAGCGCCGTGATGGCAATCACGTAAGCGGGACCAACACCAAGTACCGGAAGATGATCCTTCTTCTCGTTCTGAGCAGGCATTCGTTAAACTCCGTTCAGTTGGAAGTTTGTTAGCTTTAACTAACTGCGATATAAAGTTTACACTTAAAACTGCACTTTTACATGGGATTTTTAGTTTGACTTCATTGATTTTGTTTCTTCGAATTTTCAAAGTAATCGCTTATCAAGGTATTGAAAAAAATACCTGTCTAAGTGTCCATTACACTGGACACTCATAATCCTTTTTAAGCCTATGATTATTCAACAATAAGAAATGAATTACCTGCGCAAACGGATGATTTTTTTCTAACATCTCTGAAAGGAATACACCATGGAGCGAACAATTGACGTTTCTTCATACACAGGCACGCAAGTCCCACCTGACACCATTGACGTTGATATCACTATTCAAGGAGCTTCTAAGACTCGAGGGGCCTGCACAGCAAAATATAATGTGCTACTTCAAACAATCAAGGATGCACTAGAGAAAAACGGGTTGTCTGCTTCAATTCTAAAGAACAACAAATACTCAGTTTCTGGGCGCGAGGTTAATCAGTACAAAAAAGATATTGACGGCAACTACTATATTGCTGAGAAAAAAATTAAAGGATATATTTTCCGCGCCAAACTATCCATCAAACAGCACTTTGAAGAAGACCTTGTCGAGAAAATCTGGAAAGCACTCAGTTCATGTGGCAATGAAGTAACTTTTTCAGTCGAATTTTTAAAAGCGCATGATGATGTCATTAAAGGCAACCTATCTGTAGATGCTATTGTTGCCTGCCGTCAAAAAGCGAATCTTCTTGCTAAAGCCGCTGGTGCAAAGGTAATTGGACTTAAACATGCAGATTATGACTTCGAAAGAGGATGTTTAACATACTCGTCTTGCGCTTGTAGTGCTTTTGATGAATCTGACCGTAGAAGCCAAGTACCTGCATTTTTTCCGTCAGATATTGATGTTAATTGCTTCGTCAGCACCTCATGGGACATCGAGCTGCTACCACCGGACGATCTGCTGTAGCCCAGATAATCAAACGCGCTCCAAAGGGTTTCTCGCCTGGCGAGAAACCCTACTTGTAGCACGTCATTTACTCTCAGCAAGCGGTCTGTGAACGCAAGCCGTTTACGCACGCAAGTCGTTTACTGGTAGCGGAGCGATTCTACAGGATTGAGCTTTGAGGCTCGTCGAGCAGGCCAGTAGCCAAAGATGAGTCCGATGCCAATGCAGATTCCCGAGGTAATCATCACAATGTTCGGCGTTATGATAGGCGTAATGCCCGTCTCAAGCGTAATCATGCTGCTAAACGAGCCAGCCAGGCCCCACGCTCCAGCGTAACCCAAGGCAATGCCAATCACGCCGCCCATAATGCAAATCAAAATGGACTCGCATAGGAACTGCTTGGTGATGTCGGACGCGCGAGCGCCCAGGGCCTTACGCAGGCCAATCTCCCTAATACGCTCCGTCACGTTAGTGAGCATCATGTTCATGATGCCAATGCCGCCAACCAAAAGCGAAATGCTCGCCGTGGCGGTGACCAGTACCTGGAACGACATAAGCGTGGCGTTCATCTGCTCAATAATGGACGAGAGCGTCATGACTGTCACGCGATCTTCTGCCTGCGCGGAAGGAATGTTAAACCAGTCAAGCAACCAGGACTTTGTTTCATCCGCAAGCGCCTTCATGTCAACGTTTTCGCGAGCGTAACCAAAGACCTGGCTGATAGTTTTGGTGCCCGTCAGGCGTGCTGAATACGTGGAGTACGGTATATAGGCCAGCAGTGTATCGCCTTGCCCGCCCCCATTTGGGCCACTGTCAACCACGCCCACAATGGTGTAGCTGTCGTTGTTGATGCGAACAACCTGTCCAATGGAAGCATCTGAGCTGCCAAAGAGCTTCTCGGCAGACAATTTGTCGAGAAGAACGTTTCTAGAAGTGTCATCTACATCGGACTTTGTGAAGAGCGAGCCCGCTGATGCCTTGAGGCCCATAACGGTAAAGTAGTCGGGCGTGCAGCCGATGATTCGCGCGTCAAACTGCTTCTCGGCCGAGTTGACGCGGGCCATGGTGGAGTCGATGCCGGTAACAAGCTCATACCCTGGTACGCTGAGCTGCAGCATGTCAAGATCTTGCTGCGTGACCTCGCGGTCTGGCCACGCGTATATCATGACCATACGAGACTGGTTGAGGCCCAGAGAGCTGACCAGCGAATACTTGATGCCGTCGATAAGTGCCGTCATGGCAATAACCGCGCTGATGCCAATAACAATGCCCAATACTGTCAACAAGCTGCGACCGCGGTTGGCGTTGAGCGCAGACAGGGTTTCTCGCAGAAGATCCATCAGCCTCATAGCGCGCCACCTCCCGTCGCGGCATGTGCGCCCGGTGCAGCATGTGCGCCCATCGCGGCATGCGCACCCGGCGCAGCATGTGCGCCTGTCACGGGGTGTGCACCCGTCGTGGACTGCGCGGCGTGTTGCTTCACAAACTCTTTTTCCTGCTCGTCTGTAAGCAGGCGTCCGTCACGAATGTGTACCACGCGGTCAGCCCAAAAGGCGGTCTCGGGGTCGTGTGTAATCAGCACGATTGTTTTACCGCGCTCCTGCATGGACTTGAACGTGTTGAGTACCATCTCACTTGTTGCAGAGTCCAGGTTGCCTGTTGGCTCATCGGCAAAAATAACCGCCGGGTCGTTTACCAGTGCTCGAGCAATGGCAACGCGCTGCACCTGGCCACCGGAAAGCTCGTTGGACTTGTGCTCGTAGTACTCCTCGGGCAGGCCAACAGAACGCAGTGCCTTCCAAGCACGTAACTCTCGCTCTTTTGCGGGAATATCCGAGTAGATAAGCGGCAGCATAACGTTTCGTAGCACCGTAGTGCGCGGTAGCAGGTTAAACGACTGGAAGACAAAGCCCAGACGCGTGGCGCGAATCTCCGCCAAGTCGTCATCGGAAAGATCTGCAACCTCAAGACCCTCTAGCTTGTACGAGCCGGAAGTAGGCGTATCCAGGCAGCCCAAAATGTTCATCAGGGTTGATTTGCCCGAACCAGACGGACCCATAATGCAGAGAAACTCGCCCTTCTCCACAGTCAGCGAAACGCCACGTAAAGCGTGCGTCAAACCCGCAGCCGTCTCGTAAATGCGATGCAGCTTATGTACCTCAATTACCTTGGACATACGCGTCGCCTACTTGGAATCCTTGGAGCCTGTTGCGTCAGTCGATGAGCCAGACGTTGCACCTGCTGGAGCGTCCATGGCTGCACCCTGAGATGGACCACCAGCGCCGCCGCCAATCATCACCTCAGTGCCGTCCTCAATACCGGCGCCTTCAATGACGGCCGTCGTAGAACTTTGTGCCTTTACGGTCACTGGCACGCGCTCTACCTGTGGATAGCCCTTCTCGTCACGAGAAGTAACAACATTGACGTAAGCACCATCGCCATCATCCATGACGGCAACAAGGGGTACGGTCAGTACGTTATCCATGTGCTGAATCATAATGTCCACGTTAGCAGTCATACCCGGCTTGATGGTGGCATCAGGGCTGCTGATAAGCAGGTCAACGGTGTAAGACACAATGGAGCGACCAGGGTTATCGTAACTTGCGCCAGCATCGGCACCGTTGGACGAAACAGCAGAAACGTGAGTAACCACTGCATCGCAATACAGGTCTCTCAGAGCTGTAAAGCTGACCTGCGCCTTCTGATCAACGGCAATGCGAGAAATGTCTACCTCGTTAATCTGGACGTTCACCTTCATCTGGGAAAGGTCTGCGATAGTAATCAGAGGACCGGCGTTGCCAGCACCTGGCGCGGACGAGCCAACCGAAGCGCCATTCACCGCGTTCATCACGATGACCGTACCGTCACAAGGAGCGGTGATTACACGCTTGTCTGCCTGGGCAATTGCGTCGTTGTAAGCAGATCGTGCCTCCTCAAGCGCAATCTGGGCGCTCTCCAGATTTGCCTCCGCCGCTTCCACGGCAGCAGCAATGGACGCAGCGTTTGCTTCTTGTCCGTCCTCGCCCGCCTCGGGGACACCGTTGCGTGCGGACGCTAGGGCTGAGCGAGCCTTACTGACCTCGTTCTCGGCTGCTTTTACCTGCTGAGATGCCTTACGAACAGCCTTATCCAGCTCATCGTTCTTGACAGTAAAAAGCTTGTCGCCCTTATGAACGTACGTGCCCTCGGAAACCTGAACGTCCTGAATAATGCCATCTACCTCGGGAGTTACCACGGTTGACGACACGGGCTTGATGGATCCAGACGCGGAAACAGAATCGCTGAACTCGCCGCGCGTGACAAACGTAGTGCTTGGCATCACGGTAGTGTTCTGGTTCTGGCCGCCTTGGCACATAGGCAAAATAAACAACGTGACGAGAAGAACAAAGACTCCAGCGGCTATTCCTGCCTTAATAAGTTTCTTTTTACGACGAGCTTTGCGGTGACGCGCAAGACTCTCGTACGCCTCACGAGCCTCAGCATCTTCTTCGCTCTCACCTGGAGAAATGACGCCAATCTGAGAGCCTAAGTTAGCCGTCTGATCAGCAACCGTTGGAAGCGTAGACGCAAAGGTTGCCTGTTGATATCCCTCAGGAGGTGTGGGGATGTTGGGGGTTCCAGCTCCCGTAGCCCCTGGTGCACCTACAACGCCAGACGTGCCTGCATTGCCAGCAGCGCTTGCATTTCCCTCATTGGCTTCTTGCTTTGAACCGTGGTTGAAGTGAAGCATAGGTCCCTCCGAAGTCCATGCTTAAAACACGAGAAATCCCAGAAGAAATCGATTTGACCTTTCAGTTTATATAAAATTTTTCAGCAGAAGTTAGCTTGCTTGAACAACTACGGCGAGCGGTATAAAAGCAGCGGTCTATGTCAGCGAGCTACTCAAACACAGACGCGCAACCACCGTAACTGTCCAACGTGTTTCTCGCCCCTATTGCACCACAAGCTCAAAGTTGTCATTTAATCGCTGAATGCGCCATTTTATAGATGTAGCGGAATCAAAAAGAGTAGCTGGTACCTCCGTTGCATTTTGTGCACAATATGCCGAGAAAAACGATGGGCTTACAATTCCCTTTTCTGGCTGCAATAAACCACATACGATACGGGCAAGGGTTGTTTTTCCAGATCCGTTATTACCAACAAAGCCGGTCCATCCTTGTGGAAGCACAAAAGTCACATCATGTAAGGTAGGCTCCACCGCTGAAGGATAGGTATATTCAATATTTGAAAGATTAAGCTGCATGATACCTCGGTTCTGCCGAAGACCACGCGGAGTAGCATGCAATTATACGCAGATAAATGAATAAATTAAAACATGAGTGAGCAATACTACACCCGCGGTAGTGCCGTCAGCGACGTTACGTAAATTCGGGTTTTATGAGTATCGCTAGTTGTTCATGCACCTAATCCCTTCTCTTGCCAGTGCTTGCCAAAGGCCCCGGCAATTCAATTGAACTTATTATAGCTATAAGCAAAATCGTAGACAGCTGACATCTATCGTGATATTTTGTAAAAAAATATGTTACTGACAAAAAATAAGTAGCGATAATTTGGATTAGGAGTCTAAGTATGAGACATTTTAAGAATATTATTATTGGCTTTGGCAAAGCTGGTAAGACTTTGGCAGGGAGCCTGACAAGTCATGGCGAAGAAGTGCTTTTGATTGAAAAAGATCCAATGATGTACGGCGGAACGTGTATCAACATCGCATGTTTGCCAACTAAGAACTTGGTGATTAACTCTCAAAGAGGAGTTAAGTATGAAGAAGCTTTCGAAACTAAGGAAGCTATGACAGCAAAACTACGCAACAAGAACTACCACAAGATAGCAGACCAAGACTTGGCAACTGTGCTTGATGCAAGTGCTGAATTTATTGATGATAAGACAATCAAGGTAACTGATGAATCAGGTACAGAAGAATTAACATTCGACCGTCTTTTCATTAATACTGGTGCCGAAAGTAATGTACCAAATATTGATGGCCTAAAGATTGACGATAAGATATTTACTTCAACTGAAATGCTTGCTAAAAAAGAACTTGCTAAGAATCTGGTTATTTTAGGTGGTGGACCAATCGGACTTGAATTTGCTTCAATGTACGCTGGCTTTGGCAGTAAAGTAACTGTAATTGAACCAATGCCAAGTATCTTGGGCCGGTTTGAACCAGAAATTGCTCAGGCAGCTAAGGCTGATATGGAAGCAGATGGCGTTACCTTCATGCTTAAGTCTTCTTTGACCAAGGTTGAAGAAACTGAAGCTGGTCTTAACTTAACTGTTGAAACCGAAGATGGTGTTAAGGACTTGCAAGCAGACGTGATGCTTGTGTCAGTTGGCCGCCACCCAGCCACTGCCGCCCTTCACCTAGAAAAAACCAGTCTTGAAGTTGGCCAAAGAGGCGAAATTGTCGTTAACGATAAGCTTGAAACCAGTGTTCCTAATATCTACGCTATGGGTGATGTTGCCGGTAGCTTGCAATTTACCTACATTTCGCTTGATGACTGGCGGATTATGGACAATCAACTCTTTGGTGACAAGACTAGAACTAAGAAGAATCGTCCAGTTTTTGCTAACTCAATCTTCATTAAGCCAGCAATTTCTTCAGCTGGACTAACTGAAAGCGAGTTAAAGGCCCAAGGTAAAGCTTACAAGGTCTTAACAATGCCTGCAGCTGGTGTGCCAAAGGCCCAAGTCATCGGCAACCCAAGAGGCTCATACAAGGCTTTAATTGACCCAGAAACTCACGAAATCTTAGGTGCTACTATTTACGCTGAAGAAGCTTACGAAACTATCAATGTCATTACTTTAGCAATGCAGCACCACTTAAAGGCTGAAGACTTGCGTGACCAAATTTACGCTCACCCAACTATGACTGAAGCTCTTAATGACTTATTCAAATTCTAAAAACTAAAAAACTGACTTATCTCATAACTTGAGTAAGTCAGTTTTTTTGTATGGGCCTAGAATAAAAAGTGTACAAGTTAAATAGAGAATGTCTGTTCATCAAGCGATGAGACTTTCATTTCGACTCCTTACAGCCTCTCAAAGCCCTTCTTGATTAGTTGGGCCATTAAGCCTCTACGCGCTGCTATGAACTCCTCATAGTCCATGTTTTCGAAGCCTGTAGGTAATGCATGCTGCTTGCATGCTTCTATGTAGGCTTCTTCGCCAAGTTCGTTGCGGTATTTTGCGACATACACGGAAGGGGCATCATCGGAAATGTAGATGTTGTTCCCATAGTCCGCATACGTGAAGTTAGCACGGTTGCTATGGTTAGATAGATAGCCCGCTTCTTTCAAATAGTTGTCGGGGAAGAGGTGGTGCTTGTCCACTGCCTTCTTTGTGCCAGAGGCTCCATCGGATATGAGTTGCGAAACCGGCACGGTGCTGAAAAGGGCTTTGTATCCCAGGACAACTTGTGCAGCCACAAAGCCTTGCCAGCTTGGGCCGGTAGCTTCGTTGGCGTTGAGGTCGTTTGGCAGGGTGAGGGAAAAGTAGTCGTCTGTCATCAGTGCGGCGATACTTCTGTCGAAGTAGGCGATGAACTCTTCAGCAGTTTTGAGCTCAGAGACCTCGTTAAGCTGCTTCTCGAAGTCGGACTCGAATGAGCCAACATAGAAGGCCGTAAGGTTGGAAGCGTAGAACCAACGTCTAACGAGCTTCTTAATAGCCAGAGGCTCCATCTTGAATTCGTAACGGCCAATCAGATAGAAAGCATAGTTGAAAATCAACGCGTTCTCAGACGTAATCTGACTTGAACTTATGTAGCCGGCTTCACCCAATGTATTTAGGAATGCCTTCCAATTATTCAGATCGAGAACGCAATCCACGGCCTTGCCGAACTTCTCGAAGTTTTCTGTGCGCGTCTCGGGGGAAGTTTCACCGGTCTTGAGATCCTTGCCACGAAGAATCTGATACGCATAGCGAAGGCGCCCGCGCTTGAACCCGAGTCCGACGGCTGCACGGATGATGTGAGTTGCAGATGTCTTTATGAGATGGTTGTAAGAGGTGCCATCGGCGGGAACATGGCTGTCCGCGCAGAACTTCTCGATGCGAGAGCGCATTTCGGGCTCATAGACGGAGAGCAGGGTCATGATGAAGTCGTCCTGTTTGAGAGATTGACCCTGGGAGTTGACGCGCACGAAGATGTCCGAAACCATTTCCTCGTCAGCATCAGAAGTGATTTCAAGGGTAGGGAGCAAGTAGCGCTCCAATCCAAGGAGGGCGTTTATGCCCTGCTCGATAAGATCTTTTTCCTCGTCTGTCAGTTCGGGTTCACCTTTCTTTGCATTACCTTCATTCAATTGACGAATAAAGGACTTCCTGAAGGTGCTGAGCTTGTTCTCTCTGTTTGCGGTAAAGACCTCGCTGACCGATGAGATGAATCTCGGATTCCTGTCGGTGGCTGCGTCGGCATTCTCGAAAACGTGCGTTATCGGATCGAATGCGATTCGAATGTTGCGCTCCTTAAAGTCCTTGTCCTTAACCCGCACACCATAGAGCGAGCTAAGCAGGGCAGTGAGGCGCTGTTGGCCGTCGATGACGAGTTCCTTCGGGGCTTCATAGATCTTGGTGTTGGTGCCGATAGAGGCCTTCTTATCGCTGTAGTCAGCCGGGGACTCCCAGAGCATGATGTAGCCGATAGGGTATCCTCGGAACATGGAATCGAGGAGCTGGCGAACCTTGTCGTTCTTCCAGACAAAGGGACGCTGCAGATCCGGCAAGCCGATCTTGCCTGTCTGCACGTCTTTGAGTATGTTTCCAACCTCTAATGAGACTGGTTTGTAGATAGAATTTGCCATAACTGCCGATCGCGTGCCGAATGTTGGTGTAAGGGACCGCTTCCCTGGCTGCAGAAAGCAGGAAGCGATTATCACCTAGAATTCTAATTGCTGAAGTCAGGATTCGTAGAAAGGCAATAACCGCATATGGACAATATACACGAGATCGCGAGCGACGGGGCCGAGATGCCCAGATTCGACGACGGCATGGTCAACCTCTCCGAGCTGTTGAGGATAATGGCCGAATCCCTGGTCAACGAGATCGTGGACGCCCGGGCCGACGAGGCCTGCAAGGCCGGCAACCAGAGGAACGGATACCGCGAGCGCAGGCTCACCACCAGCGCGGGCACCATCAACCCCAGGATCCCGAAGCTGTGCGCGGGGAGCTGCTTCCCCGAGGACCTGATTGAGCGCTGCTCGTGCGTCGACCGCGAGCTCGAGCGCCGCAGCCGCGTGGTGCGGGTCTTCCCGAGCAGGAAGTCGCTCATCAGGATGATGGGCGCCGTGTTCGCCGAGACGGACGAGGATTGGGCGGGGCGCCGCTGGTTCAACAACGACTCCATCGGCAGGGCCGTGGAGGGCGCCGAGGCGAACGCGCCCGTGCACGCCTGCGAGGGCACCGCCGCCGAGCGCGCGGCCAGGATCATCGCGCCCGTCGTGGCCGACAACCCCGTTGCCGGCGGGAAGGCGGCGTGACATGCGCTAGAACGACGGCATTCCAGGTGATTCTCGGTTCCTCGGGCAGCCTGCGGCCACCCTCGAGAACCGAGCCCTACATCAACATTCGCGACACTACCCTCAAAACGGGAGATTATCTACTCTCATTCATCAGACGTCCGAAAATCCACGCTCGTGCGTCCGGATTTCCACGCTCGGGCAGCGCAAGCAGAGGCATCGCGGGCTTTGATTGGGGCTGATGCGAGTCACGGCATGTGGCCGTAAGGGTTGTCCAGAGGTTGCCAAACGAAAAGCCCCTGACTCGTTGGTGCAGGTCAGGGACTCGAAAACGCTAGATTTCAACTATTCCCACTCAATGGTCGCAGGTGGCTTTGGAGTAATGTCATAGGCTACGCGGTTAACGCCAGCAACCTCACTGACAATCCTAGAAGAAATGCGGGTCAGCAGCTCGTAAGGGAGCTTTGCCCAGTCAGCGGTCATAGCGTCACTAGACTCAACAGCGCGCAGAATAACTGGACGGGCATACGTACGCTCATCACCCATAACACCAACGGATTTAATGTCGGGTAGTACAGCAAAGTACTGCCAAACACTATGCTCGGAGTTACGATCGCCTGTCTCGTTAAGCACTATAACGTTAAAACGAGAAAAGCAGTTACACCTACTTATCACCGTAAGGAATTAGGAAGTACTCAAGTGTGGATT
>USKU01000025.1 GCA_900555335.1 uncultured Atopobium sp. | reverse complement strand
TTGCTCTTCGTCATCAGTTCCTTCAGGGTTCTTGGAACTACGAGCGTATGCAGAATGGTGGTTGGGCATTCTCAATAATTCCTGCCATTAAAAAGCTTTATCCAAACAAAGAAGACCAGGTAGCAGCTCTTAAGCGCCACCTTGAGTTCTACAATACTCATCCTTATGTTTCTGCGCCAGTCATGGGTGTTACCCTTGCACTGGAGGAGGGACGCGCTAATGGCGAGCCTATTGATGACGTTGCAATTCAGGGCGTCAAGGTAGGTATGATGGGTCCTCTGGCTGGTGTTGGCGATCCAGTCTTCTGGTTTACTGTCCGTCCAATCCTTGGAGCACTTGGTGCCTCCATTGCTCTTGGCGGCTCTGCACTTGGCCCTATTCTCTTCTTTGTCCTGTGGAACGTCATTCGCCTTGCCTTCCTCTGGTACACCCAGGAGTTTGGCTACAAGGCAGGCGCTTCAATTTCTTCCGATCTTTCTGGCGGTATGCTAGGCAAGATTACTGAGGGCGCTTCCATTCTGGGTATGTTTATCATTGGTGCCCTGGTACAGCGTTGGGTTTCTATTTCATTTACCCCAGTTGTCTCTACCATTCCTCAGCAGGCAGGTGCGTATATTGATTGGACAACCCTTCCTTCAGGAGTAGAGGGAATGTATCAAGCATTGAAGCTCTACTCTGTTCTTGGACCAAACGGTCTTGATCCAGTGAAGGTAACCACGCTTCAGAACAACCTTGATTCGCTCATTCCTGGACTTGCTGCTGTTGGTCTGACGTTGCTTTGCTGCTCACTGCTTAAAAAGAAGGTTTCTCCAATTGCCATTATTCTGGCTCTCTTTGGTGTTGGTATCGTTGGTCGACTTCTTGGCTTTATGTAATGAATAAGAGTACGTACTAGTACTTAAAGTCGCACGAATATGGGTCGCGCTCTATAATGGGTGCGACCCATTTTTGAAAGGATTGTATGGCTCAGTCTCAAAACAGCACGGTCGATTTCACCGCAAAGGCAACGTCATTTCATGGGCTTGCTACGTATGGCGATATCCTTATTGGCAATAAGGCCTTTGAGTTCTACAACCAAAAAAATCCTGAAGATTACATTCAGATTCCCTGGGACCAGATAGATCATGTGGCAGCTTCGGTTATGGGACGCACCAAAAGCATTTCTCGCTTTGCTATTTTTACTAAAAGCAATGGTAACTACTCGTTTTCTACGCGAGACAATAAAGCAACGCTGAGGGCAATTCGCGCCTATATAGGGGAGGAGAAACTCGTGCGTTCTCCAAACTTCTGGTTTGTCTTTAAGCACGGACTTATGGCAATTCCACAGCTTCCTCGCCTTATTAAAGAGAGTTTTATTAAAAAGAAGTAAGCAAATTTTGCATTTTCACAAGAGCCGCCAGCACGGAAGGCGTGAAACTGATAAAATCCAACATGCATATACGTGTCGCGGGTAGTTTGAAAATTCACGTTCTTCTCGCGACTTTATCGAGTGAAAAGAGTTAGACGTGGCAACTATCAGCACCGCAGATTTTAAGAACGGCCTTGGCCTTAAGATTAACGATAAGTACTACACCATCGTTGAGTTCCAGCACGTAAAGCCAGGTAAGGGCGGTGCTTTTGTCCGCTATAAGATTCGTGACCTTCGCTCTGGCCGCGTTATTGATCAGACCTGCAACGCTGGTACCAAGTTTGAGAACGTTCTTCTGCTCACCAAAGAGATGCAGTACCTCTACAACGACGGTGAGTCCTTCTACTTCATGGACAACGAGACTTACGATCAGGTAGCTGTCCCTGCTGATTTCATTGGCGAGAAAAGCGTCTGGTTCAAGGAGAACGATAACGCACAGCTTCTCTATGCAGACACTGAGCTTCTTGGTGTTGAGCCTCCAATGTTCATTGAGGCAGAGATCACTGAGACTGACCCAGGCTTCAAGGGTGATACCGTTCAGGGCGGCACCAAGCCAGCAACTATTGAGACTGGCGCCACGCTTCAGGTCCCAATGTATCTGAACCAGGGTGAGCGCATTAAGGTTGACACCCGCGACGGCAAGTTTGTTTCTCGCGTTTAATGCATATGCTTTGGGTGTATAAGCGCCCAACAGGTATTGAGTAATTATTTCAAAGACAGTTTGTCTTTTTTAGGGGGTAGACATGGCTGAAACAGAGCTTCGTATAGCAGGCATCGGCATCTCAAAAGATGTAATTTCAACGGTTGTCTCCGGCTCAGCTGGAAGTGTTGAAGGTGTTGCCTCCGTTGGCGGAAACGATACCCTGGCATCCAACCTTATTAACGTCTTTACCAGCAGAAGTCTTGCTCCAGAGAAGGCTGTTGAGGCAGGCGTAGAGAACGGTCAGCTTCATCTTGGAGTTCACCTTACCGTTTTCTATGGCTATCCTTTCACAAAGCTTGCTTCTGAGGTAAGACTTGCTGTTGCAACTGCCGTAAATGAGCAGATTGGCGTCAGCATTGCTTCCGTTGATGTTTACATTGACAGCCTTGTTTTTCCTAAGGAGTAGGCTTGAGCGTTAAGTTTTTTGGACGTACCCGCGCCCGTAGCCAAGCACTACAGCTTTTGTTCCAGGCTGAAGCCACTAATCGCAGCGTTCTTGAGGTCCTCGACGGAGACTACACGCTCTCCGAGGGACCTCTTGACGAGTATGCGCAGTCACTGGCAGTAGGAGCAGATGGCATCAGAGATGATCTTGATGACATCATTGCTGCTTACTCAAAAGACTGGGCAATAGATCGCATGCCTTCTGTTGACCGCAATCTTCTAAGAATTTCTCTCTACGAGATTCTGGAGGTTCCAGAGGTTGACGTTGCTGTTGCTATTAACGAGGTAGTTGACCTTGCTCGCGCTTACTGCGGCGATGATTCTCCTCGCTTTATTAACGGTGTTCTCGGCCGTATTGTTGACGATATTGAGGCTGGAGAAGACATTTATTCTCTGTGCCACAAGCGGACTGCTGAGCAGGACAATTCTGAAGAAGAGCCAGTAAGCTCTGTGGAAGATGCAGAGTAGCCATGGCAAAAATCGATACGTCTGAATATCAGAGCTTTGACCAGATAACCGCAAGACTTGATTCAATTGTTGATCAAGTTCGCGATAAGAACGTCTCGTTGGAGCATTCTCTTGACCTCTTTGATGAGGCAATTGCTCTAGGTTCAAAGGCTGTCAACATGGTTGACACCACAGAGTTTACGCCAGAAGAGGAAGAACGTCTGGTTCAGGCTCAGGCAGCAGGGGACGCAGCTGACGCAACCGGCGCAGCAGCTACCACTGATGAGCAGGCTTCTTCTGAACAGGTTGAGGCTTCAGCTGCAGATGAAACGTCGTCTGATGACGCGGTTTCAGAAAGCGATGAGCACTAGTGGCTCAACGCATTTCTCGCCAAAGGCTCGATAAAGAGCTGGTTAGGCAAGGATTTTTCAAGGACACTCAAGCTGCATTACGCGCAATTCTTGCGGGTGATGTTTCTACGAGCGACAGAAGATTAACTTCAGCGGGAGAGCTCGTTCCTGAGGGATTATTTCTGCACGTAAAAGGCGCTATTCCGTATGTGAGCCGAGGCGGACTTAAGCTCGAGCGCGCCTTTGAAGTTTTTGATTTTACGGTTCAACAGAAAAAATGTTTAGATATTGGCTGTTCAACTGGTGGTTTTACCGATTGCCTGCTTCAAAATGGAGCTGCTTCGGTTACCTCGGTTGATGTTGGCTATGCGCAGTTTGATTGGTCGCTCAGAAACGACAGTAGGGTTGAACTGCTAGAACGAACAAATATTACGTCCTTACCAGAAATGGGCTACTTGCACGCTTTTGATGTTGCTGTGTGTGACGTATCGTTTACGTCAATCTTGTCAATTCTTCCTTCTGTTTTAGATGTTCTAGCTCCTGAAGGAGTTTTTGTTACGCTGGTCAAACCGCAGTTTGAAGCTAAGAGAGAAGAAGTGGGCGAGGGTGGCATTGTGACTGATGCCTCCGTGCGTCTGCAAACGCTGCAAAAGGTTTCCGATGCGTTTAAGGAAGCTCATATGGGTCCTTTGGGCGCCTGTGAGAGTCCTATTCATGGTGCTAAGGGTAATGTGGAATATTTGCTGTTTGGGCAGCTTGTGGCAGGTTCGCATGATTTAGATCTTGCTTCAGTGGTATCGAGTCATTCTGTAGAAATAGTGAAATAGAACGAATGTTCTATTTTGTAGTATTGTTCGTAGTTTTTTAGGTATACTGAGTACATCGAATCAGACGTGTTAACTGTTTCAGTTGTGCAATCAAGCAAAATCGGGAGAGTGGTTTGCGTGAAGGTACTTCTTGTTCCAAATTATTCAAGAGAAGTTGCTGTTTCTGGTGCACGTGAACTTGAAGAATGGCTTTTTGAGCAGGGATGTGATGTCCAGTGGGCACACGATAAAAAGCTGTTCCCAGATAAAGTTATAGATTGTTCTGATTGCCAGCTTGTTATTTCTCTTGGTGGAGACGGAACGCTTCTGAGGGCTGCCAAAATTGTTGAGTATTCAGAAATTCCTATTTTGGGTATTTCTTATGGTCACCTTGGCTTTTTAACTAGTGCAACTCCTCATCAAATGATTGAGATGGTGGCGGATGCTCTTGCTGGAGAGCTTCACGTCTCTAGAAGAGCAACACTTGCAATAGAGACAGAGTATGAGCTTCCATCTGGAGAAACTTACGTCGAGAAGACCTTCTCGCTCAATGATTTTGCAGTTTCCAGAGGTGGAGCAGGCGATATGGTCGAGTTTACGGTTTCTGTATCAGGCAACCATATTGATAAGCTTCGCGGTGATGGTTTTGTTGTTAGTACAGCAACTGGATCCACCGGCTATGCTCTTGCTGCTGGTGGCCCTATTGTTACACCAGAGTTCTCGGGAATGGTTTGCGTGCCAATTGCACCTCATACTATTTTGGCTCGTGCATTCCTTACTTCTCCTTCTGACGTGGTTGAAATTACCATGTCAAAAGATAGGCCTGCACCATGTCACTTCTTCTCTGACGGGCAAAACATTAAGCATCCAGAAGAGGGTGTGGCTACCAAAGCTCGTATTAGCCGTGGACCAGGAGATATCATTCTGCTTGATAGAAGTGCTGATAGTTTCTATCGTTCAGTTTCTCGTGTATTTTACGGTAAAACTGGTCAGTAAGCAGGTCATATATGCTTGATGAACTTCGTGTGCAAAATGTCGCACTTATTGAAGACGCTTCTCTTGCACCCGCCTCAGGTTTAACTGTTTTAACAGGAGAGACAGGTGCTGGTAAAACCGCTCTTTTATCTTCCATTAAGCTCTTAGTAGGAGAGCGTGCGGATGCTTCTGCGGTAAGAGAAGGAACAGACGCTCTTAGAGTTGAGGCACGCTTTTTTACTTCACCAGAAGATCAAGAGGGCATTGTTGTCTCTAGAAAAGTCTCTGCTGATGGTAGAGGCAGGGTAGAGATTGATGGCCATATGGCATCAGTTAAAGAGCTGGCTGGAGGCATTGGAACATCAATTGATCTGTGTGGTCAACATGAACATCAAAGGCTGCTTGACGTAAAGAACCATGTCAGCATGATAGACGCATGGATTGGATCGGATATTCAATCTTGCCAGACAGAGTATGTAGACGCTCTTCATGCTTACCATGCTGCAGTCGCTGAACTTCAACGAGTTATTGAAGTAAGCCAGTCTAGCAATGCAAAGATTGATGAAGCGGCATTTCTTGTCCAAAGAATTGATGAGGTCTCTCCTAAAGAAGGAGAGCTAGAAGACCTAGAAGAGCAACTTCCTCGGTTTGAACACGCAGAGGCTCTCCTTCAAGCTGCAGGAGGAACACACGAGTTACTCTCAGGAGATGAGGGTGTTATTGATTCTCTCTCTGATGCAGTTCAGATGCTTCAAAGTGCTGCAACATTTGATGCTACGCTAGGTAATTATGCAGAGTCTCTTTCAAGCGCACTCATAGAGATTGAGGATGTTTCTTCAGAGCTCAGAAGCTATGTTGGATCTCTCGATTTTGATGAAGAAGCTCTTGAAGAGATGCAAAGTCGTATGGCTCGTCTTCAGGGTCTTATGAGAACGTATGGCCCTGGTATGAAAGATGTATTTAAGAAATACCAGGCAGCTCAAAATCTTCTTAAGGTTACAAGAGACACAGAAAAGCTTGTCCGTGAGGCACAGGCAGAAGTAGATAAAGCAAAAGAAACTCTTATCGTAAAGGCTCAGGCACTTAAAAAGGTTCGTGTTGCTGCAGCTCCAAAACTTTGTGATGCTGTTACTAAGCAAATGAGTCATCTGCAGATGGGTTCAGCTCAGATTGAATTGAACTTTGAAGATCTTCCTTTTGAGCAGTGGAATAAAGTTGGCTCTACAAAGATTGAGCTTATGTATAAGCCTTCAGCTCAGATGACTGCTCGTCCGCTTAGAAAGATTGCCTCTGGTGGTGAGGTTTCTCGCGTCATGCTTGCATGCAAAGTGGTTCTAGGAGAGTCTGACGTCTGCGATACGCTTGTATTTGATGAGGTTGACGCTGGCGTTGGTGGAGCTACTGCCGTTGCTCTTGCAGAGGTTTTAGCGCAGCTTGCTAAAACACATCAGGTGATTGTGGTAACTCACCTGCCACAGGTTGCTGTTATGGCCTCTAAACAGTATGTAGTCTCAAAGACAGAAGAACATAACGCGCTTCCTATAACTTCTCTTATAGAGGTTTCTGGTACTCAGAGAGAAGAAGAGATTGCACGCATGCTTTCAGGCTCTATAACTGAGGCTTCTTTGGCTCACGCACATGAGCTACTGTCAGAAGTTCGCTAGATTTTTCAGAACTACATGGACATAACAATGTATTTGTTTGGAGATTAAATTTCTCGGCACTATGGGCCTTAAAGCGGAATAATATAAAGACCCGTAGAAATGTAATTGGCTAATCTTACCTACGGGAGTAATCCATGACCAAGCACATATTTGTAACAGGTGGCGTTGTTTCCTCTCTTGGAAAAGGAATCACTGCTGCATCTCTCGGCCGACTTCTTAAGGCTCGTGGCTATAAGGTCATGATGCAAAAAGCTGACCCATATCTCAATGTTGACCCAGGCACTATGAGTCCTTTCCAGCATGGTGAGGTTTTTGTCACTGAGGACGGTAAAGAGACTGACCTTGACCTTGGTCATTATGAGCGCTTTATTGACGAGAATCTTACCAGGGAGTCTAACTTCACCACTGGCCTCATTTATCAGTCTTTGATTCAGCGAGAGCGCGCTGGAGATTTCCTTGGCGGAACAGTTCAGGTAATTCCTCATGTAACTGATGCAATTAAGGCTCGTTTTGCTCGCATTGAAGAGGTTACTAATGCTGATGTAGTCATCACAGAGCTTGGTGGCACTATTGGTGATATTGAGTCTCAGCCTTTTGTTGAGGCAATTCGCCAGTTTAGAAAAGAGCGTGGCGCAAGCAACGTTGCTATTATTCACGTGAGCCTTGTTCCTTATATTGCTGCTGCTCATGAGGTCAAGACTAAGCCTACGCAGCACTCCGTAAAAGAGCTTCGCTCCCTTGGTATTCAGCCAGACTTTATCGTGTGCCGTTCTAGTCATTCTGTGGATGAATCTATTCGCGAGAAAATCGCTAATTTCTGCGACGTTGATGCAGATTGTGTTTTTGAAAACAACGATTTGCCTTCAATTTACGATGTTCCAGCACATCTGGCAGCACAGGGATTTGACAAGAAGGTGCTTGAGCGCCTTGGTCTTGAAGTCCGTCCAAGTGATCTTGGCAGTTGGGAAGCATTTACTACCGCTATGCATAAGGCAAATGCGCTTGAAGACACAACAAGAATTTATGTTGTCGGCAAGTATACGCAGCTGCCTGATGCCTACCTTTCTGTTATTGAGGCACTTCACCACTCTGGTATTTTCTATGGCAGGCACGTTGATATCCGCCTGGTAAATGGTGAAGAGCTGACAGAAGAAGACGTAGAGCAGGAGCTTGCTGGTGCGGACGGCATTTTGGTTCCTGGCGGCTTTGGTCTTCGCGGCGTAGAGGGCAAGATGGTTGCTATTCGTCGTGCCCGTGAGCTCAAGATTCCTTACCTTGGTGTTTGCCTTGGTATGCAGATGGCTGTTACTGAGTTTGCTCGTGACGTCTGCGGCATGGAGGGTGCAAATTCAGCAGAGTTCGGTCCAGATACTCCATATCCTGTCATCGATCTTATGCCTGATCAGGAGGATATTACTGACAAGGGCGGCACCATGCGCCTTGGTTCTTATCCTTGCAAGGTTGTTGAGGGAACTCTTGCACACGAGGCATATGGCAACAACCTGGTTTACGAGCGTCATCGTCACCGCTATGAGGTAAGCAACGTATTCCGTAATCAGCTTGTTGAGGCTGGTCTGGTAGTTTCTGGTGTTTCTCCAGACGATCGCCTTGTAGAGATGATCGAACTTCCAGAGTCTGTTCACCCTTGGTTTGTTGCAAGTCAGGCACACCCAGAGTTCAAGAGCCGTCCAACTCATCCTGCACCTCTGTTCCGTGAGTTTGCACGTGCAGCAATCGCTCATCATGAGGGTGTTGACCGTCATGATGTAAACCAGGCTCTCTAAGCAGATTTTTAATAGGGAAGAATACTTATGGACCTCGCTCAGGCGCGTACAGAATTTTTAGCGTACGTTGCTGTTGAGCGAGGTCTTTCTGTAAATACGCTTGATGCCTATACCAGAGATTTAGAGGGTTATTTGCTTTGGCTGAATGGCAAAAAGATTACTTTGCCCAACCAGGTGACTCGCTCCGATGTTGAAGAGTACATAGGCTCTCTGAGAGATTTAGGTATGGCTCCAGCTTCGGTTGAGCGCCACACTGCGGCACTTAGAAACTTCCACAAGTTTATGGCTGTTGAGCAAATTTGTGAGTCATCTCCAGCTGAAGATTTACCTACCGCAGCAAGAATTCAAAGGCTTCCTGATGTTATTTCTCAAGAGAAGGCAGAAGAGCTGCTTGATCAACCATTTCCTCATTCGCCCCTAGGCATTCGAGATAGAGCCATACTTGAGCTGCTGTATGGGTGTGGGCTTCGTGTGTCTGAGCTTTGCGATCTTGAGGTTCGAGGTGTCCTTCTAGAAGATGAACTCTTGCGTGTTTTTGGTAAGGGTTCCAAAGAGCGCGTAGTCCCTGTGTTGGGCTCTGCGCATCGTGCACTTAAAACATACCTTTATGAGGCTCGTTCGCTTTTGCTTAAGCACGGCCAGGTATCCGAGGTGTTTGTAAACGCCAGAGGTGGACGTATTTCTCGCCAGTCAGTACATAAACTAGTGGCAAATTACGGCAGGGTAGTGGGGATTGAAGGTTTGCATCCTCATACACTGCGCCACAGTTTTGCCACACACCTTCTAGAGGGTGGCGCTGATCTTCGTTCAGTGCAGGAGCTTTTAGGACACGTAGATATTTCAACTACGCAGCTTTATACGCATGTAGATAGGTCTCACATTAGAGATGTGTATCTTGAGGCTCATCCAAGAGCTCACGTTCACGCGGACAAATAATCGCGCTTGACGTAAGCGTGGGACAAGCGCGGGACAGGTGTGGGGCAAAGTGGTGACTGCGTAAAAGTAAGGTGGGGGCTTTGTTTGAGTAACGTGTGATTTTCGCCACGAGTTCACCACAATTTCCTCAAAAATTTTCACTTCATAAAAAATTTAATAAATCGGGTCCAAGACTAAGAAAATCCGTTCTTTTGTAGTTCGGATTTTTTTAAACACTACATATTGTGGTCAAAATGTCATATCTCATATCTACGTTAAACCCCAGCTAGACCATAAGAAAAATACTTGGTGTTGGAAAGTGTTTTCTAGTGTGTGTAAGTGTCGGAATGAGTTATATTTATTTCACGTTCAATCGACGGACTATGCCCAAGCGTTGCCGCGCACACACAACACAAACACAGCCCGCGCGGCAAGGGGCGCCAACGTGAAAGGGGGAGACATGCTTACTGGTCAGTATCAGCGTTCGCTGGACTCCAAGATTCGCGTGACTCTTCCTGCAGCTCAGCGCAAGCAGCTTGGCGATGTTGTCATCTTGCTCCGTCGACAGGACGCGCTTTACGGCTACTCACCTGAGGCGTATGAGGCTTGGATTGCAAGTCTGAACCTCAACCCAAGGAACCGCGACGACGTCACAGCACTTCGCATGCTGAACGCAGCAGCAACAACCGTCGACATTGACTCGGCCGGCCGCGTTGCTCTGGGAAAGATTGACGAGTCCGATCCACAGGCTAGGGAGAAGCTCCAGCTTGACCGCGACGTCACCATTGTCGGTAACGGCGACCACTTTGAGATTTGGAACACCAACAAGTGGAACAGCCTCTTCTCGGCAGATGACCGCGTTGCAACGCTCGAGGACCTCATCTTTGGCGCCTAGTGAGGCGAGAAGATCGTGAAGGTAGAAGACGGTAACTTGAAAGTCGAATATCGGCACCAACCAGTAATGCTTGCAGAAGTGCTGCGCGAGCTGGACCCCAAGCCAGGTGAAGTTGTTTGCGACTGCACCTTGGGAGGAGCGGGCCACACCGTAGAGATGGCAAAGCTGATTGCTCCAGACGGTCTTTCCATTGGAATTGACCAGGACGCAATGGCTCATCAAGCAGCAGCTGCTCGCCTGAAGCAAGAAGTACCAAACGCGGAGTTTTTACCGCTTAAGGGAAACTTTGGCGACCTCGATGAACTTCTCGTCTCTGCAGAAGTCCCCGGAGTTGACTGTTTCCTCTTTGACATTGGTGTTTCTTCTCCTCAGCTTGATATCCCAGAGCGAGGCTTTTCGTACCACGAAGACGCCCCGTTGGATATGCGAATGGACCCGGGCAAACAAACTCCAACTGCACAAGAGGTCATCAACACCTACAACGAAGCCGACCTCGCCCGAATCCTTCGAATTTACGGAGACGAGAAATTTGCCTCACGCATTGCACGACGCATTGTACAAACGCGAGAAAAGCGTCCCATCCAAACGACGCTTGAGCTTGTTGAGGTAATCAAGGCGGCAATTCCCGCAGCAGCGCGTCGTCACGGCGGACATCCTGCCAGAAAGACGTTCCAAGCACTTCGTATTGAAGTAAACCACGAGCTTGAGGTTTTGGAGCGCGGACTACGCTGTGCAATTGCCTGGGCTAATCCAGGAGGCAGGATTTGCGTTATCTCGTACCACTCGCTTGAAGATCGCATTGTCAAGCACGTGTTCTCCGAGCTCAGTCAAGGTTGTATCTGCCCGCCAGACCTTCCGGTTTGTATGTGCGGTCAAGTGCCGATAGTTGACGTGATTACGCGCAAACCTCTTGTGGCCACTCCAGAAGAGATAGAGCGCAACCCAAGGGCGAGAAGCGCCCTGATGAGGGTAGCGGTTAAACGCGACCCAGAGAAATGAAGTACCCCATAGCACTTGTTGCTTGTTGTTAAGAAGTTTTTGAAGGGATTGAAGTTTAATGGCACGTTACGGATCAGAAGCTGTAGCACGCACAACTCAGTTTGAGCATGAGTACGCTCCTGAACAGAGCACTCGCACATCTTTTGAGGTTGTCCCTGGTGGCGGCCTTGATGCTGATGCTCGCCGTGGCGTAAGCAGCCAGTTCATCCAGCGTGTCAAGCTTATTGCTGTTGCTGCAGCACTCTTCCTGACACTTGGTGTTGTCCGTATTGGTATCTCTACCGCTACGGTTTCAACTCTTCAGGCTAATAACGTCATCAGAAATGAAATGCGCGCAACAACTGCAACTAACGATTCTCTGCGCGTTTCTCGCTCTCTGCTTGCAAGCACTACACGCATTGAGCGCATTGCTACTCAGAATTACGGCATGACTCTTGAGACAAATCGCCCTGTTGTAGATGTAAACAACAACGCTTAGGCGTAAAATATACGTTGTGAGTACGCAGAATCGACATACTCGCGCATCGCGCAGAAAAACTCCTGAGGCCTCGTACGACGAGGCCTCTCGTGTGCATTTTCGTGGTCATCGTGGTAGCAGCGGTGGCTCGGATGGTGTTGGCCCTGAAGGTAGACTCCGTCGCGTAGCAGCTGCTATGGCCATTATGGTGGCAATTGTTGTTCTTAGGCTTGCTTGGCTGCAAATCTTTACGGCAGCAGATCTTGCAAAGGGCGCCGAGAATAACCGCACCAACGACATTGTCTTGCACGCTCGCCGTGGCACCATTTACGACCGCAACGGCAATGTCTTAGCCATGAGCGTTGACTGCAAAGACATCTATGCCAATCCTTCAGAGATTAAAGACGCAAGCTCCGTAGCTCAGGTTTTTGCCTCGCTCTTAGGCGGAAGCCCTTCAGACTACCTTGGAGACCTGCAGCAAGACACCACCTTTGTCTACGTGCGTCGTCGTGTTGACACTGATACCGCTTCTAAGATTGAAAAAGCACTTGACGAGAAAAACCTCAAGGGCGTCTATTTTGTTAATAACACCAAGCGTGTCTATCCCTATGGCAACGTTGGCGTTCAGATTCTGGGCTTTGTAAACGCAGACAACGAGGGCGCTTCTGGCCTTGAGTATTACTACAACGATATCCTTGCAGGTACTAATGGCCACATGATTGTTGAGACCGGCGCTGGTGGTACGCCAATTGCTGGCGGTACCTCAAACATCACTGAGGCACAAAATGGACAGGACATTGTTCTTTCCATTGATATTGAGCTGCAGAAGAAGGCAGAAGAGCAGCTTACTGCCGCAGTCAAAGACTATGAAACTCAGCAGGGTGGCTCAATCATGGCTATGAATCCTCGTACCGGAGAAATCTATGCCGCTGCTTCGTACCCTCTGCCAGATTTTAAGAGCGATAATGGCGTTGACTACGAATCCCTCAACCTCAAGCTCGTCTCAAGTATCTATGAGCCTGGCTCGGTATTTAAGGTAATTACCACCTCAATTGGTATAGACAACAACCTCTTTGGTCCAGATTCAACCTTCAACATTCCAACTGAGCTCAAGGTTGGAGATAACAAGGTTACCGACGATGACTGGCGTACCAGCGCCATGGACATGAGCGTAAGAGAGATGCTCAGACGTTCCTCAAACGTTGGTATGGCCTACCTTGAGACGCAGCTCATAGGTGATGAGCGCTTTGCAGCAGGAATTGATAAGTTTGGTATAGGTCACACCACAGGCATTGACTTCCCTGGTGAGGCCACAGGAATTGTCCGCTCTCTGGACGAATATGAAGGCCCAACAGGCGGAAACATGGCGTTTGGTCAGGGTCTTGCAATCCCATTTATCCAGGTCATTCGCGCATATACCGCTGTTGCCAATAAAGGAACCATGGTAACCCCACACTTTATGGTTTCTAAGGGCGGACAAGAGGTTATCTGGCCTACTAAAGACGTTATTTCTGCTTCCACAGCTTCAGCTGAGCTTGACATGATGACCACTGTTGTCAAAGAGGGTACGGGTGTTCGCGCGGGTATCTATGGCTATACCGTTGCTGGTAAAACAGGTACTGGCCAGCAGGTTGTGGAAGAAACCGGCTCGTACGGCGAGAATTCCGGTTTTGTTGCCTCTTTCTGCGGTATCGTAAACCCATCAGAGTCTGACCTGATGGTCTACGTTGGCTTCAACGATACCCACCAGTTTGCATCGCAATCTGCCGCTGTGGTCTTCTCGCAATTTGCAAAAGACGCAGCTACACGCCTTAATATTCAACCAATCAATAACTAGGAGAGCTCATGGTTAAGCTTTCGGTTGAACAGATAGTCGCAGCTACAAATGCACGACTGCTCCACCGCGGAACCCGCGAGGTTGCGGGCGCGGCCGTCATCGACTCTCGCGAGGTCCAGGAAGGCTCGCTCTTTGTGGCCTTCGCTGGCGAGAAGGTCAATGGAAACTCCTATCTCTTATCTGCTGCCCAGGCGGGCGCTGCTGTTGTTGTGGCATCTGAGCCTGTAGCAGACAATCTGCTCGACAACCTGGCCGCCACAGGAGTCAGCGTTCTTGAAGCCGCTGACGATGACTGTGAGGCGTTTCTGCTGGCTCTTGCCGCTGCTTGGCGAGAAGCCCATCCAAATTGGCTGGTTGTAGGTGTAACCGGATCAGTTGGTAAAACTACTACCAAAGAAATGCTTCGTCGTGGCATCGGCGCTACCCGCCGTGTGCATGCTACCG
>USKU01000024.1 GCA_900555335.1 uncultured Atopobium sp. | reverse complement strand
AAATACCGACCTCCTAATCGTTAGATTTTGGTCTAACTTTTGGGGGTCGGTACATGAAAGGCCGCCTTTTTTGTGCGTGTAAGAAATGATGAAGCGCTAGTCTTATTTAGCAGGAAGAATAGAAGGAGTGACGCAGACAGCATCCTTGAGGCCTGCAGCTTTGAGCTCACTGATCTGCTCGTCAGTTGCACCTGTATCGGTAATCAGAAGGTCGATATCCTCTGCAGAGCCAAACTGGAAGTTGGAAGTTGTGCCCAGCTTAGAAGAATCTGCGACAACGTAGTGCTTTCTAGAGCGCTTAAGCATTTGAGCGTTAATTGCTGGCTCAGGAGCTGTTGCAGAAGTAAGACCAAATTCTCCCGAGAAACCCGTGCAGCCCAAGAAGCATTTAGCAGCAGTAATGTGCTGGATGCACTCAAGAGCGGTATCGCCAGTCATGGAAGCGCGAGGAGGACGGATGTCACCGCCAGTAAGGATGATAGAAAGGTCGTGGATGTCCTCAAGCAGCAGTGCCTTGCCGTTGTTAGTAACAACGGTTACGTCGCGAGCATCAATCCACTCAAGCATGCCAAGAGCAACAGAGCTGGTGTTGATAAAGATGCAATCGCCATCTTCAACGTAGCGAGCAGCCTCACGTGCAATTGCTTTGTTAGAGCGAATCTGCCTTGAGCCAGAAGGACGACCATAAGGATTAAGCAGGGTAGCAATGCCATACTGACGAGTCAGGATGCCGCGCTTCTCAAGAAAGTCCAGGTCACGTCTGATAGTTAAAGAAGAGACCTCAAAGTGATCAGCAAGCTCTAAAACGCTTGCCTGTCCCTCTTTTTCTAGCAGCTCAGTAATTGCCTCGCGACGTGAATCTACGTAAGCCTTACTCCTTTTCATAAATGCCCTCCCTTTATGAGCAACATTTTTTCTTTGAATGTTCATTCATCAATAAAATAGAACATTAGAAGAAGGATATCAAGATATTTCGGAAAATAATAGTGTGAATATATATGAATGTTTTAGATTATAAAAAATTTAACATATAAACTTTACATGGGATAATAGAAGGACCTTCAGTTACGTTCATAAAAACATGAACATTTGTATAGTTAGATGGACAAAAGATGCCTTGAGAAAATACGAACAACTTTGATAACAGTTTTAGTAAAATTGATTGAAGTTAAGAACGTTTCGTGGCATATTATCAAGTTATAAAGACTTGTCATGAGACGGCTTTGAGCCAATGTGTCTCATTAAAAGAAAGGCAAGGTAGCGCTGTG
Organism: uncultured Atopobium sp.; assembly: GCA_900555335.1. GTDB lineage: Bacteria > Actinomycetota > Coriobacteriia > Coriobacteriales > Atopobiaceae > Lancefieldella. Next base: position 12,934 of record USKU01000024.1, on the reverse strand, counting down.
TTAAGTGATCTCCTTACCGAAGACCTGGTACAGTTCGATGTTGTAGCTTCTAACTGGGAAGATGCAATTAGAAAGTCTGCGCAACCACTCGTCGATAACAAAAAAGTAACTGAGGGCTATGTTGATGACATCATTAAAGGTGTCAACGAACTTGGCCCTTATATTGTTATTACCGAGCATGTTGCCCTTCCACACGCACGTCCTGAGTCCGGCGCACTTGAGCCTGCAGTAGGCATTACCGTGCTTAAGGATTCCGTTGAGTTTGGTAGCAAAGACAACAATCCAGTTAAGTTTCTTTTCCCACTTGCAGCAAAAGATAGTGAAGGCCACCTTAGCGCCCTTCAGTCTCTTGTTGAATTGCTGAGTGATCCTGATTTCTTTGCTCAGCTCGAAAAAGCTCAGTCACCAAAAGATGTTGTGAACCTTGTTCACACAAAGGAAGGCAGGTTGTAATGGCTGATAAGAAGTTCCACGCACTGGTTTGCTGCCGTGCAGGTATGGGCTCTTCCATGATGCTCAAGATCAAGATTGACCAGGTCATCAAAGAGAATGATCTTCCAATTGAAACTGAGCACGGTAATCTGGACTCCCTGATTGGTTTTAATGGCGATCTTGTCATCACTATGTCTGACCTTACTGATGAGCTCAACGCTGACGATCGCGTTCCTTCTGCAGTTGGTATCACCAACATTGTCGATAAGGCAGAGATGAAGGAAAAGCTCACCGCTTGGCTCGCAGAGCACAACGCATAAGCTCCCCTTTGTATCTTTTGGCGGGAGTTTCTCGTCATACGCAACGCCTTGCCTTCGGCGATGAGCTCTCGCCAAACCTTTGACAAGAGGTACTGGTCACTTGATTGAGAGAACTTATCTGAGTAGGTTCATCGGTTTATTTGCTGAAAGGGATTACGCATACTCAATACAATTCTCATGCAGCTTAGAGACACAGCCGTCATCATGGGCATTATTGCTCTTGTCGGCCTCTTGCTGCAGAAGAAGTCCGCTGTGGACGTCTTCTCCGGAACTGTGAAGACCATTATTGGCTTCATGATCTTCAACATTGGCTCTAGCGCTATGTCCGCTCAGGTCAACATCTTCAGCGACATGTTTAGTCGTGCATTCGCTGTTAAGGGCGTTGTAACCCAGGTTGAGGTCGCAACTGCTCTTGCACTGAATACCTATGGTACTGAGGTTGCTCTTGTAATGGTCCTTGGCTTCATCATGAACCTTGTGTTTGCCAAGATTACCCCATTCAAGTCCGTCTTCTTGACTGGTCAGCACTTCCTGTACTTCTCCTGCGTACTTGCACTGGTCTTCATTGCTCTTGGTCTCCCAATGTGGGTCACTATTGTTCTTGGTGGCGTCATCCTCGGCTTCTGCGGTGTTGCACTGCCTTCATTGTGCCAGCCATTCGTAACTAAGCTTGTTGGTGGAGACTCTATCGCAATCGGCCACTTCAACTGCATCGGTTATGCATTCTCCGGTTACGTTGGAAAGCTCTTCGATAAGAAGAATGAGGAGGACGGCGAGAAAGAGGCTAAGGAGCTCCCAGAGTTCTTCAAGCTCTTCAAGGACTTTGTCTTCTCCGTTGCTCTCTTCATGATTGTTCTGTTCTACGTTGTTACTATTGCATGCCTTGTCACCGGTCACTTTGGCGACACCCTTGCAAACAACAAGCCATTCACCAGCTACTTTGGTAACGATATGTGGTGGATTTGGCCATTCCTCGCTGGTCTTCAGTTTGCCGCTGGTATGTCCGTCCTTGTTTACGGCGTCCGTCAGTTCATCGCTGAGATCACCGCTGCATTTGTCGGCATCTCCGAGAAGCTCATTCCAGATGCACGTCCTGCAGTCGATTGTCCTGCAATCTTCCCATTTGCACCAAACGCTGTCATCATCGGCTTCATTGGCTCCTTCCTTGGCGGCCTTGTCGCAATGGCACTCATGGTTGCATTCCACAGCCCAACCATCATGATTCCTGCAGCAGGCATCTGCTTCTTCTCTGGTGGTACTTGTGGCGTTTGTGGTTACGCTTACGGTGGATGGCGTGGTGCCCTTCTTGGCTCCTTCCTGGTTGGCATCTTCCTGACCGCTGGTCCTCTGATTCTCTATCCTGCATTTGCTCAGCTGGGAATTGCAGAGGCATCCTTCCCTAACGTTGACTACAACATCGTTGGTTCTATCATCTACGGCATCGGCTCACTCTTTGGTCTTGCCTAAGCCTAGATTTCTGTAGTACCTACTCAGTTCTACGGTTTCTTAGGGCGCTCGTGGAAAGCCCGCGGGCGCCCTTTTAAAAGCTTCACAACAAGGAAAAACATGGCAGACGAGAAGAACAACAAAAGTGTTACTGAGTCAGTGCTTGGCGATATGTTTGGCCTCAGCGTTGACAAACAGCCTGCTCCAGAGCTTCCCAAAGATCAGCTAGTTCTAGAAGTTCTTGAAGATAGAACTCGTTTGATGGTTCAGGGAATTCTGTACTTGCTCATGGCGTTTGCTGCTCTCGCTCTGACATTTTTCTTTTGGGTTTACGCCAATGTAAGCGGCAACATTTTGGGTCTTGTTGGCGTTATTGCAGGGCTCACCATTACGTGGTTTGCGTCACGTGCCATGGGAAAGCGTTTTAGTCGTTTTGCCAGCGGTATTCATGTTATTGATTTTGGACAGAAACATGTATTTATCTTTGCAAAATCCGACAAGAGAAAAGCACTTGTCGTTCCTTATACCAAGATTAAAAGCTACAAACTCATCCGACAGGGCAAGGCGTTGCGTCTGCTTCTTGAAGGCGCTTGGGTAAGTCATCCTTCAGGATTTGAATTTGTAGACATCAACCGTCCTTTTATGGCCTCCACTCTTGATGAAATTCAAGAGCAGATTGAGCAGCTTATGGCTCAGCACAAGGTCAAAGAGACGCGTTAATTCATTGCGTAGTAAGTGTCTTTGAGCTTGGACTCACAGACAGATAAGGAGTTGTTATGGCAACTGAAAAAGAGCAGGTTCAGGAGTTTCTCTCCATTGAGGGAAAGTCGCTCCATTAGTATGTAGAGAGCATTGATTTTGATGCGTTTTCCGCAGCTAAAAGCTTATTTTGGACGCAGAGGCAAAGGGCGGCCGTCTGCATGTAACCGGTATTGGTAAGCCAGGTCACGTCTCCGGTTATGCTGCATCGCTCTTCTCGTCAACCGGAACTCCAACCTATGAGCTTCACGGTACCGAGTGCGTTCACGGATCTGCTGGTCAGACTCGTCCTGGTGACGTAGTCATTGCTATTTCCAACTCCGGCGAGACAGGCGAGCTCAAGGCTACCGTTACCTGCCTTAAAAACGTTGGCGTGCACATTATTGCGCTGACCGGCAATCCAAACTCTTGGCTGGCAAACGAGGCAGAGGTTGCTCTCATTGCAGGCGTTGAGCAGGAGGGCGATTCCATGAACAAGCCTCCACGTGCTTCTATCCTGGCCGAGATCATGGAGCTTCAGTGCCTCTCTATCCTGCTCCAGAACGAGTATGGCCTTAATCCAGAGCAGTACGTTAAGTGGCATCCAGGCGGAGCTCTTGGCGCATCTATTCGCGAGGGTAAATAACCCCAAGTAAACACTGTAAAGCATACAGAGGAGTTTGAATGTCAACATTTAAGGGCGTTATTGTTCCTATGGTTACGCCGTTTAACCGCGATGAAGAGCAGTCTATCAACTACGAAGCCGCTGAGCAGCTTCTGGAAAAGCTCATCTCCGAGGGCGCAGACGGCATCTTTACGTTTGGCTCTAACGGCGAGTTCCACGTTTGTAACCCTGACGAGAAGATCAAGTTCTCCAAGTTTATTATCGAGAAAACCGCTGGTCGTCTTCCTGTTTACGTAGGAACCGGCGCATGCTCAACAAAAGAGGCTCTCTACATGAGTCGTGAAGCAGAGGCAATTGGCGCCGATGCACTTTCCGTTATCAACCCTTACTTCCTGGGCATTTCTGACCAGCAGCTGGTTGAGTACTTCAAGACGGTTGCGGCAAGTGTTAAGATTCCTGTCCTTCTGTACAACATTCCTAAGGGAACTGGCAAAAACATCTCTAAAGAGGCTGTTGAGCAGCTGGTAACCATTGAAAACATCAAGGGCATTAAGGACAGCTCCGGAAACATTGATAACCTCAAGGATTATCTGGACGCTGCCGCTGGTCACGACGTAGACGTACTTGTTGGCTCTGACGGAAAGATCTCTGAGGCTCATGCTCTTGGAGCTCAGGGTACTATTGCCGGTACCGCAAACCTTATTACCAAGGTTGTCGTTGACCTTTGGAAAGCTCTTGAGGCAGGAAATGCATCAGCAGCAGCTCGCCTGCAGGCAGAGATTGAGCCAATTCGCGACATCCTTCACCTTGGGAGCACTCCTCAGACGCTTAAGCGTTCTCTTGAGCTTGCAGGATACCCTGTTGGTCCTGCTCGTTTCCCTGTTACTGAGGTTGCAGAGGGTGTTGACGAGAAGATCTATGCAATGCTTGACCATTACGGAATTGCTCATAACTAAGAATCAAAAATGACGGGTTTCTCGCCAGCTCAATAGGGTAGAGCGAGATACATTTACAAGGAGATGTTGTATATGAAGATGCAGAAAGCTGCTGTTTCTCAGGCACTGGTAGATACCTGTGCGTTTGCAGTTGTTCGCGTCCCAACGGTTGAGCGTGGTATTGAAATTGCTGAGGGTCTTGCTGAAGGCGGCGTTCATGCAATGGAGATCAGCTATACCCTGCCAAACGCAGGCGAGGTTATTGCTGCAATTAGAGAGCGTCTTGGCGACAAGATGATTGTTGGTGCAGGTACCGTTATGGAGCCAACAACTGCTCGTCTTGCTATCATGGCTGGCGCTCAGTTCATTGTTGCTAACTGCGGCTCTGATGAGGTTGCTCGTATGTGTAACCTGTATCAGATTCCTTACGCACCTGGTTGCACTACTATGACCGAGGCAAATCACAGTCTTGAGATGGGCGCTGCCTTTATTAAGTGCTTCCCAATTTCTAACGTCTATGGTCCTGAGCTGGTTAACCTCTTTAAGACCCCAACTCCTTGGATGCCTCTGATGGCTTCTGGCGGCATTAATCTTGACAACCTTGCTGAGTGGCTTGAGCGTGGCGTTGATTGCTGCGGCATGGGAAGCCTGCTTACTAAGGGCTCAAAAGAGGAGATTGCCGCTAACGCAGCTAAGGTACGTGCCATCATTGATGAGACACGTGCAAAGATGCAGACTGCATAAGTAACGCTTTTCTTGCGATTGTTAGACCGCCTTTTCTGAAAAGAAGAGGCGGTTTTTCTGTGGATGAACTGCGTGACGTATAACATACCTGCACTTTTGGTAAAATAAACTCTGTATCTGTCTCTTCGGAGTAAGAAAAGGAGCAACTGTGGCTAATCATTTTCGCACTGATGAGCAACAGGAGTCCTCGTTTGATGACCGTTTTGGGGTAATTTCTCAGGATGATCTGAACCAGCTTGACCAGCAAGACGTTGTAGCTGATCAAGTTGAAACCCAGGACTTTTCTGCTGATGTGCCAGTGGCCCAGGCTGCTGAACCTGTAACAACTGTATCTGATCCATTTGCTTCTGGAGCAGAAGCTGTACACGTGGTAACTGCTGAGCAGCAAAACAACCCTGAGCAGGCACCTCTTGATCGTGCAAAGTTTTTTGCAGATCTAGCTCAAGATGCACCTAAGGTAGAGCGTACTGGTACTCCAACCATTTCTTTTAAGAACGCTTCACTGGTGTATCCATCACAGCCAAATCATCCTGCGCTGGATAACATCAGCGCTGATATCTACCCAGGTGAGTTTGTCTTTGTAGTTGGACACTCTGGTTCCGGTAAGTCATCTCTCTTGCGTCTTATCACGCGTGAGCAGAAGGCAACTCACGGACAGGTTATTGTTGCTGGTCAGGATCTTACACGTATGCGTAACTCCAAGGTTCCTTATCTGCGTCGTCAGATTGGTACCGTCTTCCAGGACTTTAAGCTTCTGCCCGATAAGACCGTCTATGAGAACGTTTCCTTTGCACTTGAGTGCATTGGCAAGCCTCGTCCTGTTATTGATATTCAGGTTCCAGAGGTTCTGCGTCTGGTAGGCCTTGGTCAAAAGATGAGCGCTTACCCAGACCAGCTATCCGGTGGTGAGCAGCAGCGTGTTTCTGTTGCTCGCGCAATGGTTAACCGCCCACCACTGCTTATCTGCGACGAGCCTACGGGTAACTTGGACCCAGCAATTTCTCTGGGCATTATGAAGCTTCTTGACCGCATTAACCGTGCGGGCACTACGGTTGTAATGGCAACACACGATCGCGAGATGGTTGACTCTATGCGCAAGCGCGTTATTGCACTTGAGGCTGGTCACATTGTCCGCGACCAGGAGAAGGGAGGCTATGGCTACTATGGGGCTCTCTAATTTTGGATATTCTCTGCATGAGGCCGGAAGCCACTTTAAAAGGAACTGGTCTACCGCTCTTGGTGCAATCGTAACCATCTTCTTGTCACTGTTCATTATCGGCTTGTTTATTCTTGGCTCCGCTCTTATCGAGAACATGGTAGGAAGTGTCGAGAACCGCGTTACTATCCAGGCATTTCTTTCGGATGACGCAGATCAGGCTGCAGTAACTGCTTTCCAGCAAGAAGTTCAAGGCTGGGATACGGTTGAGTCTGTAACTTATAAGAGCAAAGAGCAGGCTCTTGAGGAGTACCGCACAACCATGAGTTATCGCAATGCTTCTGATGCGGTTTCTGCTCTTGATGGCCAGAATCCAATTCCTGCATCTCTTGTGATCAAACTCAAGGATCCTAAGGATGTTCAAGACGTTGCCCAGCGCATTGCTTCTTCATCATCTTTTGCAGCCATTGCGGATAATAAGAGCAATCCATCCGGTGATGTTCAGTATGGTCGCGAGACCGTTGAGCGCCTCTTTAGCGTAACAGCATACATTCGTATTGGCGCTATTGGCCTTGTTGGACTTCTGGTGTTTGTTGCCTTTGTCTTTATTAACAACACCATTCGCCTTGCTATTAACGCTCGCCGTCGTGAGATTGCCATCATGCGTCTGGTCGGCGCATCTAACAGCTTTATTCGCGGACCATTCCTTATGGAAGGCGTGCTTGAGGCTCTTATCGGCGCTCTTCTCGCCATTGTCGTTTTGGTTGTTGGAGCCCACATGCTTCTCCCGGTTATGGCAGAAAGCATGACCTTCTTGACCTTTGCTATTCCAACAACGGTCATGCTGGGTATGAGTGGCCTTCTGTTGCTCTTAGGTTTGCTTCTGGGACTCTTTGGCTCTGCTATTGCTATGGGCCGCTATCTGAAGGCATAGTAACTAAGCAACCTGGTACTTCAATTGTCAAAGTGAAGTATCAATTAAGAAAGTTTTTTGCATAAAGATTGCAAGGTAAGACCTCGTGAATACCGTTCACGGGGTCTTTTTGCGTTAAACGGTATTTACCAATTTGCAGGTAGAATGATATTTTTAAGGGTGAATTGTTAGGCCACGTACTTGAATAGGGGCCAAGTATGGAGACCAACCTGCACAAATTCCAGGCTTTTACTTCCGCGGCATATCACAGTAGCTTTACGGTGGCGGCAGAAGAGCTGGGATGCACTCAGTCGTCTATTAGTCGCATGGTGGCAAGTCTAGAAAAAGAGTGGGATGTCCGCTTGTTTAACAGGCATGGTGGCTATGTAAGTCTGACTCCTGAGGGAAAGACGCTTTTGCCTGTTGCAGAAGAGGTGTGCCAGGCATACAGCAAGTTGAGCAATCAAGTTAATCGCGTCAGTGCCATTGAGATGGGCAACCTTGTTATTGCTGCGCCTTCGAGTTTTCTTTCACGAGCACTGCCTGGCCATCTGAAGAAGTACATGACTGACCATCCAAACATCAAAGTTGAAGTTATCGAATGCACCTACGGCGAAGCCCTGCGTCTTATTAGCAAGGGTAAGGTGGATATTAGTTTTACTATGACCCGCGCAACTGAGCAGGGATTTACTTCAACTTTATTTGATCATGATGAGGTTATTGTTGTTTCTCAAAAGGGACATTACGAGAAGGACCTTGAGACAATTCCTGTTAAGCGTCTTATTGAAGAGCCCTTTATCGTTGATATTGAGACGGCTCCTCTGCTTCAGAAGCAACTCAAAAACGCACGCATGACGTTTGCGTCATCGGATTCATTCACCATTATGTCCATGGTAGAGTCGGGTCTTGGTGTAAGTTTGTTGCCACTTGAGGCAACAAAAGGTACAAATTTTGATATTGATGTACATCATCTGGAGACTCCCGTACATCGTAATGTCTTCATTACACATCGTGTAAAAGGCGAGATGTCGCGCACTACAGAAGAGTTTTTAAAGTATTTGAGTTAAAGATTGATGCATAGTTGTGTACGTTAACTATTTGAAAATTGCATAACTGTTATTAGATTTTGGTAAAGATGTAAAAAGATTTAACTACCGCTCGCGGTTGTAGCTTTCACGCTTACGGGTTTATCTGACGCTCAGAGGGCGCTACTTCTTTTTTCAAATGGCTTCGGGTGCAAACATAGTCTCATCAAGTTCTTCGTCCGAGTAATTACGGGAAGGAGTGGGACATGGCAGAAAATGCCGAGGCACCTGAGATGCAAAAGTCGTTGAGTCTATTCAACTTCTTTACCATCGGATTTGGTGCGATCATTGGTACCGGATGGGTGCTCCTGGTAGGCGACTGGATGGTTCTTGGTGGAGGACCATTCCCCGCGATGATCGCATTCGCAATTGGCGCAATTTTCCTTGTACCAATTGGATGTGTTTTTGGCGAGCTTACTGCTGCTATTCCAATTTCTGGTGGCATCATTGAGTACGTCGACAGGACATTCGGTCGCCCATTGGGCTTCTTTACCGGCTGGATGCTCCTTCTGGGTAACGCTCCACTGTGCCCTTGGGAGGCAATTGCTATTTCCACGCTTCTCACCGACCGTTTTGGTGCATTCCCTATTCTTTCTTGGCTGCGCTCCGTTAAGCTCTACACCATCCTTGGTGCAGATGTTTACCTGTGGCCAACAGTCATCGCTCTTTGCTTTGCCATTCTGGTCATCTTCCTTAACTTCAAGGGCGCTGGCGCAGCAGCTAAGCTTTCGAGCTTCCTGACTAAGGCTCTGCTGACTGGTATGATCCTTGCAATGGTTATCTCCTTTGCAACTGGTTCTCCAAGCAACGGCCTCCCAGTCTTCTCCCAGGCAACTGAGGTTGCAGGTGGCGAGAGCACAAAGGCTACCAGCTTCTTTGGTGGCATCATTGCAGTACTTGTTATGACTCCATTCTTCTACGCTGGCTTTGACACCATTCCACAGCAGGCAGAAGAGGCTTCTTCTGACCTTGACTGGAAGAAGTTTGGTATCATTCCTGCACTTGCACTTATGGCATCTGGTATCTTCTATCTCATCTGCATCTATGCATTCGGAACCATGATTGACTGGCACGAGTTTGTTAAGTCTTCCGTTCCTGCACTTGCAGTTCTCGAGCGCATCAACCTGTTCTTCTACATTGCAATGCTCATCATTGCAACACTTGGACCTCTGGGCCCAATGAACTCCTTCTTTGGTGCTTCAACTCGTCTGATGCTTGCTCTTGGTCGTAAGAAGATGCTCCCAGAGGCATTCGCAAAGCTTGACCCTAAGTCCGGCGCACCTCTGACCGCAAACATGTTCATGGCTGGCCTGACCCTTGTTGGTCCATTCCTTGGTCGCAACATGCTCGTTCCTCTGACCAACGTTGCTTCTCTCGGCTTCATCTTTGCATGCACCATGGCTGGCGTTGCCTGCCTGCGCCTGCGTCAGACCGAGCCAGACCTGCCTCGTCCTTACAAGGTCAACGGTGGTATCGCAGGTATCATGGCTGCAATTCTTGCTGGTAGTATCATCATCGGCCTGATGGTTGTTCCTTTCAGCCCTGCAGCTCTGAAGCCAGTTGAGTGGATCATCACCATTTCTTGGATTGTCATTGGTATGGCCATCTTCATGATCTTTGGTCGTCAGTCTGAGAAGGCAGCAGCATAAGTTGCTTGCAAGCTTTAAAGGTTTCATCGGTACGTTGAACTAAGCACGTTATTTGTTTCTTTAGTTTGGATTTTTTTGCGCCCAAAAAGGGTGGGCGCAAAAAGATAGTAGTTATCATTTACTAGAGGGGGAAAGAAATGAGTAAGATTGCTTTTGTAGGCGGAAAGCTCGTTGACGGCACTGGCGCCGCTCCTGTTGAGGATTCTCTTGTCCTCGTAGACGACAAGAAGATCGCTTATGCTGGTCCTCGCACTGAGGTTCCAGAGGGCTATGAGGTCCGTGACATCCAGGGCCGCACCATTATGCCAGGTCTTATCGACACTCACCTGCACTTCTCCGGCAACCTGACCGACAACGATAACGACTGGGTTATCGAGTCCGTTGCTCAGAAGCAGGCATGCGCAGTCAAGCAGTCCTGGGACGCTCTCTCTCACGGTCTTACCACCGTCTGCGAGATTGGCCGCAATGGTATCGCAATTCGTGACCTCGTTAACATGGGCGTCATGGAGGGACCACGTATCTTCGCTACCGGCCTTGGTTTCTGCCGCGTTGCTGGTCACGGTGACTGCCACCAGCTCCCACAGGAGATCTCCAAGAATGGTCACCCATGGGGCGATCAGGTAGACGGTCCTTGGGATCTTCGTAAGGCAGTTCGTCGTCGCCTTCGTGAGAACCCAGACGCAATCAAGATTTGGGCAACCGGTGGCGGCATTTGGCACTGGGACTCCGGTCGCGATCAGCACTACTGCTACGAGGAGATTAAGGCAGTCTGCGACGAGGCAGCAATGGTTGGCATTCCTGTTTGGTCACACTCCTACAACAGCTTCTCCGCAGCTTATGACTCCGTCCGTTGCGGCTGCGAGCAGATGATTCACGGCTTCGAGCTTGATGCAAAGACCATGGATCTTATGTGCGAGCAGGGCACCTTCTTCACTCCTACCATCGGCTTCCTGCCAACTTGGTACGGAACTTATCCACCAGAGTGGACTCCAGAGCTCGACGCATTTGCAGGCGACACTGTTGTTGAGAAGGGCCTCAACCGTACATACGAGAACCTCCGTGCTGCTAACGAGCGTGGCGTCACTCTCACCATCGGCTCCGACTCCTTCAGCTTCGTAACTCCTTACGGCTGGGTCACCATCGACGAGATGTATGACTTCGTTGAGAAGGCTGGCGTCACCGTTCTTGAGACCATCAAGGCTGCTACTCTTAACGGCGCAAAGATGGTTCACCATGAGGATGAGTTTGGCTCCCTCGAGGCTGGCAAGCTTGCTGACCTCCTGGTTGTCAAGGGCGACGTTGCTACCAACATCCGCGACCTTACCCCAGATAACATGGAAGTTATCATGAAGGAAGGCAGCGAGGTTATTCGCGGCACCTTCTAAGAGGTAAACCAATCCCTTCTGGAGCCCCTATGCAGTCTCTGCATAGGGGCTCTTTTTGTGTGTGCAGGGATGGCGAGAAACCCGTTGAGGGCCGCGACAACCCGTCGATATGCTCAGCGGGGTCCTTGGAACTTCTCGCCTTATCTGCGCATCGTCTATCACAAGGCACTTTAGGGTACATATCAGAAGATTCATTGGGTCAGCGCAAAAGGTGCTGGCTTCTACCCACAGGAGGATTTTTGGCTAGAAAACGCGTACATAAGGGAAACCGTCGTCAGGGACGTGCAAAAGTCTCCAAGCGACCATCAGCGTTGCTCACGGGCATGCTGAGCCTTTCTCGCCCAGGAGTTGCTACCGTAAGCACCCCTGAGGGAACGTATGCGCTGGCCAAGCACGGTATTCACGAGGCAATGCACGGAGATGAGGTCCAGGTTTCGCTTGTCTCGGCCAAGGGGAAGACTCCTCTGGCAAACGTGCGTTTTGTGCTTACGCGAGCTACTCAGACGTTTTTGGGCATCTACCACGACGCCGGTCCACTTGGCGCTGTGGTGCCGCTGGATAGCCGCATCCAGCGCGATTTCTTTGTGCTTCCCGAAGATCCTTCTGTTGGACGTCATTACGTTTTTGAGGGCGACGTAGTTGTCGCGCGCATCACGGAGTATCCAACGCGCAAAAGCGCTGCTGTAGTCACTATTGAACGTCGCGTGGGATCAGCCGAAGATCTGGACATGAACGTCGAGGCAACCATTGCTTCATATGGTCTGGCAACAGAATTTCCTATCAAGGCGCAAAGACAAGCCGAGAAGATCTCCGTTGACGCAGATAAAGCGCTTGTGGAAGACGTTTCAAGACACGATTTGCGAGAAAATTTGTGTATCACCGTAGACCCCGCGGATGCTAAAGACTTTGATGATGCTGTTGGTGCACGCAAGCTTGATGACGGTGGCTTTGAGCTGTGGGTTCATATTGCAGACGTGGCTCACTACGTGAAATGGGATTCTCCCATTGACCTGGAAGCTCGCATGCGCACCTGCTCGGCATATTTAGTTGACCGCGTGTTGCCCATGCTTCCAGAGAAACTCTGCAACGATGTGTGCTCTCTGCGGCCAGCTGAAGACAGGCTGGCCATGTCGGTAAAGATGACTTTGAGCAGCTCAGGCAAGATTCTTGGCGCAACGGCTATGAATTCCGTTATTCGCTCACGAGCAAGACTTAGCTACGACCAGGTAGATAGCTATCTCCAAGGAGATAATGCGGCACTTGACTCTGCCGTTTCTGCAGAAGACGCTGGCGCAATCAAAGAAATGATTAACGTGCTCAATCAAATCCGCGCACTTCGAGAAGAAATTCGCGAGAAACGCGGCTCAGTAGATTTTGAGAGCGTAGAGACGCGCGTAGTGCTTGACCAGGATAACAAGCCAGTTGGCGTGTCGGTGCGCGAGCGCACTCAAGCAACGGGGCTTATCGAGGAAGCAATGCTCGCGGCTAATGAGAGCGTTGCGCACA
>USKU01000023.1 GCA_900555335.1 uncultured Atopobium sp. | reverse complement strand
GACAAAGTCATATTTGTTTGCAAGCCCAGATGACCTCTCTAAACTTGGTATGAGTGAAGAGGGAAGAGGCGTCCCTGTAAAGGTTATCAGTCCACTTGTTGCTGATCAGTCTGAGATGCGTCGCTCTATTGTCCCAGGTCTTCTGCGCTCTATTGCATATAACCTTGCTCATGGTGTTTCCAACATTGCTATGTACGAGCTAGGTCGCGTGCTCTTTGGCCACAAGGACAAGAGCCAGCCAGATGAGCCAAGCTATGTCTGTGGCGTATTGGTTGGTCGTCCAGCAGATGACGCTTGGAATGCTAAGTATCCAGCCTACGATTTCTTTGACGCCAAGGGTATTGTTGAGGGCCTGCTTGAGGCACTTCGCATCCCTAAGGTTCGTTTCCGTGTAGCTGAGCCAGAGCAATACGGTTGGCTGCAGCCTGGTCGCGCTGCTGAGATTCTTGCAGGTAGCGAGACAATCGGTTGGGTTGGAAACATCCATCCTTTGTCGCTCCAGAACTTTGACATTGAGGTTCCAGTCATTGCCTTTGAGATTTCTGTTGCGTCGCTTTTGCGTCTTTCTCAGAAAGACCTTCCTATTGTGGAGCCTCCAACCTACCCAGGTATCTCCATTGACCTGGCAATTGTTGTTGACGAGAGCGTCACTGCAGAGCAGTTGGTTCAGCGTTTGAAGTCTGCTGGTGGCAAGCTTCTTTGCGACATCAGACTCTTTGACGTGTACCGCGATTCGCTGCGTGTTGGTGAAGGCAAGAAGTCTATGGCCTTCTCGCTCACGTATCGTGCAGACGACAGAACGCTTACTTCAGAAGAGGTCGAGAAGACCCACACAAAGCTTGTGGAGAAGGTTCTTCGTTCTACCGGCGGAGAAATTCGCGGATAAGCAGGTAATTGTAGTGCCAAGTTGGAACGTACATATTGCTCATGCTGACCGGCTCCTTGAGAAAGGAGCCGGTTGCTTGGGTGTAGATATTCACTACCCTGATGCATTTCTGCTTGGAAACGTTGCTCCTGATGTGCACATTGGCTTTATGGTTCCAGACTATTCTCACAAGGTGAGATACGGTCGAAGCCATCAGTCCTATCCAGGAACGTTGCCTATTCCAAGTTACAGGCGCTATCAGCGAAACTTTATGGGTGGTCTTAATCCAGCAGAGTATCTACTACAGACTGACTTCATCCAGCCAAATGTGAGTTATTGCTCAGCTGAGCAGCGCAGCTTAGTAGATCAGCGCCAGCTCAGAGAGCTTATCGTGGGCATTTGGTGCCACCTTGTTTGCGACCATGTGTATAACGCTCATACACGGGCATTTTTGCGTGCTCATCATATTCCTACGGGAGAAGATGCGCGTATTCGTAAGCAAGCAGATTTTGATGTTTACGGGCGCTCGCTTGATATGAATCGTCTGCCAGAAGCATCTGATGAGCTCTTTGCAGTTGCCGCGGCTCATCCACAGTATGGGTTTACGCATTCAGATGTTGAGCAAACACTTCAGGTTATACAACGTATTGCAGAGGAGAATCGCCAGAACAGTGTGAGCTCCCCGCAGTATCAAATGCTTGATACAGAGTTTTTCTCGTCAGCCTATAAAGAGGCAGAGGAAACGCTCGTTCAAGGATTTATGCTGCAAAAACATAACTAATTCAGTTAAAGTTATATTCTCGCTTTTCTGAGATAGGTTTTGGAGGACGCTATGGAAAAGATGGAATCTCGCGGAACATTTACGGAGTATCTGCCTTCATACACCATTGGTGTTGATGCTTATAAGTCGGTACTACACATTGTTAAGCGCTTTGGCAAAAATGCCGTAGTTATTGGTGGACCAACTGCAATGGAGAAGGCACGTCCAAAGCTTGAGGCTGCACTTGCGGGTTCTGAGGTTTCTATCTCCTCCTGGATTTCTTACGGCACTAACTCTACACACGCAAATGCCAAGAGAATTGCAACGATGCCTGAGGTTATTGCTGCTGATATGCTCTTCCTTGTTGGCGGTGGTCGCGCAATTGATGAGGGTAAAGAGATTGCAACCATCCTGGATAAGCCATACTTTACCTTCCCAACACTTGCTTCTAACTGCGCTCCTGTAACAAGAATTGCTGTTTTCTATAAAGAGGATGGTTCTGCAGATACGTACTTCATTCCTGCTGAGCTGCCCGTTCATACCTTTATTGATACGCAGATTATTGCAGAGAGTCCTGATGAGTACTTCTGGGCAGGAATTGGCGATGCCTTCTCTAAGGGTCCTGAGGTTGAACTTTCTTCCAGAGAAGTTGAGCTGCTCCACAGCCCTCTTATGGGACGAGCTCTTGCCGCAGGCGCCTGCATTGAGCCTCTGTTTGACAATGCAGAGCAGGCACTGGCAGATAAGCGCGCTGGTATTGTTTCTGAAGCATTTGAAAACGTTGTTCTTAACATCATCATTACCGCTGGTGTTGTGTCTAACATGACCACCAACATTGGTGCAGAGCGCGGTGCGTATTACTTCAATTCCTCAACCGCTCATGCCTTCTACAATGCCTTTACTGCTCTGGGCGAGCGTGGCGAGAAACACCTTCATGGTGAGGTTGTTTCCTTTGGTACCTGCGTTCTTTATGCCTTTGACGGCAACCTTAAGGCACTTGAGGAGCAGGTGGCGCTTAATAGAAAGCTTGGCCTTCCAACCACCTTGGCCAATCTGGACATTACTTCAGAATCTGTTGACGCTGATCTGGACATCATTGTTGAGCGAGCTCAGAAGACCAACGAGTGGGGTCGCGCTCCTTATGGCTTTACAACTGATCGTTTCCGCCAGGCAATTTTTGATACCGATGCATACGGTAGGGCAGTTGCTTCTGGCGAGAAGGACCAAGAGACAGCAGCTCTTGATGTAATTGCTGCACACGCTCCTTCAGCTGAGACGGCTGTACCACGCAAGATGTAGTTGCAAGTAATCTGAAGAATCACTTTAGGAAGAGGACTTGTAGGAGCCAGCTTTCTTAAGTCGCTTCACGGTTATATAAAAAGTTTATGTATCAAATGGCAGTTTATTTGGATAAGCTGCCATTTCTTTTAGTTGCAATTTTTATTCACTATAATTAACAAAATTTAGCACAAACAAAAAATAACGTGTACGGTCGTTTTTTATCGGTGAAAGACATATTGAGTGTTTGTTACCGTGTTTTACCTTGCAATGGTTTATCTTAGTAACTATCAACTACGAGTCTTTATGGATAACAAATCTATAAAATGTGTAGATTTCATTGGTAAGCGCGGAGGTGAGCATGGCAGAGTTAAATGCATCGTTAGCAGTGAGTGACCAGGATACATACTTGTTTGCGCAAGGAAAATGGTTCCAGAGCCACAAGAAATTAGGTGCACACCCTGCGGTTCAAGAAGATGGAGTTGAAGGTTATCATTTTGCGGTTTGGGCTCCCAATGCAGCCTCTGTCTCTGTTGTTGGAGACTTTAATAATTGGGATGATACCGTCAACGTTCTTTCTCGTTCAAAATACGGCGGAATCTGGGAAGGCTTTATTCCAGGAATCACCTCGGAAGTATTGTATAAATTCCTGATTGTATCCGCTTCTGGACAGAAGATTTTTAAGGCTGACCCCTATGGTACATATGCAGAGGTCAGGCCACATACGGCATCTATTACGTTTGACCCAGACGTGTATGTTTGGGAAGACGATGCATGGATGAAAAGGCGTGCATCGCTTAAGTTCCTGCATAGTCCTCTTAACATCTTTGAAGTTCATCTTGGAAGCTGGAAGCAGCATACTGACCTGACCGCCCAAGAGGAAGATTCTGCTGATGCAGAAGCTGCAGAGCAGGCTGAAGAACCTAAAGATTACTTTGATACCAACGTAGATGCTTTCTACACCTATGATGAATTGTCAGAAGAGCTGGTAGCTTACGTTAATGAGATGGGCTACACCCACATCGAACTTCTCCCCGTTATGGAGCACCCTTTTGATGGATCTTGGGGTTATCAGGTAACGGGTTATTTTGCTCCCACCTCAAGGTATGGCAATCCTGCCCAGTTCAAACACTTTATTGACTGCTGCCACCAGGCTGGTATTGGTGTTATTTTGGACTGGGTCCCAGGAGGCTTCTGCAAAGACGCTCATGGTCTTGCAGAGTTTGATGGCACTAGGCTCTTTGAAGAAAAAGAGCATCCTAACTGGGGAACTCTTAAGTTTAATCTTACTCGTGGTGAGGTTAGAAGCTTCCTTGTTTCCAACCTACTCATGTGGCTGAATGAGTATCACGCTGACGGCATTCGTGTCGATGGCGTCAGTAGCATGTTGTATATGAATTTTGGTATCGACGATCCTTCTCAGAAGCGCTTTAACCATAAGGGCACAGAGGAAGATTTGGATGCAAGCGCTTTCTTGCGTCTCTGCAACGAGACTGCTCAAAAAGAACATCCCGATATTTTGATGATTGCAGAAGAGTCCACAGCGTGGCCGCTAGTTACCTATCCTCCTGAGGTTGGAGGACTTGGCTTTAACCTTAAGTGGGACATGGGCTGGATGAATGATACGCTGCACTATTGTCAGACTGATTTCCCTTATAGACCAGGTAACCACCGTCTTCTGACCTTCTCCAGCATGTATCAGTTCAATGAGAACTTTGTACTGCCACTCAGCCATGACGAGGTTGTTCATGGTAAGTGCAGTCTTATTCAGCGCATGCCAGGGGATTGGTGGAGACAGTTTGCTGGCATGAGGGCTCTGGCGCTTCATCAGATGACTCATCCGGGCGCTAAACTCAACTTTATGGGCAACGAGATTGCGCAGTTTATTGAGTGGCGCTACTACGAGGGTATTGAGTATTACTTGACTGAGGAGTATCCAACTCACGCTCATCAGCAGGCATTTATTAAGGCTCTTAATCATTTCTATAAGAACCATCCAGGACTTTGGCAGTATGCCTACGACAACCGTGGATTTGATTGGATTGACGCAGACAATAATGAGCAATCAATCATCTCGTTTGTACGTCATGGAAGAAAACCTTCCGAGGACCTGGTTATTCTCATCAATTTTGACGTTGCAACCCATCAGAACTTCCGTTTAGGCATGCCTTCTGCAGGTGTGTGGAAAGAAGTGTTTAATTCCGACGCAAAAGAGTTTGGCGGTTCGGGTATTGTGAATACTAAGAAACTTTCCACCAAGCCAGTGGCATGGAATGGAAGAGATTATTCGGTAGAGCTGTCTGTTCCTCCGCTTGGTGGCATTGTTTTAGCGTTTGAGAAAGAACTTCCAAAGAGGGGGAAGCATGGCCGTAAATAACGGACAAAACATTTTTAACGATAAACAAGACTTTGAAGAGCAGTATCGCGATAAGTTCATCAAGATTCTTGGCAAATACTATGGAGAATGCACTGATCAGGAGCGCTATAACGTTCTTGCCCACCTCATTGCAGAAAAGGCGCGAGAAATTCAGTCAACCTCCTATATTCATGCTGACAAGCAGGTCTATTACTTCTCTCTTGAGTTCCTTCTAGGACCACTACTTGAGAATTATCTACTCAATCTTGGTATCACCGACGTTGTTGCAGAGGGCCTTAAAGAAATGGGTACTTCGCTTCAGGAGCTTGCTGCTCAGGAGGTAGACCCTGGCCTTGGCAATGGTGGTCTGGGTAGACTTGCCGCTTGTTTCCTGGACTCCATGGCGCACGAGGGCATGGCTGGCTTTGGTAACGGTATGAGATACCGTTATGGTCTCTTCCGCCAGGAGATTAAGGATGGACGCCAGGTAGAGCGTACCGATAACTGGCTGGCAAATGGATATCCATGGGAAGTCAGAAAAGACGATTCTAGCGTACTGGTGCGCTTTGGTGGCACAGTTGTAAGGCATGAGGACGAGAATGGCAATTTCTGGTTCTCGCAAGAGGGTGGCCAGGTAGTAAGGGCTGTTCCATACGATGTGCCTATTGTTGGCTATGGCGCAAAAACCGTAAATAAGCTGCGTCTTTGGTCTGCAGAGCCAGCAGAGGAAGACTTTGATCTTGATGCTTTTAACGCCGGCGATTATGCCCGTGCTAATAAGTTCCGCTCTGATGTTGAGGCAATTTCAACCATTCTGTATCCAAATGACTCTGGTGAGCACGGACGCATTCTTCGCTTAAAGCAGGAGTATTTGTTTGTTTCCGCTGGTCTTCAGACCATTCTTCGTGCTTATAAGGATAAGTACGGTGAGGATTGGGAACACTTTGCAGATCACGTCTGTATCCACACTAACGATACGCACCCAGCAATGTGCGGACCAGAGCTTATGCGCCTTCTTGTCGATGACCATGGCGTTGACTTTAACGAGGCATTTGATATCGCGAGAAACGCAATTTCTTATACCAACCACACCGTTATGCCTGAGGCTCTTGAGAAGTGGCCTATTAACACCTTCCGTGAGCTGCTTCCTCGCTTGTATATGTTTATCGACGAGGTTGATCGTTGCTATAAGGAGCAGCTGCTTGTTGACTCTAACGGCAACACCGAACTTCTCGCCTCAACAGCTGTGTTGTGGGATAACACCGTTCGTATGGCTAACCTCTCTATTTTGTTTAGCCACTCGGTTAACGGTGTATCTGATCTGCACACTAACATTTTGAAGCAGAGTGTTTTGAAGGACTTCTACAAGCTTCGTCCAGAAATCTTTAATAACAAGACTAACGGCATCTGCCACCGTCGCTTCTTGGCACAGGCAAATACCGCTTACGCAAAGCTTATTACTGAGGCTATTGGTACCGGCTGGCTTGATGATGCCAATGAGCTTCAGAAGCTTTCTGCTTTTGAGAACAATGCTGAGTTCTTGGACAAGATGGACGCTGCAAAGAAAGAAGAAAAAGAGCGTCTTGCTGCATACGTCAAGAAGACAACCGGTGTTGAGATGGATACCAATACCATCTTTGATACGCAGGTAAAACGCTTCCATGCATATAAGCGTCAGCTGCTTAATGTCTTTAAGATCTTGTATCTCTACAACCGCATGCTTGATGATCCAAGCTATAAGCCAGCTCCAACAACCTTTATTTTCTCGGGCAAAGCTGCTCAGAGCTATACCTTTGCAAAGGAAGTCATTCGACTTATTCACTCCGTTGCAGACGTGGTTAACAACGACGAGCGCATTGAGGGTCGTCTGAAGGTTGTCTTTATTCCAAACTTTGCTGTTTCAAATGCACAGCTTATCTATGCTGCATCTGATATTTCAGAGCAGATTTCGGTTGCTGGTGCAGAGGCTTCTGGTACCTCAAACATGAAGCTTATGATGAATGCGGCTCTGACCCTTGGAACATATGACGGTTCGAATATTGAGATCTCTGAGCTTGCAGGACCAGAGAACATCAAGATTTTTGGTCTTCGTGCAGACGAGGTCCAAGAGGTATATGCTTCCGGCACCTACTTTGCACAAAACCTGCTTAACCAGAACCCAACACTGGCTCGCATTGTAAATATGCTGACCGATGGCTCGTTGAGCCGACTCTCTGGCAACTTTGAGTCAATTCACGACTATCTGCTGATTAACAATGATCCTGACCTGGTGCTTATTGACTTTGACGCCTACGTGAAGGCATGGGAAGAACTTACTCAGTCCTATGCAGATCGTCGTAGCTGGAATGCTCGCGCACTTCACAATACTGCAAACTCTGGTTTCTTCTCGGCTGATAGAACTATCAGGGAGTACATGGAAGATATTTGGCACGTGTAAGGATCTGCGTTTAGGTTCAATCGTCGTAGGGCGTTGAGAATATAAACCTCTGTTGGGGAGAGAGGAGATTTGGATATGAGCAAAAGGGAATGTCTTGCAATGCTACTTGCAGGAGGACAGGGAAGCCGCTTAGGTGCTCTGACCTCAAAAGTAGCTAAACCTGCTGTCTCGTTTGGTGGCAAGTTCCGCATTATTGACTTTGCATTATCCAACTGCGCAAATTCAGGAATTTCTACGGTAGGTGTTTTGACACAGTATCGTCCGTATTTGCTGCACTCTTACGTGGGATCAGGTAGTGCTTGGGACCTTGATGAGCGCGGTGGTGGAATTTCTATTCTGCCTCCCTTTGCTACCCAGTCTGGTGGCGCATGGTATGCGGGAACCGCAGATGCCGTCACCCAGAATATTGGTTACATTGAGCAGAATAACCCTGATTACGTACTAATTCTCTCTGGCGATCAGCTTTACCGTATGGACTACGGCGAGATGCTCGCCTGCCATAAGAAGAACAACGCAGACCTTACGATTGCCGTCATGCCTGTTCCTTGGGAAGAGGCCTCTCGCTTCGGAATCATGTCCATTGATGATGAGGATAGGATCACCAAGTTTTCCGAGAAACCCAAAGAGCCAGAGTCCAACCTGGCGTCCATGGGAATCTATATCTTTAGCACAGACCTGCTTCTTGAGACTTTGCGTGAGGACGCAAAGAACCCTGAATCTTCTCATGACTTTGGCGGCGATATTATTCCGACGTTGCTTGATGATGGTAAACGTCTTTTTGCTTATCGCTTTGAGGGCTTCTGGCGTGATGTAGGTACTATTGCAAGCTATCATGAGACCAGCATGGATCTGCTTGGCTCTGAGCCTAAGTTTGACATCTTCTCGGACAAGTTCCCTATCTTGTCTAATGCTTCCACCCGTCCACCAGCGTACATTGGCGCTTTTGGAGAGGTAGACGACTGTCTGGTAAGCAACGGATGCCAGATCTTTGGTTATTCTCGCCATTCAATTTTGTCTACCGATGCCGTTATTGGTGAGGGAGCGCGCGTTATTGACTCCGTACTTCTTCCTGGCGCAGAAGTTAAACCTGGTGCGGTGGTTATTCGTGCAATTCTTGGCGAGAACGCTGTGGTCGAGAAGAACGTCCATATTGGCAGCTCTGATTTGAACAAGGAGATTGCTGTTGTTGGAAATGATGTAGTAGTCGAAAGAGGTGAGCAATAATGAATAGAGTAATTGGTCTTATTACCTGCAATTATGCGTCTACTAACATGGAAATCGCCAATGATGTACGCCCAATTGCATCCATGCCTTTCTTGGGAAGATATCGCCTGGTGGATTTTCCTCTTTCAAATATGGTTAATTCGGACATTAGTACCGTTGGTGTCATCATGCCATTTAACTATCGCTCACTCATTGATCACCTTGGCTCTGGTAAAGACTGGAACTTGGACCGCAAGAGCGGTGGCATGTTTATCTTGCCAGGATCCGCTTTTGGTACCTCTCACACAGGCGCTCGTTTCCTGCTCAGAGATCTGATTTCCAACAGACCTTATCTTGAGAGAACTGACGCAGAGTATGTTCTGTTGTCCACTTCAAACTTTGTTTACAACGCTGATCTTACCGAGCTGCTTGATCAGCATCTAGAGTCTGACGCGGACATTACCATGATGACCTACACCACTCGTTATAACGATAGAGATGTTGTTGGTGTTGAGCTTGAAGGTGACCGCGTAGTCAAGACACATAATGGTGTCCAGCGCGGAGATGAAGCTTCCCTTGACTGCTTTATTATCAAGCGTGACCTGCTTATTGATATGCTTGATTGGTATAGAGCTACTGATTATCTTGACCTCTTTGAGGCGCTTCATGCTGACTACAACCGTGTTAAGGTCCGTACCTTCCACTTTGAGGGCCATGTAGCATCTATCTTCTCAAAGAACTCTTATTATCAGGCTAACATGGAGCTTTTGAACCCCATGCCAGCAAATGAGCTCTTTACCCCAGAGCGTTCCATTAAGACAAAGGCTCACGATACCGCTCCTGCAAAATTTGAGATTGGCTCTAAAGTTAGCAACTCAACCATTTCTGCAGGTTGTCGTATCCGTGGATCTGTTACCGGTTCCATCCTTGGTCGTAACGTCATCATTGAGCGTGGCGCAGTAGTACGCGATTCTATTGTGATGGAAGGTTGCATTGTTAAGGAAGGTTCTGTAGTCGAGCACGCTATTGTAGACCGTTCTAACATTATTCCTGCAGGTACTGAGCTTCGTGGTACCAGCGAAGAAATTCTTCTTCAGCGTAAAAACAATAAGAGGGTGGCGTAACAATGTCCCAAGTCTCCAAGCGTCGCAAACTTCGCGTTGTCTATGCAAGTTCAGAGGTGGCGCCTTTTTCCAAGTCGGGCGGCCTTGGAGATGTCTCGGGTTCATTGCCACAAGCACTTAAAAAAGTAGGAGC
This sequence comes from uncultured Atopobium sp., assembly GCA_900555335.1. Taxonomy (GTDB): domain Bacteria; phylum Actinomycetota; class Coriobacteriia; order Coriobacteriales; family Atopobiaceae; genus Lancefieldella. The sequence goes on along the minus strand of USKU01000023.1, from coordinate 4,936 downwards.
AAGAGTGGCGGTTATCTCGCCACTCTACAGCTCTATTAAGCCCGAGTGGAAACAAAAGATGAAGAAGGTCTACGAGCTTCAGGTGCCTCTTTCGTGGCGCTTTGAGTATTGTGGGCTGTGGCATCTGGTTCATGAAGGCGTTGATTTTTACTTTGTAGATAACGAGTCTTACTTTGCTCGTGATGGCCTTTATGGCTACTTTGATGACGGAGAGCGCTATGCGTTCTTCTCCAAGGCTCTGTGTGAGCTGATTGCACACGTCCCAGAGCTCTCCTGCGACGTTCTGCACTGCAATGACTGGCAAACGGCATTAGCACCTGTATTTTTACGTGAGCACTATCAGGGTGTCCCTGAGGTTCAGAACGTTAAGACGGTTTTTTCCATTCACAACGTTAAGTTCCAAGGTCAGTTTACTGACAAGATGCTCAGCGACGTACTTGGTCTTGCTGATATTCCTGCTGCAGTTGATCAACTGAGGTGCGATGCAAGCTCCATCAACTTTATGAAGGGTGCGCTTTGCTACTCTGATTATCTACTCACCGTGAGTCCAACATATGCTCAAGAACTTCAGACAGAGCACTTCGGAGAGGGAATGGATGATATCTTCCGTCGCCGTCAAAGTGTTCTGCGTGGTATTTTGAACGGCATTGACATTGGTGTGTGGTCACCTGCAAGCGATCCTTACATTCCACAGAACTTCTCGGCACGTCATATGGAAGGTAAGGCTGAGTGTAAGCGTCAATTGCAAGAGGAGCTGGGCCTTGAGGTAGATCCCGACGCACCACTTGCGGTAATGGTCACGCGCCTAACTAACCAGAAAGGCTTGGGCCTGATTCGCTATGCGATGGACCGTCTTATTTGTGCAGGTATTGAGGTTGCTGTTCTAGGAACTGGTGACGCTGAACAAGAAGATGCTATGCGCTTCTTTGATGGGCACTATGGTAACCGCATGGCAGCACGTATTGAGTTTGATATTGCGCTTTCTCACCGCATGTATGCAGGTGCAGATATGTTCTTGATGCCTTCAGAGTTTGAGCCTTGCGGCCTTTCTCAGATGATTTCTATGCGTTATGGCACGCTTCCTGTAGTTCGCGAGACGGGCGGCCTGGCAGATTCTGTAAAACCGTATAACCAGTTTACGGGCGAAGGAACCGGTTTTAGTTTTGCTAATCAAAACGCAGATGAAATGGCAGATATTATTCTGTACGCCGCCGATGTTTATAGAAACGATAAACAAGCGTGGGCAAATCTTGTAAAACAGGCGATGGCAGAGGACTTTAGTTGGCATAATGCTGCAAATGAATATCTTGACGTGTATCATTTACTACACCCTGAGATTATCAGGTATGTACGTCGTCGAGATTGGTAAGAATGCAGGCTTTTCACAACACCTCAAACATTGTTTGTAGGGATCCAAAAGGCGCGGTAGAACTAGGTACTTCAGCAACAATCAGAATATTTGCTTGGGACGATGATGTTCAATCAGTAACGCTTCGTCTCTGGCAAGAGTATGGCCCTGAATCGTCTTCAGAGGCCCAAGTTCTGTCTGGCGAGAAACGCGTGGTGATGCAAAAGAGTGATTTTGCTGGCGCGCTTCCGACTGGCGTACCTGACTATGCGCAGTGCTTTGAGGCAATTGTTAAACCAGCTGCTACAGGCCTTATTTGGTATCGCTTTGAGCTTCAGGCTTCTGACGGAGCAGTTTGGTCATATGGTGCTCAAGAAAATAGATGCACCGGTGTTGGTAGCTTTGCCTATGGCGAGCCACCATCATTTCAGATTACTTGCTATAAGTCTCGTGGCAGCTTTGTAGGTGTAGAAGACCCTAGCTGGTACAAGGGTGGAGTTGTCTACCAGATTTTCCCTGACAGGTTTGCACGAGATGCAAACTGGCATGAACGTACCAAGCAGGCGCTTGCTGTTCCAAGAAATGGGGTTTCTCGCCAGCTGGTTGAAGACTGGGAGAAGACTCCTGAGTATCAGCACGACGCCAACGGTCGTGTAACTGAGTGGGATTTCTACGGCGGTTCTTTGGCAGGTATTGAAGAGAAGCTTTCCTACTTGGAAAACCTTGGAATAACTGCGCTTTATTTGAATCCTATCTATACTGCTTCTAGTAATCATCGCTATGATATTGCGGATTATTTGGAAGTTGATCCCGTGTTGGGCACCGTAGAGGATTTTGAACGCCTCTGCGTTAAAGCTGCTGAGCATGGTATTTCTATTATTTTGGATGGCGTATTTAATCACTGTGGCGCTGATTCAAAATACTTTAATAAATTCTCGAACTACTCTGAACCAGGAGCAGTTCAGCAGGCTGGTTCTGCCTATGATAAGTGGTTTACGTTCCATGAAGATGGAACGTATGAAAGCTGGTGGGGTGTAGACGCGCTTCCAACTATTGTCTCCGATAATCCCGATTATCAGGAGTTTATTTGTGGCGAGAATGGCGTTATTAGAACGTGGCTGCGTCGTGGAGCTCGTGGTTGGCGCTTAGACGTTGCAGATGAGATTTCTGATTCGTTTATACAGAAGATTCGTGCGGCTGCACTTGCAGAGCGTAGCGACGCAGTTATTATCGGAGAGGTCTGGGAGGACGCAAGCAATAAGCGTGCATACGGAAAACTCAGGCATTATCTGGAAGGTTCTGAGCTCGACGGACCTATGAATTATCCTCTGCGCAAGTCTATACTTTCATTTTTGATGAATGAGGCTGGTGCTGAGTCAACTGCTTTAGCTCTTGAGGAGCTGTGGGAAAACTATCCTCACGAGGCGTTTTATTCTTGTCTCAATGTGTTTGGAACACATGATAAAGAGCGCTTGATTAACGTGGTTGCAGGAGCTCCTACTCCTGATTCTCTTTCTGCTCATGAGCAGGTAACGTACAGACTTTCTGCTGATCAGCGCGGTCTTTCTAAGGCTCGTATGTGGCAGACGGCTGTGCTGCAGATGACACTTCCTGGTGTTCCATCAATCTACTACGGCGATGAGATGGGCGTTGAGGGATTTGTTGACCCAACAAATCGCGCAACTATGCCATGGCCAGGAAGCAGTCCTCGCGCAGACCTGGATTACTTGCATATGTATCGCAATGCTATTGCGCTCAGAAAAACGCTTCCTCTGCTGGTAGACGGCTCGTTTGAACCGTTTGTTCCAGAGTGTGGTTCAGATGATGTTTTAGCTTTCTGGCGTAGGCCTGTTCAAAAAGATGGCCAGCAAGTGCAGCAGAGCAAAGACGCTTCTGGCATTTGTGTGTTGGTGAATAAGAGCCGCTCAGATGCTAAGACCGTATATGTTTCTGTTCCTCAAAACATGCAGGTTATTGACGTTATTAGTGGACAAGCAGTACCTGTCAAAGATGGCAAGGCAGAGGTCTTTTTGTGGCAGCTTGGGTGTACTGTCTTAAACGTGCAGCCAGCTCATAGACTACAAAAGCCTCTTGAGCCTGGTATGGGAGTGCTTGCTCACATTACTTCTCTGCCTTCTAATGAGGACTCCGCAATTACGCCAGGCCAGAAGCTTGGTGTTATTGGTCGCGAGACTTCCGAGTTCATTGATTTTCTCGCTAAATCTGGCCAGAAGTATTGGCAGATTTTGCCTGTCAGCCCAACCGACGAATACGGCTCTCCTTACGCGGGAATTTCTGCTTTTGCAGGAAATATCAATCTACTTGATCCAGCGGCAATGGAGAGAGTCATCTCTGAGTGCGATGATCCTCAGAGCAGGCGAGCCGCTGAATACCAGGAATTCTGTGCGAGAAACTCGTATTGGCTTGATTCGTATGCAGCATTTTGTGCTATTAAAGACCTGTTGGGTGAGGGAGTGTGGCAGGAGTGGCCTAAGCAATATCGCAGCTGGTCGAAAGAACTCCTTAAGCGTCCTGAGCTTATCCAGACAATTGAGTTTCACCGAAAGCAGCAATTTGCCTTTGAGGTAATTTGGAGCCAAACTTTGGCGGAGGCTCGTGCTAAGGGCATTCAGATTATTGGCGATATGCCTATGTTTGTTTCAGAGGATTCCGCTGATGTTTGGGCACATCCAGAACTTTTTGCTTTAGATGATACAGGTCATACAGAGCTTCAGGCTGGAGCTCCTGCTGACGCGTTTTCTCAAGATGGCCAGCTGTGGGGTAATCCAACGTATACCTGGCAGGCTCATAAAGACGAAGGATATCGCTGGTGGATTGAACGTTTCCGCAGGTCTTTCTATCTGTATGACTATACCAGGCTGGACCATTTTATTGGCTTTACGTCTTACTATGCTATTGAGCAAGGAAAGACTGCTGCCGAGGGCTCATTCAAGTTTGGTCCTGGCAATGAGCTGTTTGATGTTGCTTTCAAGCAGCTTGGACCACTGCCTTTTATTGCAGAAGATTTAGGAGCAGTTACTCCTGCGGTCCGAGCATTGCTTTCTCAGACAGGTTTCCCTGGTATGAGTGTTATTCAGTTTGCTGATGGAGACTGCAGGTATTCTTTTGCTCCAGCTCAGGATTCTATTGTATATAGCGGTACCCATGATACGCAAACGCTTATGGGTTTTGTAGAAGCTCGTTTTACAGGTGGTCAGGCAACTGATGAATCGCATCAGATTTTTGACCACCTTATGGAGCAAGTAGCTAGCACTTCTAATGAAGTGGTTATTTTGCCGCTACAGGACGTCTTAGGTCTTTCTGACGATGCTCGTATGAACATTCCTGGTAAGGCTGAAGGCAATTGGTCTTGGCAGGTTAAAAAGGACATGCTCACGCCACAGACTATTCAAAAGCTGCAGAGGCTTGTTGTGCTGCACCAAAGTAAGCTCGACGCTTAGCGCACGTTTTTGTTACAACAAAAGGTCCTTCTCGACTGAACTGCCTCCCATTTCTTGGACACGAGAAATAGAAGGCAGTTCAAAACACACCTAAGTCAGATAATCTGTCAAAAAGACGTATACATGA
>USKU01000022.1 GCA_900555335.1 uncultured Atopobium sp. | reverse complement strand
ATGCAGGTGACCGGTGCAATTTTTGATTGCGATGGAACTCTTGTTGATTCAATGCGCGTTTGGCGCAATGTGTTTGGCGCTGTTCTTCCTAAATACGGCAAGACTGTTGACTCAGAATTTTTTGAGCGCGTTGAGGCTGTTTCGCTTATGGATGGTTGCAAAATTTGCGTTGATCATCTGGAGCTGCCTATCACTGCAGAAGCTTTGTATGAAGAGTTCTGCGCGTATGTAACAGAGCAGTATCAACATCACGTCTCCATTATTTCTGGTGCAAAAGAGTTCTTGCAGGAGCTTTACGATGCGGGTATTCCTATGGCTGTTGCATCGTCAACTCCTGTGCGAGAAGTGCGTGCGGCCCTCGCGGCTCAAGGTATTGAGCACCTCTTTAAAACGGTGGTTTCTACAGAAGACGTGGGGGGAGTGGACAAGGTTGAGCCTGATGTATACCTTGAGGCACTCCGTCGCCTTGGCACCGATAAAGCAACTACCTGGGTCTTTGAGGACGCCCCATTTGGCGCTCAGACGGCTCAAAATGCAGGCTTTCCCGTGGTGGCACTCTACAACGACCACGACGGCCGAGACCCCGTCTTTATGCGTGAGCACTCAAACATCTTCGCCCACACCTATGGTGAGATGTCGCTTCTGCGTCTTCGTGACTACGAGCGTCCTCTAGCTGCTGCTCCTTCTGGCGAGAAACCCCTTGAGGTCCTTATTGTGGGCGGATCCCCAGAGGCTGTCTCGAACACGACGCTCTCTACCTGCGCCCAAAGCGCTGACTACCTGATAGCAGTTGACCACGGTGCCGATGCGTGCTTTGCCGCCGGAGTAATTCCACAGCTTGCGCTTGGAGACTTTGACTCGGCTACAACAGAAACTCTGGCTTGGCTCAAAGAGCAGCAGGTACCTTGCATGAAGTTTAATGCGGATAAGTACGACACTGACCTGGCTCTTGCTCTAAAGTCCGCCGAGTACGAGGCAATCCGTAGGGATAGCAAGCTCTCTCTTACCGTCGTTTCCACGTCTGGTGGCCAGCTTGATCACCAGCTTGTAGTGCTTGGTCTTCTCGCTACCTGGGCAAAGACGGGCAAAGCAAGTGTTCGAGTTATTGAAAATGACTTTGAGATGCGCTTTTTAGCAGCAGGTCAAACTGATTCTTGGCAGCTGAGCACAACTAATGTAGGTAAAAAGATTTCTCTTGTAGCTTTGTCAGAGGAGTGCGAGGTTTCTGAGACTGGCATGAAGTGGAATCTTGATCACCAGAAATTCACCTTGCTGGGAGACGACGGTATTTCAAACATAGTTGAATCAGACAATGCTTGGGTAAGGTGCGAGAAGGGCTGTCTTTTGGTGCAGCTTTGGAACTAAAACGTTCACCGAGTCGTGTTGGGGCTGCGTTTGAGAAACAAAGCCCCAACGCGCGGCTGTAAGTCCAGCAAGAAGTATTAGATGTTGCTGTCGGATAATCGAGCTAAGAAAAAAGGTCGCCGAAGCGACCTTTTTAAGTTTGAGGTAAGACGAGCTAAGTTGCTTAGTTGCGAGCAATCTTGCCGGACTTGAGGCAACGGGAGCAAACATTCATCTTCTTGCGCTGGCCATCGACAACGACAGTAACACGCTGGATGTTTGGCTTAAAGGTGCGGGCCACAGTACGGTGAGAGTGGGAGATGGAGCGACCGGCAACGGCGTGCTTACCGCAGAAATCACAGACCTTCGACATGAGTAAGACCTCCATAGGATAGGCGCCCTCTGCGCCTAAAATTTCCAAATAGCCGAATAAATATAGCACAATATATTGTGTTGTCAAAGCATGAATATAACATTCACAATTAGATAGCTTTTAGACAGCTTTTGAATGTTTTTCATTTATTACACCAAGATTAAATAACAAGAAAAAGATTTGTCAATTGCAAGGTTATCAACTTGTATATATAAGCCGCTTTAATAATAAATGTGCTCTGCGGTATACTAAATAACAATGACTAACCCTGGTTCTTGCGAGAGGAGTTATGTAATGACTACCGCTGTTCCCGGAACACTAAGAGTTTCTAATGATTGCCTTGCTGACCTGGCGGGCTATGCAGCTATGGAATGTTATGGCGTTGTTGGCATGGCAGAGATTGATGAGGCAGCAGGTGTTGCTCGTCTTCTTCCAACGTACCGACTTCGTAAGGGTATTGATGTGACCCCAACTCCTAAGGGAGTTCAGGTTGACCTTCATATTGTTGTTGAGCAGGGCGTTAACATGGCGTCTGTTGTCGACAATCTTGAGAGCTCAGTAAAGTTTTTGCTTAAGCAAATTGCAGAGCTTTCATGTGTTGATGTAACTGTACATATCGAGGCCATGCGTAATTCTCGCTAAGCTTTTTGCTTCAAATGAGTAGGAACTGAGGTCTAACGTGATTTCAAATGTCATTCGTACATGCTTCCCTGTAGCAGCTCTTGCCGTTGCAGACAAAGCAGAAGAGATCAACAAGCTCAACGTTTTCCCTGTACCAGATGGAGACACCGGCACTAACATGTCCCTTACCCTGGGCACCGTTGTTCGTGAGGTTCAAGATCTTCCTCAAGATGCAAGCATGCAGGATATTGCAAAGGCAATCACTCACGGTTCTTTGATGGGAGCTCGTGGTAACTCTGGTGTTATTACGTCTCAGATTCTTCGTGGTATTGCCGAGGGTCTGTGCGACGTTAAAAATCCTGAGGCAGTAACTCCAAAGGATATTGCTCACGCATTCCGCCGCGGTAAAGAGGTTGCTTTTAAGGCTGTTAGAAAGCCTGTTGAGGGCACTATTCTTACCGTCCTTAAAGACGTTTCTGCTAAGGCAGACTCCCTTGAGAAGTCTCAGCTCACCCCAGTTGAGGTTTTGGACGCTCTGGTTGTTGAGGCATATGAGTCTGTTGCCCGCACTCCTGAGCTTCTTCCTGTCCTCAAAGAGAACGGTGTTGTTGACTCTGGTGCATTTGGTTTTGCAACCTTCCTTGAGGGCTTTGTAAATGCTGTTACCGGCAAGACTGAGACTACTGATTTCCAGACAACCGTTTCTGTTTCTGATGCTAAGGCTGCTACCAGTGCAAAGGTTGAGATTGAGCTCAACGATGACTGGGAGGGTTCTGAGTATCGTTACTGCAATGAGTTCCTCTTCAAGGCAGATAGCCCAGACTTTGACGAGGAAGCAGCTCTGAACTTCCTGGCAACTATGGGTGATTGTGAGCTTCTTGTTGGCGCAAACCCAGACTATAAGATTCACGTTCACTCAAATACTCCTAACAAGGTTCTTGAGTACATGCTTCAGTACGGCCAGATTTTTGAGGTCTTCATTCACAACATGGACCTTGAGGCTAAGGAGCGTACCGAGAAGATCGCTGAAGATAAGAAGGCTGCAGCTGCACCTAGAAAAGAACTTGGCTTTGTTGCCGTAACTGCTGGTTCTGGCGCTGAATCAATCTTGAAGTCTCTTGGTGTTGACGTTGTTGTTTCTGGTGGCCAGACCATGAACCCTTCAACTGCAGACATTCTTGCTGCAATTGAAGAGGCCAATGCAGACCAGGTTATTGTTATGCCAAACAACTCCAACATTCGTATGGCAGCAGAGGCTGCTGCCAGCGCATGTGAGGATGTTAAGGTTGCTGTTATTCCAACCAAGTCTGTTCTTCAGGCATTTGCTGCAATGTTTGTTGTTGCAGATGGCGTTCCATTTGAAGAGCTTGTAGAAGAGATGACTGACGCTATCTCTGGCGTTCGCTACGGTGAGGTAACCACTGCAGTCCGTGATTCCTCTGCAGCTAACGGCACCCCTATTCACGATGGTGATGTCATGGGTATTCAGGGCGGCTCCATTGATGTTGTCGGCTCTGATGTCATGAAGGTCACGCTTGACCTTATTACCAAGATGCAAGAGGAGGAAGAGGGCGACAACCTCACCATTCTTGCAGGTGAAGATTTGTCTAACGAGCAGCTCGATCTTCTCGCCAGCAAGATTGAGGACGCTTACCCTGATCTTGAGGTTGACGCTCAGCGCGGCGAGCAGCCACTCTATCCAGTCATCTTCTCTATTGAGTAGGAAATGTCTGAGTCCAAGGTAAGCATCGCTCCCGCATCAGAGCGAGTAGCACATACCTGCTCGCTTATTGATAGCGTGACCAGGTTAAGATATGTCAATGCAAATCGTGCCGAGGCGCTTGAGCGTCTCGGCATTCTGCGTGTTCGAGACCTTTTGCTCAACATCCCTCACCGTTATCTTGATTTTTCACATCGCGTGCAAATTGCTTTTGCACAAATAGGCGAAGACGCCACCATCACAGGACGCGTTGCTTCGGTAAAGACTAAGCGTCCACGTCCTAAAATGGTCATTGTTGAGATTGAGGTTGTGGATGATACGGGCGTGCTCACGGCTTCGTTTTTTAGGCAGCCTTGGATAGCTGAGCAAATCCACGTTGACGATGAAGTAGCACTCAGTGGTAAGGTGCTCTTTGCCTACGGTTACCGCCAGATGAAGTCGCCATTCTACGAGGTGCTTAGCACGGCAAAGTCTGACGCAAACGATGAGACACGCTCTAAAGAAGTACCTTCAAAAGCGGCAATTCTTCCTGTTCACCCAGCTACTGAGGGCGTAAGTCCCGCATGGATGCGTCGCATTATGTCGGCAGCTCTGGCGGACACGGGAAGTGTGTGCGACTGGTTGCCCTCAGAGCTCGTCTCTCAGCACCATCTTATGTCGCTTTCTGCGGCACTTCGCGAGGTTCATTTTCCTTCAAGTTTGGCTGCTGCAGAGCTTGCTCGCCGCCGTCTTGCTTTTGATGAGCTCTTAAGTTTGCAGCTTGCTCTTTTGGCGAGAAGAAACTTGGAGCTTGCAGGGCATAAGCCTTTTGAGCACGTTATAGATGGACCTAAAGTTAAGGCTCTGATTGAGGCTTTGCCCTTTGCCCTGACTGACGAGCAAAATCATGCAGTGCAAGAGATTCTTTCAGATATGGCAGCACCACGTATTATGAATCGCTTGCTTTTGGGTGATGTTGGTACTGGTAAAACAGCTGTTGCCGCTGTTGCCTTAGCTGCAGCAGCAGATTCTTCAACTCAGGCAGCTGTGATGGCTCCTACCTCAGTTCTTGCTCAGCAGTACGCTCAAAAAATTGGCCCTTTGCTTTCACTTGCGGGAATTACCTGGGCTCTTATTACGGGCTCTACCTCTGAAGAGGAGAGGCAGCAGATTGAGCTCTGCCTTGCTGATGGATCTTTGTCTGTTATCTTTGGAACTACCGCACTGCTCTCTGATCGCGTGGTATTTAACCAGCTCACACTTGCTGTTGTTGACGAGCAGCATCGCTTTGGCGTTGATCAGCGAACGGCATTGCGCAAAAAAGGACAAGGCGTAGATCTTCTCGCCATGAGTGCAACACCTATCCCGCGTACGTTGGCGCTCTCTTTGTATGGAGACGTTGATACATCTCGCATTACTAAGAGGCCAAAGGCAGGAGCTGGCGTTACCACTAAGCTGTGTGTTCCAGAAAATCTTGATCAGGCATACGCTGCCATTGCTGAGGCTGTTCAGGCAGGTCATCAGGCGTATTTAGTTTGTCCTTTGATTGATCCAAGCGATTCTGAAGAAGAGCTTGAAGATGTTCCTGAGGCCGCTCGCACAAACGGTAAGCTCTCAAGCGCAACTCGCGTATATGAGGAGCTTTCAAAGACTGTTTTCAAGGACTTTACCTGTGATCTTCTGACCGGTAGATTACCCGAGACACAAAAAGATCAGGTAATGGAAAAGTTCCGCGCAAATAAGACGCAGATTCTGGTCTCCACTACCGTCATTGAGGTTGGCGTTGACGTTCCTAACGCTACGGTCATGATTGTCTTTAATGCTGATCGTTTTGGCCTGGCTACACTTCACCAGCTCAGAGGTCGTGTTGGTCGAGGAGACTTCCCAGGAACTGTGTATCTTGCTAGCAACGCCAAACGAGGCTCTACCGCAAGAAAGCGCTTAGCCGCCCTTGAGCAAACCTCCGACGGCGCGCGCCTGGCAGAGCTTGACCTTGAGCTCAGACATGAGGGAGAGACCCTGGGATACCGTCAGTCAGGCGGCACCACGCTCAAGATTTCTGATCTTTACGCGGATGCGGACCTGATTGAGGCGGCTCATATAGATGCCCTAGCAATTACTGCTCAAGACCCAAATCTTATCAGCGACGCCTATGCTACGCTGGGAATTGAGGCAAAAGATCGCTTTGGTATCTACTTTGAAGAGCTTGGCTATAAGTAATAACCTGCAGGTAAACTGCAGTACAAGATAGGTTTGGTGGCGAGAAACCCATGAGGATTGTTGGCGGAAAATGGAAAGGTCGTGCAATTGAGGCCCCTGATGGCAAGGGGACTACGCGACCAACCACTGATCGTACGCGTGAGGCTATTGCAAGCTCCATCTTGGCTTCTCGCGGTCTTGACCTTAGTGAATCCAGAGTGCTTGACGCTTTTGCAGGTTCAGGTGCTATGGGTTTTGAGCTTCTTTCTAGAGGAGCGCTATACGCTGCTTTTGTTGATAAAGATAGAAAGACGTGCGATCGCATTAAGCGTACGGCTAAATCTCTTGGCGTAAACACCTCTGAGATGAGTGTTATCTGTGGTGATACAGCTCGCTTAGCTGAGTCATCCCAGCTGTTTGGAGGTCCTTTTGACGTGGTATTTTTGGACCCTCCTTATGCCGTCGAGGCAGAGGTAGTATCCAAGCTGCTCAAAGACTTGATTCAGTCGGGAAGTCTGACAAAAGATGCTGTAGTAGTCTATGAGCATAGCCATAAATCTGATTCAGTTTCTCTTGATAATTTTGAGCTTTCTAAGAGTAAGCGTTATGGTATTGCTCAAGTTGATTTACTTGTTCGTTGTGAGGGATAGGAGATACGTTGAACAGCATCACTCACGTAGTTGTACCAGGTACTTTTGATCCCGTCACAAACGGACACCTTGATGTAATCAAACGAGCTTCTCGTCTTTTTGAAAATGTTACGGTAGCTGTTGCGGCTTCAAAGCGCAAACACGGCACGGGAACTACGTTTTCTCTTGAAGAGCGTGTACAGATGCTCAAAGACGCTCTGGTAGATGAAGGACTTGTGCACGTTTCTGTAGAGCCTATGGAAGGTCTTCTGGTTGATTTCTGCAATGCTCGCGGCGCAGGTGGTGTTGTTAAAGGCCTAAGAGCTATGACAGACTTTGAGTATGAGCTGCAGCAGGCAGATCTTAACGCTCATATGGCTCCTGAGCTGGAGAGCGTCTTTGTTATGTCCAGTCCAGAGTACGGCTATATTTCTTCCTCAATTGTGAGAGAAATTTCAGCTATGGGCGCAGATGTATCATTTTTGGTACCAAAGAACGTCATTAAAAAGCTTGAAGCTCTGCATAATTGCGGTAATTAAGTATATTTGCCCTGCATTTTCATTATATTCTGCTAACATTCTTAAAAAGGTGTTTTATGCGTCGTGCTCATAAGGGCTAAAACTGCATATAACACGGCTTATGTATTGGATTGAAAGGAGCCCTGGATGCAGCCAGGCGAGGAAATTGAGAGCCTTGTATCTGAGATTGAGCAGATGGTAACTGAGGCTAAGTCACCTTTTATGGATGGCGGTAACAAGAAGATTATTGATGCCCAGGACTTCTATGAGCTGCTTGACGAGATTCGTCGTGTCTTCCCAGAAGAGTTTGCAACCGCTCGTCGCATCATTAAGGAAGAGGATGAGACCCTTGAGCGCGCACGTGCTCAGGCAGAATCCATCATAGCTGACGCACAGCAGCAGGCTATGATTCTTGCTGGTGACCAGGAGGTTGTCCGCCTTGCTCAGCAGCAGGCAGATGGCATTCGTGACCAGGCAGAGCAGTATGAGCGTGATACTCGCTACAACGCTGAGGAGTATGCAGATACCGTTCTTGCTCACCTTGAGGAGAACCTCAAGAGCCTGACAAATTCAGTCTCTCGTGTTCGTCAGACACTTGATGAGAACTCTGGTCCTCGTAACACCAGCAATAACGTTGCCTGGTAATTCCAATGCAACCAGTTCTTTATGCACTAGATGATCGTCTTGCAAATGCAGGCGATACCGTTTCTTATGCGGGTCATCTCAATGAAGATTCGTATGAGCTAGGGGAGCATGAATTTTCTCTTCCTATGGGAATTGATTTTGATCTAGTGCTTACCAACGCGGGTGAGGGCATTTTGGTTACCGGAATGCTTCGTGCTGACGCAGTTGGTACGTGTGACCGTTGTCTTGAGGACGCACATCTCTCTTTAAACGCAGAGGTAGATGAGTATTATCTCTTTGAAGAGCCTGTAATTTCTGCAGATGATGAAGATGAGGCAGATTACGTTTTAGTAAATGCCGATAAAACCATCGATCTTGCAGAGGCTCTTTTGCCTTCGCTTGTTATGGAGACGCCTTATGTTGTACTGTGCAAGTCCGACTGCAAGGGACTTTGCCCAGTATGCGGTTGCAATCTGAATGAAGAGGATTGCGGTCATGCAGCTCAGATTGAGCAGAAGCGAGAAGAAGAAAAGCTTGCTTCAAACCCGTTTGCGGCTCTCAAAAATCTTGTGATTGAGCCGGATTCGGAAGAGTAAAATAAAATTTCTTCTCCTAAATGGTGAAGAAATGCTGTATCTACGTACAAAATGTGTCAGTACGTGGTATAGTATCCAACGCATTATGTGAATGGGTCGCGCCCTCATATGTTTTAGGGGCGCTAGCAAGAGCAAAAGAGGTTTAAGATGGCAGTACCTAAACAAAAGAAGGGCCGCGGCGCAACCCACACCCGTCGTTCGGCAAACAGCAAGCTTAACGCAGCAGCTCGCTCTGTATGCCCACAGTGCGGCGCTCCAAAGCTTCCTCACCACGTATGCCCTAACTGTGGCTTCTACAAGGACCGTGAGGTTGTTGTTACTGAGTAACACTCATACATCGTATGGCCAAGAAGGCTGGTTCTTTAGGGGCCAGCCTTCTTTTTTATAGCACTAAGGAGTTATCATGCCCGTTATTTGTGTAGACGTTATGGGATCTGACCAAAGCCCTGAGGTTGTTCTTGAGGGAGTTCGTATGGCTCTTGAGAAGGACAAAGAGCTAGAGGTTCTTCTCGCTGGAGCTGATGAGTTTGTTACTCCTTTTGCAAGCAAGCATGAGCGCGCAAAGGCTTTGGTAACCACTGAAGTTATTGCAATGAGCGAACACCCCGCCAATGCGGTTAGACAGAAGAAAGACGCCAGTATTGTAAGGGCTGCACAGGCAGTCAAGGCTGGAGAGGCTGACGGTCTTTTTTCGGCAGGCTCTACAGGAGCAGTGCTTACTGCAGCTACCTTTGGTATTGGTCGCATCAAGGGCGTAAAGCGCCCTGCACTTACCCTGATTCTTCCTGGACTTGGTGGCCATAAAACAGTCTTTTTGGATACTGGTGCTAACGCTGATGTGCGTCCAGAAGTTTTGGTGCAATTTGCACAAATGGGTAGGGCTTTTGCCAATGCATCGCTTGGAATTGAAAACCCAACCATAGGACTTCTCTGCAATGGTTCTGAAGAGACCAAGGGTTCTGAGCTTGCTCTTTCATATCATGCGGCTCTTGCAGAAGCGGCTATCAATTTTGGTGGAAATGCTGAGGGAACTGATATTTTAGGAAGCCGCTTTGATGTTATTGTGACAGACGGCTTCACAGGAAATGTGGCCTTAAAATCTATTGAGAGCACGGGCAAATTTATTATGTCTAGCCTCAAAGACGCAATTAATTCCTCCAAGAAGGCTGCGTTTGGTGCACTTCTTTTGAAGGATGCTCTGAAGGCTACAGCAGCGGAACTTTCAGGAGATTCTGTTGGTGGCGCCTTCTTGCTAGGTGTTTCTGCACCTGTACTTAAAGGACATGGTGCTACCAGCTCTTCTGCTGTGTGCGCAGGAACACTTTCTGCAGCAAATGCAGTACGTGCCAACCTTATCGAGAAAATTTCCTCGTCAATTCAGCTGTAGTAAAAGCGTCTGTACATAAAAATTTTTATAAGTTATGGTGGAGCCCATGGACAATTCTGTGGGCTTTACTTTTTTTAAGATTGTTTGTTTCAGCTTTAGTAATGTCATCATACAGACGCCCATCACGGGGTAAAATTAATAGCGTCATTGTTGTGTGCAAGGAGGATGTATGGATCGCACAGAAACACTTGAAAAGGTAATTGACGTTGTTAGAGAGACACTGGACCTTGACGATTCCGTTGAGCTCACAGAGGGTACCTCATTTAAAGATCTTGGTGCAGACTCATTTGATCTTTTGCAGCTTGTCACAGACCTTGAGCAAGAGTTTGATATGACCTTTGATGCAGAAAACATCGATGAGATTGCTACCGTTGGTGACGCAGTAGATGCTATTCTTGCTGCTTAAGTAGGTTTTATACGTGAAATTGCACGAACGAGTAGCTGCTGCAGAAGCTATTTGCGGTCACACATTTACCAATAAAGAACTTATCGAGGCTGCCCTCACACACCCTTCGGCGGTGGAGGGCAAGCCTGTTTCTGCTTCGTATGAGCGCCTGGAGTTTCTGGGTGACTCAATTCTTGGTGCCATTATTGCAACGGAGCTGTTTGAGCGTTATCCAGATATGGATGAAGGCCAGCTTACTAGGCTGAAAATCTCTCTGGTATCCGGCCACACGCTTTCCATTGTCTCTGATGCTCTAGGAATTTCTCCCTTAATTGTTATGGGAATTTCCGAGAAGGGCACGGGAAAGCGTGGCATGAAGTCTGCTCTGGAGAACGTCTACGAGTCCATTGTTGGCGCGCTCTACCTTGATGCGGGTTTTGATCCAACGCACGATTTTGTTATTCGTACGCTTGGACCTCACATTTCTCCAGCGCTGGCAGTTCGTTCGGTAAGCCCTAAATCTCGTTTGCAAGAAGCGGTACAGGCTAAAGGCAAGGCTACTCCTGAATATAAGCTTATTGGCGAGAGTGGACCTGCTCACACACCAACGTTTACCGCTGTGGTATTTGTCGACGGCCTTAAGGTGGGTCGTGGACAGGGACCATCAAAGAAAGCCGCAGAGTCAGAAGCCGCTCAAGACGCACTGGTACGTCTTGGTGTGGATGACGCTCCGCTTGATGCTGATGCAGAAATGCACCTAAGGTAGAAAGGTACCCTGTACCCGTGTATCTAAAATCGCTGACACTTAAGGGTTTTAAGTCATTCGCTGATAAAACTCAGATGGTTTTTGACCCCGGTCTTACCGTTGTCGTTGGTCCTAATGGCTCGGGTAAGTCCAATGTCTCTGACGCAATTCTCTGGGTATTAGGCGAGCAGAGCGCAAAGATGCTCCGTGGCCAGGCTATGGAAGACGTCATCTTCTCTGGCTCATCAGCAAGGGGAGCGGTGGGCGTTGCTGAGGTAACGCTGGTTCTGGATAACTCCGACCACACTATTCCTATTGATTTCTCTGAAATTGGCATCACCAGGCGCATGTATCGCTCTGGAGAGTCTGAGTACCTGATTAACGGTGCTCCTTCAAGACTCATGGATATCCAGGACATTTTGCATGACTCTGGCCTGGGCAAAGATACCCATTCCATCATTTCTCAGGGCAAACTCGATTCCATTTTGTCTAGCCGTCCTGAACAGCGCCGTGAGCTCATTGAAGAGGCGGCAGATATCTCTAAGCATCGCCGCCGCAAAGAGCGTGCGGAGCGCAAGATTTCTTCCATGGATGAGAATCTCACGCGAGCCAAAGTGGTTTCTCGCGAGATTACCCGCCAGCTTAAACCGCTTGAGAGGCAGGTAGACAAGGCTTCTCGCGCTAAAGATCTGTCCGCTCAGCTCAAAGATTTGACGGTTCAGCTTGCGGTTGATGACCTTCGTCAGCTGCAGTTTACGCATGGCAAGTTGGAGGCACGCGCTAAAGAGGCAGAGGCTGCTATTGAGCTTGCTCAATATCGTGCGGGCGAGAAAAACCGTGAGCTTGAAAAGCTCCAGTCACTTCTTGAGCAAAAGGGTCTCTTTGTTGGAGACTTAGGTGAGCAGCGCCGTCGCATGCAAGAGATTCTTGGTCGTATGGGATCTGACATGCGTCTTTTGGAGGAGAAGGGCAAGAACATGGTTTCTCGCCTTTCTGACACACGTATGCAGCTTTCTGTGATGGATAAACAGAAGGCTGACGCCGCAAAAGAGAACGAAGAGCTTTCTGGTCAGCTGGCAACAATTCGTGCAAAGGTTGCGGATCTGACGGAGAGCGTGAACGCGCTCCAAGAGGCAGCTAACCAGGCAATTGCCGAGCGTCGTGCTCTTGATGTAAAGATTTCTGATTGCACTGCGTCTGAGCGAAGTGCGCGTAATACTGCTGATAAAGAAACGCTTGCGTATGTAAAGCTTGAAGAGCAGATTGCTCATGCGCAGGTAGAAGATCAGATGTTTGAGTCTAGGTTGACTCAGATTACGGAAGCGCTTGAGATTGCTCGTGCTGCTCTAGAAGATAGTGGCGCTAAAGAAGCAGAGCTCACTGCGGCTCTTGAGAAAGCTCGTCAGGAGTCCGAGGCGTTTGTTGCTGAGATTTCTGAGCGTGCCTCTGCACTTGAAGCGGCTCGCGAAGCAGAGCGTACTGCTCGCCAGGAGCTCTCAAGCAGTGAAGCTACGCTTGAGGCACTTCGTGCGCTTGATGTGGAAGTCCAAAAGGGAAGTCCTCTGGCAGAAAAGCTTGTTGCGGATGCAGCAATCGCTTCTCTTGTTTCTGGCAGACTTGCTGATTATCTTGAGGTTCAGCCAGAGTTTGAGGCCCTTGTTGAGCAGCTTTTGGGAGAAGATCTTTCCGCGCTTGTTGTAGACAAGCAGCAAAACATTCATACGCTCTTTGAGCGTGTTCAGACGCTTTCTGAGGATGGTAAGGCTACACTGGTTGCACTTTCTGAAGCAGCTCCAGCTCTTGCTGCGCCTGCACATACAACGTCTTTGCTTGAGCATGTATCTGCGCAGAAGGGTGCCGAAGCTCTTGTGCAGGCGCTTTTTGGTCATGTTTTTGTTGCTCAGAGTCTTGATGATGCCTACGCTGCTCGCAAAGTTGAGCCTCGCGGGCTTTATGCGCTCCCTGACGGCACGTTGCTCTATCCAGATGGTCGTCTGGTCCTGGGACACACATCTCAGGCTGAGGACGGCTCTCTTGAGCGTAAGCGTCGTATTCGCGAGCTTGAGGGTGTGCTTCCTTCCCTCAAACGCCATCTTGAGGCCGCGCACTCTGCAGTTACCAACTGCGAGAATGAGCTGGCTTCAGTTCGCGAGAAAAGCGCGCAGTCCAAGGGTGAGGTTGCACGCCTCAATGGTGAGCTTACGTCTATCGCTGCTGAGCGAGGACGTCTTGAGGGACAGGTGGCTTCTTCTCAGGCAGAGTTGAAGCAAGTCAGCACTTCTCGAGAGCAGGCCAAAGAGCGCGCTCAAGAGGCTCGTGCGCACATTGATGAGCACAAGCGTGCGGCTGAAGAAGCTAAGGCTTGCATGGAGTCGCTAGCCTCGGAGCTCAAAGAGCTGCAGGATCAGCATGAGGATGCCATTCGTGCGCAAGGAAGGGCCAACCGAGAGCTTTCGGATGCAAAGACGGACCTTACTGTTGCAAAGGAGCGTGCAACGAGCATGGCTTCTCGCCAGGCGGAGCTTGAGAAGCGTCTGTCTCAGCTGGACGAGCAGCTTGCTGCTGCTAAACAGGCAACGCACGCGCTTGAGGTAATCAGGCTTCGCGTGGATCCGCTGTACAGGCGCTACGACGCTCTGCATCAGAAGGCGCTTGAGTGGGCGTCTAGGCTTAAAGACCGTGCATCACTGGCGGAGGCAGACTCTGAGACGCTGCGAGAGACCATCTCTGAGGCAAAAGACGCCGCATCTGAAGCGGCGCTTGCAGTAGAAAAAGAGAAAGATGCCGCTAACCAGATTAGCGTTGAGATTGGCAAGCTTGAGGTTCAGGTTCAAAACGCCATCGAGGCCATTCTTGCTACGGGTGCCTCATTGGACGAGGCATTGACGCTTCCTGAGCCAGAAGATAGAGAGCAGGCAGAACGCCTTGCTGCGTCGCTCAAGAGTCAGCTTGAGGCACTTGGTCCTGTCAACGCCGTTGCAATGGATGAGTACGAGCGTCTCAAAGAGCGCGCTGATTACATTAACGAGCAGGTAGCTGACTTAGAGGCCGCTCGAACTTCGCTCAAGAAAATCATCTCGGCCATCGATCGCAAGATGCGCAGCCGCTTCCTTGTTGTCTTTGACCGCGTAAATCAGAACTTCTCCGAGATCTTCTCGATGCTGTTCCCTGGAGGTCATGCTCACATTGAGCTTACTGACCCAGACCATCTCTCCGAGACAGGCATTGAGATTGTGGCTCAGCCGCGCGGTAAGCGCATTACCAAGATGATGCTCATGTCAGGTGGCGAGAAGAGCCTCACCGCCTTGGCATTGCTCTTTGCTGTGTATAGGACGCGCACTGTTCCGTTTTACGTCTTTGATGAGGTTGAGGCTGCGCTCGACGACGCCAACCTCTCCAAGTTGCTTGATGCCATTGAGCAGCTGAAAGAGACCACTCAGCTGATTGTCATTTCTCACCAGAGGCGCACCATGGAGCAGGCAGATGTACTGTATGGTGTATCCATGCAGGCAGATGGTGTCAGCCACGTTGTCTCTCAGAGGCTTGATAAGACAACCGGAAAGGTAGTTGATATCTAATGGGCTTTATGGACAATCTTCGCCGCGGTCTTGAGCGTTCTCGTGAGACCTTAAGCGAAATCTTTTATATGGGCGGAGAGGTCACCGAAGACTTTTGGGATGACCTTGAGGATACGCTTGTTATGGGAGACATGGGCGCTGAGGTGGCAATGCGTGTCACCGACGACCTGCGTGAGCGTGCTGCGCGAGAAAACCTTATGCGCTCCGACCAGCTACGTCGCGCCCTTGTAGAGCGCCTTACGGCAGAGTTTCCTGTTGCAGAAAGAGATCCCTTTACAGACACGCCCTCTATTGTCTTGTTCGTAGGCATTAATGGCGCTGGTAAAACTACCACTGTTGGAAAGATTGCTGGTCGCGCACATGACAGCGGCGTCAAGACCTTAATTGGTGGCGCCGATACTTTCCGTGCTGCTGCAATTGAGCAACTACAGGTATGGGGAGAGCGCTCTGGTATTGAGGTAGTAACCAGA
>USKU01000021.1 GCA_900555335.1 uncultured Atopobium sp. | reverse complement strand
AAGGCAGCTCATCCAGATTGTGGGTGGCTAGAAATTCCGCAGCACAAGCCATATATTTCTGACCAAAGTCATTCTCAGATACATTCTTAATTGACGAGAAAATCATGTGAACCTCCTACGTTCAGCTAAAGTGCGCCGAAAAGATTATAGCTATCTCGTTTGCCATAAAGTTCTATGGGTAGAATTAAGTAGTTACTGCATACAACTGCTACATAAGGAGAGACATGGCAGACGTAGATATTGATCGTGAGGCGCTTCGTAAAGAGATTGACGCTGCGCTGCATGGCAAAAAGAAAGAGCCACAGCCACCAGCGGGCTTTGAGCTTAATCAGCACTCAAGCGTGAAGCACGTTATTGGCGTTGTTTCTGGTAAGGGTGGCGTTGGCAAGTCTTTTGTCACCGGCATTCTTGCAACTAACCTTGCTCGCGCAGGTAAGCGCGTTGGTATTCTTGACGGCGATATTACCGGCCCTTCAATTCCTCGTATGTTTGGCATCTCTGATGAGCGCTCTTACGGCGTTGAAGAGCAGCTTATTCCTATCGAGGACGCAAACGGTATCAAGATTATGAGCGCTAACCTGGTGCTTCAAAACGAAACCGATCCTGTTCTCTGGAGGGGTCCTGTTGTTGCTGGTGCTATCCAGCAGTTCTACAGCCAGTGCAACTGGGGTGACCTGGATTACCTGCTTATTGATATGCCTCCAGGAACAGGCGATGTTGCGCTGACGGTATTCCAGTCCCTTCCTGTTGAGGGCGTTGTAATTGTTTCTTCTCCACAAGATCTGGTCCAGATGGTTGTGGGCAAGGCAGTTCGCATGGCAGAAATGATGCATGTACCTGTGCTTGGTTTGATTGAGAATATGGCATACATCTCCTGCCCTCACTGCGATGAGCGCATTGAGCCTTACGGTCCATCAAAGCTTGCCGAGACCGCAGCAGCATTTAACCTCAAGCCTTTGGGACAGCTTCCTATGGATGCAACCTTTGCGCAGATTGCCGATAAGGGAACCTTTAGCACCGAGCTTCCTCAAGGTCTTGTCCCTGACGCAACACAGAGCGTTCTTGACCTGTAAGCCCCAGAAGCTGGTGCTTACACAACACAAAAGGTAATTCTTACTATGGCTCAAACAACGCGCGTTAAAGAACGCCAAGCAGCACAAGCTCAGCGCATCAAGCAGGCTCAGGCATTTCTGGTGCCAGACTACATTGATGTTGCAATTCTTGGTGGTGGCGCAGCAGGACTCTGCGCTGCCATCACTGCTGCCGAAGCTCTTGGCGCCAACAAGCACGTTGTTGTCTTTGAAAAAGCACTGGAGAGCGGCAGGACTATCCTGGCAACAGGCGGCGGTCGCTGCAACTTCACCAATGCAGATTTGAGCTTTGAGAATTTTTCTCATCCAGAGTTTGTTCAGGATGTCTGCAAAAACAAGGACACGTTTCTTGCAGACATCCTGGCTTTCTTTAGGTCCAGCGGTCTTGCATGGGCAACTGAAGACGAAGGCAGAATGTACCCTCTTACCAGGCAGGCAAGCTCTATCCAGTCACTGTTGCTCAGACGTGCCCAAAAAGCTGGCGTCCAATTTGCCCTGGGACGAGAAGTCACATCGGTAAAGCCGCAACATGGCGGCTTCACCGTTACCTTTCAAGAATGCTTTGGTGGCGAGAAAACCTATGAGGTCCATGCATCATCGGTAGTTCTAGCTACTGGTGGGCTCACAACCACCAAACTTGCTGAAAGCCTTCAGCTGCAGACCACCTCACTGCGACCAGGACTCTGTGCACTCACTTGCACTCCTCAGCCTCCAACAAGCCTTGATGGAAAGCGCGTACGAGCACATGCATCTCTTGTAAGAAACGGCGCTGTGCTCAAACAGGAATCTGGCGAGCTGCTTTTTAGGTCATTTGGACTCTCGGGCATCATGATTTTCAACTTGTCTCGCACTGCTCTACCTGGTGACGTGCTTGAGATTGACCTTCTCCCTCAGCTTACGGAAGAGGAAGTTGCAGCAGCTGTAGAAGCTCACACCACTGACGGTCTTCTCGACCCACAGATTGCTGCTTACCTGGGTACCAATAATCCAGTTGAAATCACGATTGCCAAAGCTCACAAAATGACTTTTACCGTTACCGGGGCATCTTCCAAAGTTGTTCCACAGGTCTGTATTGGTGGAATTTCCATCGATCAAGTGAATACAAACACTCTTGAAGCACACGGTGTTCCTGGTCTGTTTATTGCAGGAGAAGCTCTTGATATTGATGCTCAATGTGGAGGCTTTAACCTCTCGTGGGCGTGGAAGAGCGGTATGGTAGCCGGTCTGGCTGCCGCAAAAAGCGCTAATCAGAATTGCGAATCTTTGAAAGAGGACAACTAACATGCTGGAAGTATCAAACATTAAAGTTCATGTTGCGCCTCTTCGTAAGCATCCTGCTAAAGAATCAAAGGTGGGTTTTGACGCGCTTCTTCGCGCCCTCCGAGTTTCTGCGGATGAGATTACCTCATATGAGCTGCATAAACGCTCAATTGATGCACGTAAAAGAAACGATATTGTTCTTATCCTCACCTACCACGTAACTCTTAAAGGTGGATCTGCAGCGGAACAAAAACTTCTGAGCAAGATTCAAGGTAGGCCTGCAGCAAAGCATATCAAGCTTGCAGAGCCAAATACCTTTGCGCTTCCCAAAGCAACGCAACCTGCTCCTTCAGAGAACCGTCCCGTTGTTGTAGGAGCTGGATGTGCCGGCCTATTTTGTGCACTTACGCTTGCCAAAGCTGGCCTTAATCCCCTGCTCATTGAGCGCGGAGATGATGCAGCACGAAGAACTGCAGCGGTAGAGCATCATAACCAAACGGGTCAGCTAGATATTGAGAGCAACATCCAATTTGGTCTTGGTGGTGCTGGTACATTCTCTGACGGCAAGCTCAACACGGGTACCAAAAGTGCTTCTCACCGCTTTATTCTTGAGACTTTTGTAAAAGCAGGTGCACAGAAAAACATTTTATGGGATGCAAAACCCCATGTAGGAAGTGATGTTCTTCCCGCTGTTGTGACAAAGATTGTCACAATGATTGAAGAGGCGGGTGGAACCGTTGCATTTAGGACAAAACTCGCCTCCCTAGAGCGAGCCTCAGATGGCTCTCTTTCTGCAATTCAGGTTGAGAAGACCAATCCAGATGGCTCAACTCAAACTGAAACCATAAAGACTCGCACAATGATTCTTGCGACTGGTCACTCAAGTAGAGACACGTATGTCATGCTCAAAGACAAAGGCATCTCAATGGAGAGAAAAACCTTTGCTATGGGTGTGCGAATTGAGCATCTTCAGTCTCAAATCAATAAATCGTTGTACGGTCCCGAGGCAACCAATCCCGTACTTGGAGCGGCCCCCTACAAGCTTTCTGTTCATCTTCCCTCTGGTAGGAGTGCTTTCTCATTCTGCATGTGTCCTGGTGGCTATGTTGTATCTGCAGCTAGCGAGAAGGACGGCGTAGTTACAAACGGTATGAGCTTATCTGACCGCGCCGGCAAAAATGCCAACTCCGGCCTGTTAGCTAACGTCTATCCAGAAGATCTACCAGGAGACGACGTACTTGCTGGCATTGAGCTGCAACGCTCTTGCGAGCAGGCGGCCTTTAAAGCAGGCGGCGGCTCTTATGTTGCTCCTGCTCAGCTAGTTGGTGATTTTCTAAACAAGAAAGCTTCTACTGGACCGCGTTCGGTAAAACCAACGTACCCACGTGGCGTTACCTGGACCTCACTTGAAGGCTGTCTGCCTCCCTACATCCTACAAACCTTGCGAGAAGCCCTTCCAGTAATGGACAAAAAGCTTCATGGTTTTGCTCATCCCGATGCTGTGCTTACGGGTGTTGAAACAAGATCAAGCTCTCCTGTAAGAATTACCCGTGATGAAACAGGACAAAGCATTAATACACCAGGAATATGGCCTGTAGGTGAAGGCGCTGGCTATGCGGGCGGCATTATGAGTGCTGCTGCAGATGGCATTAGAATGGCTGAGCTTGTAGTAGAGCACTACAACAACGCTTAATGTTTGCCTCTATAGCGTCTACGAGTTGCGTGAGCGCTGCCTTTTCTAGCACCAGTTTTAAGCCTCTTGATAACATCATCTGATGTAGTGCCTTCAAGCTGGCTTCTAATGGCTACAATCTGATCTCTGAGCTCTGCTGCATGTTCATAATCCATTGACGCAGAAGCTTCTGCCATCTCTGCTTCCATACCAGAAAGCATAGCCTCAACCTCTGAGCGCGGAAGATTTTGAAGCTCTTCAGCAAGCAATTCTGCAGGCATCTCAAGAATTGATTCTTGCTGTTCTTCAAGCGAATCTTCGTCATCAGAAGCGGTATAGAACTCTCCGTTTTTGCGCTTACGCTTATCAACGTTTTCTGAAGCTTCAGCAATAAAGCCTGCAATATCCGTAATGGATTTCTTAACAGTCTTAGGTACAATACCATGCTCTTTGTTAAACGCTTCCTGAATTTCTCGGCGCCTTTTTGTCTCATCTATAGCAATGCGCATAGAATCAGTGATTTTATCGGCATACATAATGACCTGGCCAGAAGCGTTTCTTGCCGCTCTGCCCATAGTCTGAATAAGAGACCTTCTGTTTCTTAAGAAGCCCTCTTTATCTGCATCAAGAATTGCTACGAGAGAAACCTCTGGAATATCAAGTCCTTCTCGCAAAAGATTAATTCCAACCAGCACGTCAATCTTTCCCTGACGCAAATCTCTAATGATTTCTACGCGGTCAAGCGTAGCGGTATCCGAGTGCATATAATTGACTTTAATACCCTCATCTAACAGGTGATCTGTAAGATCTTCTGCCATTCTTTTAGTAAGCGTAGTAACAAGAACGCGCTCTTTTTTTGCCACTCTCTCTTTGACCTCTGAAATAAGATCATCAATCTGACCTCTTACTGGTCTGACATCAATCTTTGGATCGAGAAGGCCAGTTGGACGAATAATCTGCTCAACCTGTTGCTGGGCAACCGTCTCTTCGTAGTCTCCAGGAGTTGCAGAGACATAAATAAACTGTGGAATACGTCCCTCAAATTCGTCAAATCTGAGAGGCCTGTTATCAAGTGCAGAAGGAAGTCTAAATCCGTGATCTACCAGCGTAACCTTACGAGACCTATCACCCTCATACATACCTCTTATTTGAGGAACGGTAACATGTGACTCATCAATGATGCAAATCATATCTTTAGGGAAATAATCAATGAGCGTATAGGGAGGCTCACCGGGAGCACGCCCATCTAAATGGCGCGAGTAGTTCTCAATACCATTGCAATAACCCATAGTCTCAAGCATCTCTAAATCATAGTTTGTCCTCTGGGCAAGACGCTGAGCTTCTAGCAATTTATCGTTTTCTTTAAGCTCTTTAACACGAGCTTCCATCTCTTCCGAGATGGTTGTAAGAGCATGGGTAATCTTTGGACGCTCAGTAACGTAGTGAGATGCTGGCCAAATTGGAATAGCATCAAACTCTCTAAGCACTTCTCCCGTTACATTGCTAACCTCTGAAATACTTTCTACTTCATCACCAAAGAACTCAATACGCAGCGGGTTTTCTGCATATGGCGGGAACACATCAACAACGTCTCCACGAACCCTAAACATACCGCGCTGAAGATCGTAATCATTTCTATCGTACTGGACATCAATAAGATCTTTAATAAAATCATCGCGCTCAAGAGGAACGGATTTATCTACATTAGGTGCAAGACCTGCATAATCTTGAGGGCTGCCAATACCATATATACACGATACAGATGCAACTACAATGACATCTCGTCTAGATAGAAGCGATGAAGTTGCCTGGTGACGGAGCTTCTCTACCTCTTCGTTGATGGAAGCATCTTTTTCTATGTACGTATCAGACTGCGGAACATATGCCTCTGGCTGGTAGTAGTCATAGTACGAGACAAAGTACACAACAGCGTTGTTAGGAAAGAGCTCCTTCATCTCTGAGGCAACCTGTGCAGCTAGTGTTTTATTGGGCTCCATAATAAGCGTGGGGCGGTTGAGCTTCTCGATAGTTTTAGCCATAGAGAAGGTCTTACCCGAACCCGTAACACCTAAGAGCGTCTGGTACCTGAGCCCGTCTTCAATTCCTTGGGCAAGCTTTTCTATTGCCTGTGGCTGATCGCCTGCGGGTTCAAAAGGAGATACTACCTGAAGCTTCTCTTCTCCTGCTTCACGACCAAATCGGCGCAGTTCAGCACCTATATATTCTTTATGTTGATCTTCAGCATGAGATGCATCCATGGGATTCTCCTTTTCTTGTAAAAGTAGTATACCCCACTTCTCAAAACTGAAACACTTGTTCTATACTATTTATAAATTGCAGTATAGTTTCAAAGTGTGACGGGTAATAAATACATTACCTATATGCGCTAAACTAGCATTTAAATAAATAAGTTACCTCAGATAAAGGAGATACCTTGGGCGTCTCAGATCTTTTCTCGCTAAATAAAGCTTCAAAGCAACCTCAGGGTTCTACCCTAGAGAAGATTTTGCTGCGCTCAAATAATGTCATTGCCGCTCTTAAAGACCTTGTTGCAAACAATCAGATTGCAGAGGCTGGTCTTCAAGAGATGCTGATGCGCTCTAAAAATCTCGAGAATACCAATCTGCCCAAGGGCGATGTTCATAAGCTGGACAGAACGGGTCGCTGGTGGTTCAACGCTAACACACTGGAGTGCGCACCAGAAGAGTACGATGCTTTTATTGCAACAGAAGCAATCCTCAACATTTCACAAGATGTTGAAGCCCTAAAGAATACACATGCTTCTGAGACAGATCTTCAGCTTGTTCGTACTACCCTCTCGCAGGTAGCAAGTCTCATGCCCAAGTCAGCTTCTCTTTCTGAGCAAGTTGCTCCTTTTAGCGGTAACGCTGATGGCAGCTCAGACTGGATGAAGCGTCTCTGGTTTGCCAACTATGTTGAGAACACGCCATTCCCTTTTAGAATGGTGTATAACTTCTCCTACAATCCACAACTTGATATTTTGGTATTTGAGTTCTTTGTAGCTCGTCCTCGCTGCTTTAGCTTCTTATCTGCAGAAAAGTCAGAGCAAATTGCGGCAGCACGCGCTTACGCACTGCGTACTTCTCTTTGCGTAGCTCGTATGGCACTTCAAAGCTGCAAAATCTCTCGCGTCTGCATCAACGGCAGCTTGCGCGGAGAAGAGCGTATTGTCCTATCCATGGACTTAAACGAGGCTGCTCTTGCACGCCTCTTGCCTACTGCAGCAAACACTCAAATTGACGGCAACAGCTTCCCACAAGATCCAGCGCTCAGAGTTTCTTTTGACTCTGAAGGTTGGTTTAGCGAAGTTGAGCCTTTTATGAAGCCAACAGACGAGTGGGTGTCTCCTCGTAGCTTCTTTGAAATGCCAGACCTGTCTGATCGTCCTTGTTCACCAGCAGTTACTGCTGTTTGTGGAGCCCAAAAAGTAAGCGATCTTGGGTACTCTGAGGCATCTCACCGCATTAGACTTTGGAACACCACTCTCAACAACATCTCAAAAGATGCCTCTACCGCAGATGCGGTTGGAAAGTTTGAAGAAGCAAAAGCTTCAACTTCTGATATTTATGCCATTGAAGGCTTTGATAGAGTCATCCATGGCCTGGTTGAAGGCACTATTGATTTCTCGGACAGAAGGTCTATGGCTGAGAAATTCCTCTTTGGTTCGCCTTTGCAAAAAACGCTTCAATCCATAAATAACATCATGGATGGAGAGCCAGATGCAGACGCTCTAGAAAAGGTGCTTACAGAGCTTGAGTCTCAGGTTTCACCAACCCTTGATATGGGTCTGTATCTTGATGACTCTGATTCTATCTACAGATATTTTGATTCCCTCTCAGAGCGCGTAGCTTATAACCTTGCATTCCCCAATGAGCCAAGAAAACTGGTGCTTATTCCAGACACCTATTTTATGTCTTTAGCAAGAATGGCTCGTGCCTACAACCTGCTTGAACAGCCAGAAAAAGCAGAACGCTATGCACAAGAAGCCCATAGAATTTCTCCTTTGGGAATTGATGCAACGCTGCTTTTGGTAAGAACATTAGAAGATCAGTCAAAAGTTTTTGAGGCTGCAAAGCTGCTCAAAGACCTTATCGCACATATTTTCTCCAGCTCAGATGTTGCTCTGGTGTACTATCGCCTAGCCTATATGGAGTGGAAGCTAGGACGCTCTGACCTTTGTGCAGCTTGCTATCAAATGGCAATAATTATCGGCGGCAGTGTTGCCCAACCTGCAAAAGAAGAGCTTGAAGACCTTCTCAAGGCAGATGCTTCTGTTAAGAAACTGGATACCCCTCAAGAAGTCTTCTCGTTCCTTAAGCAAAATGGTGTTCCTGTCTTTGACCAGAAAGCTGTGTTTAACAAGGCAGTTGCTATTGGCAGCGCATGTGTTAACGATGGCATTTATTGTGTTGGCCAAAACATGCTCAAGAACTGCCTTGA
Source organism: uncultured Atopobium sp. (assembly GCA_900555335.1). Taxonomy (GTDB): domain Bacteria; phylum Actinomycetota; class Coriobacteriia; order Coriobacteriales; family Atopobiaceae; genus Lancefieldella. The sequence goes on along the minus strand of USKU01000021.1, from coordinate 6,685 downwards.
AATTACCTTTGACGATGCAGCTGCCAAGGTAGAGAGTTCACTGAGGACGCCCTTCTAGAGACCGCGCACGTAAGCTATAACTTATTGCTCTGAATGCTGATTAAACCGAGCGTTTAACCAAAGTTCTACCTGCGCCTTAAGATCATCAAGGCCTTCGGAGTTTACAAACACCGTATCTGCCTGATTACGCAAATACGTATCGGAAGGCTGATGCGCTATACGCTGCTCAAACTCTTGGCGAGAAGATCCTCGCTGTTCAGCGCGTTCTGCTCTCAGTTCCAAAGGTGCTACAACAACGACAACTTCATCAACCAGCTCAAGCAAGTCTTCAACGCGGTCAAGCAGCGGAACCTCTACAAAGCAGAACTGAGCATCTGCAGCAGGAGCCTCTTTTGTAAGGAATTGACGCATATATTCCCTGATAAAAGGCATCTCAAGCTCTTCTAAGAGCTCAGCAGATTCTCTAGTGGCAAAAGCCCTATGACCAAGCTCTCGCCTATTAATCTCATGAGTAACGGGGTCTAATAAATCGTTACCAAAAGCCTCTGCCACACGATACGTACACTCGCATCCAGGTCTCAGAAGCCTACGAGAAACCTCATCAAGGTCAAAGCGCAGACCACCTGCTGCTTCAAACATTTTAGAAACAGTTGATTTACCAGACGCCATTCCGCCGGCGAGAATTACCTTGTACATGTAGTTCACTCCTATAACTGCAGTGCTGTATAAGAGCCTAGCAGTTTTACTTCTTCAGGAGTATGAGTTACCCAAATTACAACTTTTGATTCAATGAACGGTTTGACAGAGGCAATAACCTGCTGCTTAAGCGCTTCGTCTAATCCCTTGAGCGGCTCATCAAAGAGCAAGATGTCTGCATCTGCAAAGAGTGTACGTAAAAGAGCAACGCGTCTCTTTTGACCACCGGAAAGCTCAGAAACAGGCTTGTTTTCTGTTCCTTCAAGTCCCACCCCACAAAGCGCCTCTTTAATACGCTCTCGAGCGCTTTGTTTTTGCTCCTTTGGGTGCAACTGTATAGCAAGCATGATATTTGCCATAACGCTCAAGTTTTCTAGCAGTCTATCTTCCTGAAACATCATGACCGTTTTAGCGTCAGGCGATTTAAGCACTGTGCCTGAATCAGCCACTTCAAGACCACAAAGAATACGAAGAAGTGTTGTTTTACCTGCTCCAGAGGGCTCAGAGAGTACGTACACCCCCCTCTCAAACTTGTAGGAAAAATCATCAAGCACAACCGTATTACCAAACGATTTAGTGATGTTTTTTACCTCAAGCAACTGCTCGGTTGCATAGGCACAATTAGTTGTATTCATACTCATGAGCAGCTCTTTTCTAACCTTGCAGCAGCCCATGAAACTAACCGCATCACGATCTTCTCGCCAAGTGCGCTCATCACAATAACCACAAGCGTCCACGCAAAAAGGGCTGGCGTATCCAAATACACTTTAGCGTTATAGAGGTGCTCGCCAATGGAGAATGTAGGAAGGCCAATGACCTCGGCAGCAATTCCCGACTTCCAGCAAAATCCCATGGCAAGTGAGGTAGCTGTCTTAAGCGAGGGCATAAGCTGCGACAAATAAATTGCTTTAATGCGTTGCCAACCGTGAATTTGGTATACATCAGCCATCTCAATAAGCTGCTGGTCAGTGCTGAGGAGCCCCTCAAGTACTGCAATGTAGATGATGGGAAGTGCCATCAAAAATGAAATTGAAATTGAGAGGTAGGGCGTGCGAACCCAGATAAGTAGCAAGATGACAAACGATGCCACGGGAATTGATTTGATTGTAGAAATAAGCGGCTCAAAAAGAATCTTGATCAGCTTGTACTTAAAACTCAAAAACGCCAGCAAGGAACCAGCCGTAAAAGCAAGTGCTCCACCAGCAAAAATACGCAAAAGAGAAAGACCAATAGAAACCCAAAACTCGCGTAGTTGAGCTAGCGAGAAAAGCGTCTGAATGGTCTGAATAGGTGAAGTTAAAACAATATCCTGATTGATGACAACCGCAGCTATCTGCCACACGACAAGCCAAAATACCAGTGCGCCTAAACGTGCTCCCCAGCTAGAAGCAACTTTGCGCACAGTCGTTTTGCCTTGCACGCGGCCCGCACCTTGGGTCTGACCTGCGCTTTGGGCCTGATCGTTTTTCTCGACAGAAAAATCTGCCGAGGCAGCGCCTTTCTCGGCGCCACCTCGGGCAGAAATACTATCTTTTATGTGCGGGTTATGCGCCAAAGTAGAAATCGTCTCCAGGAACCTGTCCGCCTACTGCCTGAGAATTAGCCTCAGCCAGAATGCCTAAGTAACTTGAAAGTGCGCTCTTCATATCTGCGCCATCAATATACGTAATATTACACTTAGGCAGCGCAACCTTGGCAATAGGCTCTGGAACAATGCCGTATTTGCCTACAAGCGTAGCAGCCTCATCTGGATGATCAACCGCAAATGCAACAGAGTCTTTGTAGTGAGAAAGCAGCGCTGTTACCGCATCTGGAGAATCTGAGATGAGCTTTGAAGAAATAATAGTTACGCCAGCAATCAGCTTGCTCTGAGGATTGACAGCCTCCCATTCAGCGCCAAGGTCGATTGCAATGCGAATCTGGCTGTTCTTGCTTTGTGCCACCGTAACAAAAGGCTGTGGGAGCAGCGCAATTCCCTCTGGATCTTGAGCTAGAGCAGCAACACACTCGGTATGTTCGCTCTTCCACTCTACCTGGACGTCCTCACCAAGTGTCATGCCATTTTTGCTCAACAGGTAGGACAATGTGTACTCTGGGACTGCACCCTTACCAGAAGCGTAGAGCGTCTTTCCCTTGAGGTCAGTAAGCTTAGAGATAGCGCTACCCGTCTCAACAATGTAAAGGACGTTCAATACGTTAAGACAAGCTACCTTATAGGCGCCTTTGGTCTTGTTAAAGAGCGTAGCTGCAAGGTTTGCAGGAATAGATGCAACGTCAACATCGCCCTGGGCAACCTTAGCAACTACCTGATCAGGAGCATCCAAAATCTCAAACGAGTAGTTGTTATCGGTGATATTTTGCGCCTCAACCTCGCTCATGAACTTAACTAAGCCCATGGCAGTAGGACCTTTAAGTGTTGCAACTTTTACCGCAACAGGATCAGATTTCTTAGCGTCATCTTTTGTGGTGTCCTGAGACTTCTCTTGGTCTGTTCCCTTGCAGCCAAACAATGCTGTAGCTGGAATAAGACCTGCAAGCTTAAGGAACGAACGTCTATCCATGAATCACTCCTGACTCGAAAAGTTAACTAAGGCTACCTTATCACGTCTACGGCAAAATTCACACGATATACAGCATATCTTACAAACTATTTGATACCTCTATGAGAACAAGGCATACCCATGGCGAGAAAAACTAGTTCTTCTCGCCATATCCAAGGACGTACGCACGGCACAGGTTCTCGGTGCCGATAATTGCATCGATGTGGCAGCGCTCGCGACCGTGAGTGTTGAGACATGCTGGACCAAATGCGCCGCTCTTAAGATCGTTGCCGGAGAAATATGCAGCGTTAGCATCAGTTGAGAAGTGGAAGGCAACCTGCTGATTCCACTTTTCTGGCTCAACAACCTCCTGCGCACACGCAATAAGTTTGTTGGAAACTTCCCAATCGTAAGGCGAGCGAATATCAGAAACAATGATGCCTACGTGGTGCTCGTTTGAATTGTAGTCAGGGCCAATAAGGGTAATGTCCAGCGATACGTACTCATCTACCTCAACAGGCAAGAATGCGCCGCCGTGACCAATCTCCTCGTACATTGGGAATGCAAACAAGGTGTTATAGAGGGGTTTCTCGCCAGATTGCGCCAGCCAACGGAGTGTATGAAGCTGTGCGGCAACACAAGCCTTATCGTCGATAAAGCGAGAAACCATATAGCCGTTGTCATACATCTCAAAGTGAGGATCAATGGCAACAACTGCACCCTCTGAGACGCCCAGCGCACGAGCTTCCTCAGGGGAAGAAACGTCAGCGATAAGCGAGATGGACATGTTGTCCTCGTTGCGCTCCATAGTTCTAGCGTCTTCAAAGACGTGAACGGAGTGGTGATTGCAGATTACCTGACCATCAACAACGGAGCCATCTCTGCAGACAACATGGCAGATCTCACCCTCAATGCTGTGGTAGTTGATGCCGCCCAGCTGGCGAACGCGCAGTGTGCCGTCTGAATTGAAGCCGCGAACAATCAGGCCAATGGTGTCAAGGTGAGCATTAACGCCCACAGTCTTGCTGGTATCTTTACCCTCTACCAGGACATATGCCGTAGCTTTGTTGTCAACCTGAAGCTCATAGCCCGCCTCGGCAACAAGCTCTCGAAGCAGCTCATGGATGCGCTCGTAGTAGCCAACAGGGCTATCGCACTCAACAAGCTTCTTTGTAGTATCAATCAAATACTGTGTATCAGTCTCAAAATGAGTCATGACTATCTCCTAGTTTTGTGGATGGGTGTAAAGCTCTACCAGGTGCTCCAGCATGTCAACCATACCCTCAAGCTCGGGGACAGGAACAAATTCTCTGACGCCGTGAGCGTTGTAGTAGCAGGCAGAGAGATTGGCGCATGGGAACCCTCTAAAGGAAAGTTGGGATCCGTCGGTGCCGCCACGCATTGGAATGCAGGTCATCTCTACGCCGACCTTCTCGTATGCAGTGCGTGCATTCTCGATTAAGTGCGCATACTCAGGCTTTAATACGATGTCAGCCAAGTTGTGATACTGGTCGTGAATCTCAACGGAAAGTACCTCAGAGCCAATCTGCTTGTTTACATACGCTGCAGCGTCAATCATCAACTGCTTACGGCGCTCAACCTTTGCCTGGTCATGGTCTCGAATAATGTAATCAGCGCGAGCAGACTCGCAATCACCATTAACGCGCTCCAGATAGAAGAAGCCATCATAGCCCTCAGTGAACTCAGGACGTTCCGCAGGTGGAAGCAACTCGTGGAAGCGCATAATTGCCTCAGATGCATTAATCATCTGGCCTTTTGCAGTTCCCGTGTGTACTGAAAGTCCATGAGCACGTACAAACACCTCAGCAGCATTGAAGGTCTCGTAACAGAACTCACCAAACGGACCCCCGTCAATGGTGTAACCATACGCTGCACCAAAAGCATCAAGATCCAGAAGAGCTGCGCCGTGGCCAATCTCCTCATCAGGAACAAACGCAAGTGCAATACGTGGGTGCTTAAGCTCTGGATGCTCTTTGTAGCGAGCAAGCAAGCTGACCAGCATAGCAATGCCAGCTTTGTCATCGCCACCAAGCAGCGACGTGCCATCAGTGGTAACAAGCTGCCAACCAATCATGTGCTCAAGCTGAGGATTTGTCTCAGGGCTGATAGAGACCTCTCTGCCCTCACGATCAGAACCAACTATTAGCTTGCCGCCCTCATACGTAACAACCTGCGGATGAACGGGGTTACCCCAAGACTGCCACGCCGTATCAATGTGGCAGCAGAAACCAAGGGTAGGAAGATCTTCTAGACCCTCGCTTGCAGGCCAGTGAGCAACCACGTACGCATGCTCATCAACGGTCACATTCTCTGCACCAAGCTCACGAAGATCAGCTGCAACAACCTCAGCCATCTGGTACTGAGAATCAGTTGAAGGAACCTTATCTGCGGTCAACGGATTAGACTGAGAAGAAACCTTGCAATACGCAATAAATCTATCTAGCACGTCACTCATAAAACTCCCTTACAAAAAACTGCGCTAACCATATAGTCAACGCAGTTTAGAGTATCAATATATTAACGAGAAGACCGTGAGGCTTGCGAAGCTGTAACAAAGGATTTCCAAAGTTCACAGTCAGCTTTGCTGTAATGCCATCCATACTCTGGATGCCACTGCACACCTAGAGCAAACGTCTTGCCCTTGACCTCGGCTCCTTCAATAATGCCGTCTGAAGCATACGCAACTACATTAAGCTCAGCGGAAACCTTTTTCAGGGCCTCATCGTGATACGAGTTTGCTTGAATGTCTTCAACCTTACCCAGAGCGTTGTACAGCAAAGAATCTTTTTGAATATGAACAGCATGAGCAGGATGGTACAAATTTGCCGAATGCGTCCAGAACACATGATTTTCTGTTGGCTCAAGGGTGTGCAAATCTTGTACAAGTGTACCGCCCAGTACAACATTCAAAAGTTGAAGACCACGACAAATAGCAAGTAAAGGTTTATCGGCAGCAAGTACCTGTTTTACGAGCTCAAACTCAAGCCTGTCTCTTATGGGACACAGACGATTAAGATCACGTGGTTCTTCTCCCCAATTGCGCGGATCAACATCATGACCACCGGTAAGGCAGAAGCCGTCACACATCTCAACAAACTGAGCAATAACCTCTGGGTCATCAGTCAAAGGCGCCATGATAGGAATGCCGCCAGCTGCAAGGATGGCGTCAAATTGGATCTGTCCGACAGAAGCAGAATCAGAAAAATTTTCTTCAGGCATCCAACGAGGGGTTACACAGATAAGAGGACGCTCAGAAGCAGGAAGATCTGGAACATCATTGAATGCATCTTTTACGATATCTGGAATAACCACAAAACCCTCTTATCAGTCAGTACTTCTATCTAAATTCACGTTAAAGGTATACCCTTTTTGAGTCTTTGACTTTATCGCTTTTGCGTTTTTCATGCCACCCTGACAACTCTTCCTCC
>USKU01000020.1 GCA_900555335.1 uncultured Atopobium sp. | reverse complement strand
GAAATTGGTGCTAAGTGCCATCCGTACACGCATACTTCAATAAAAAGAACGCTCTCGCCTCAAAAGACCAGGCAGAAGGCTTGCACCGAGGCCAGGCGGAGGGTCAGCGCCGAGGTCAGGCGGAAGGCCAGCATCGAGGTCAGGTCGCCGCGCCCGTCATCCTTATGGTCTCGGGCGGAGCCGACTCGATGGCGCTGCTTCACATGGCGGTAACGGAGCCGCTTGACCTTGGTGACGGCACAGGACTTACGCGCATCGCAAACGAGCACCTGCATGTATTGCACGTAAACCACCTGCTTCGCGGCGAAGATGCGGACGCTGACCAGCACTTTGTTCAAGAGACTTGCGGCTCGCTAGGCATTCCCTGCACTGCGTTGCGCGTGGACGTGGCAAAGCTCGCGCAGGAGCGTGACGGCAACGTGGAAGATGTTGGTCGTCGGGTGCGGTATGACGCCGCGCGAGAACTCGCTCAAAAACTTTGCGCTGAGCAGGGGGTTTCTCGCCAGAAGGCAAAGATTTTGACGGCGCACACAGCTGACGACCGCGCGGAGACGTTCATGATGAACGTGATGCGCGGGTCCGGCATGAGCGGCCTGGCGTCGATTCCTAGGCATCGTGGGCTGATCTTTCGTCCGCTGCTCGACTACACGCATGACCAGCTCAAAGACTGGCTGAAGGCTCGCGGCCTGGACTGGCACGAGGACGCTACCAACACCGATACCCACTATCTACGTGCGTATATGCGCCACAACGTGCTTCCGCTCCTTAAGGCGAGAAACCCGATGTTGGTGCAAACGGTGTGCAAAATTGCGGATTTGATGACCGACGAAGACGATTATCTTGAGGGAAAAGCCGCTCGCAAACTGAGGCAAATTACGCTGCGGAAGAGCGAGCCTTCGCTGGTACTTGATGCGTTGAAGCTGAGCTCTACCGACGTGGTAATTGCTCGTCGCGTGGTAAGGATTGTGGCTCGGCAGCTGATTCCCGAGGCTTGGCTTGAGTTCAGGCACGTAGATGCCGTGCTCGAAGCGGTCGCTGCGGGGGTTGGCGTGGCCAACCTGCCGCAAAACCTTGAGGCGCGCGTTCGTTTGGGTACCGTGACGTTCTCGTTCACGGGCGCCGTGAGGAGCGCGGGCACGGCGGGCGCCGTGGGATCGGCGGGCGTCGCGGGCAGCGCGGGCAGTAACGAACCCGCAGGTACAGCGCCTGCTGCAGCAACGTTTGGCGAGCACCTTGCGGTCCCGGGAACGCTGGAGCTGGCAGACGGCCGAGTGCTCTCGGCACGCATTCTCCCCGTGGAGCACGGCTTTGACGTCGTGTCCTATGCAACCGCGCATAGCCAAGAATGGTTGGGCGAGTCGGTTCTTCTCGACGCGCAGGCCTGTGGGGTAGATCCAGTTCACGGCGGCAGCCTGTGGGTTTCGGGACCCGAGGCGGGGGACACCATGCAGCCTCTGGGTATGCATGGGCAGTCAAAAAAGATCTCTGACCTGCTGGGCGAGGCGGGCGTGCCCGTTGAATCCAGGAGTATGATGCCTATTGTGCGCACAAATATTCGTGGACATGTAGTGTGGGTTGCGGGAATTCGTCCCGATGAACGAGTAAAATGTACGCAAGGTACAAAACAGTTGCTAGAATTGAACATCTATTCTGGAAACAAGCCATTTGAGAGGAGCCAGTAATGGCGGAGCTTCACCCTGATATTCAGGAGATTCTACTTGACGAGCAGGACATCAAGGACATCGTCAAGAAGGTGGGTGCAGAGATCACGCGTGACTACGCTGACAAGAACCCCCTGGTCATTGCTGTTCTTCGCGGAGCCGTCGTGTTCATGGCCGACATCATGCGCGCCATTGAATGCCCACTCTCCATCGATTTCATGGCTGTTTCCAGCTACGGCGACGGTGTTAAGAGCTCTGGCGTCGTGCGCATCGTAAAGGATCTTGACACCAAGATTGAGGGCCGTCACGTCATCATCGTCGAGGACGTCCTGGACTCCGGCCTGACCCTTTCTTACCTGGTGCGTATGCTCAAGTCTCGTAACCCCGCATCCATTGAGATTGCTGCCTTCCTGGTCAAGGATATTGAGGGCAAGCGTCCTGCTATTGATCCTCGCTACGTGGGTACTCACGTGCCAAATAAGTTTGTTGTTGGTTACGGTCTTGATTACGCTGAGCGCTATCGCAATCTGCCATTTGTTGGTGTTTTGAAGCCTTCTGTGTACGAATAGGCTGAGGTCGGCCGGTCTGCTTCAAAAATTTGCAGCAAACCCGTGGAATAGATACAAATTTGTTAAAACTTTTAAAGTTGGGCGAGAAGATCGATTTTCTCGCCCAATATGCTATCTATCAAAGGTTGTGTGAGGTCAGATACGCCGCAGCGTCATCTACGGCCTCAACGCCAACGTTTTACCAGGTAGTTACTGTAGGCTTCGAGAGAATCGAGAAACCATGGTCAATCAGAAAAGTCTTGCGTACGGAGTGGAAAAGTCTTCAATCCGCGAGATTGCAGGCTACGCGGTACAGCGTCGCGCTGAGATTGGCGCTCAGAACGTGTTTGATTTCTCGATCGGTAACCCTTCCGTGCCTGCTCCTGAGGCTGTTCGCACCTCTATCGAGGCTGCCATGCAGCTTCCTCCTCAGCAGGTCCACAGCTACACGCCTGCAATCGGTATTCCTCAGGCTAGAGAGGCAATTGCCGCGTCGCTCCGACGCCGATTTGGAGACCACGCAGCTCAGGCCGGCGATCTCATCTTGACCTGTGGAGCTGCAGCTTCCGTTTCTATGGCACTCAATTCCATCGTTTCCCCAGGTGAAGAGGTTATTGTTATTGCTCCATACTTCCCTGAGTACCGCGTGTGGATTGACCATGCCGAGGCCACGTGTGTTGAGGTTCTGGCTGACGAGAAAACCTTCCAGATTGACGTTGACGCTGTTTGCGCAGCTCTTACGCCTAAGACTCGCGCGGTGATTATCAACTCTCCAAACAATCCTGTTGGTGCTGTGTATACCAGGGAAAACCTGGACGCATTTGCCAATATTCTCCGCAAACGCTCCGCTGAGCTGGGCACTGACATTTACGTCATCTCCGACGAACCTTATCGCGAGATTGTTTTTGGCAACATTGAGGTCCCTTGGGTTCCTGACGTATACGAGCGCACCATTGTGTGCTATTCCTACTCCAAGTCCCTCTCGCTTCCTGGCGAGCGTATTGGTTGGGTGCTGGTACCTGCGTCTAATCCGGAGCAGAAGGAGATTTACGCAGCTTGTGCGGGTGCTGCTCGTTTGCTGGGCTTTGTATGCGCACCAGCCCTTTTCCAGCGCGTTATTATCGACTGCGTTGATGAGCCGGCAGATGTTGAGGCTTATGCAAAGAATCGAGAAGTTCTGACCGAGGGCCTCACCAAGCTTGGTTACGAGTACATCCAGCCTGATGGTGCATTCTACCTGTGGGTTCGTGCTCCTGGTGGAGATGCTCAGGCGTTCTGCGATGTTGCTAAGCAGTTTGAGTTGCTGCCCGTTCCATCCGACTCGTTTGGTTGCCCAGGTTGGTTGCGCGTAAGCTACTGCGTTGCGTATCAGACCTGCGTTGACTCGCTTGCTGCCTGGGAAAAGGCTCTTGCTGCAATGAAATAAGCGCTACAACAGGCGAGAAAATCAACGGGCGAGAAGATCAGCCGACCGCAAACGACAAAGTGAACTGCCTCCCATTTCTTATGTCCAAGAAATGGGAGGCAGTTCATATGCGGATGATTATGATTCTGTAGCGTGTTAGCGTCGGCTTTTAGTCCTGGCGTGCAAAATAGCGCGGTTTTCTTATGTTCTGCCGAAGAATCGACATGTTCTTAATCAAGATAGCAGGCAGCTAGGCGGTCGCACTACCTGATATGCATCTCTATGCATAAACTTCATCTAATATGCTTAAACATGAATAGACTTATATAAGAAATTTAACTATCGATAAATTCTGTATCTACGGAACACACCTAAGTCAGATATTCTGCTCAATTGCGGGCATTTTACACATCTAATGAAGATAATCTGCATGATTGAGGTATTTTCAGCGTCATGTATACGTCTTTTTGACAGATTATCTGACTTAGGTGTGTTTTGAACTGCCTCCTATTTCTCGTGTCCAAGAAATGGGAGGCAGTTCAGACATAAGAGGTTTCAGGAATAGAAACTATTAGCTGTTACTGTCTTGCTTCAACCTCAGCAACAAGCTGGTTAGCAGGCACCTGTACCTGCTCGTGAGACTCCATATCACGAAGGGTTACCGCACCAGCCTCAACCTCATCTGGACCAATAACCACGCAAAGCGTTGCGCCCATCTTATCTGCCTGCTTAAACTGAGCCTTCAGCGAACGACCAGTACGATCAGCCTCGCATCTAATGCCAGCTTCACGCAATGCCAACACGGTATCAAATACAACAGGAGCCTGCTCAGCACCTGCGCAGGCAACATAAACACAGCTTGGAGCTGCTGGCTCGGCTGCAACACCAAGAGCCTCCAGCGCCAGCATAATGCGCTCAAAGCCAACAGCAAATCCAACGCCTGGGGTTGGCTTTCCGCCTTCAAGCTCAACAAGACCGTCATAACGACCGCCACCACCGATAGCGCCAACGCCAGCGTTTGGAATCTCTACCTCAAAGACAGTACGTGTGTAGTAATCCAAACCGCGAACAAGCGTTGGATCCTCAACATATGAAATACCAGCAGCGTCCAAATATGCCTTGACCTGCTCATAGTGAGCGCGACAATCATCACATAGGTTGTCAGAAATCAGTGGTGCATCCTTCATAACCGCGTGGCAGCTCTCATTTTTGCAGTCAAATGCACGAAGTGGATTAATCTCCGCACGCTCAAGACAGTCCTCACACATCTCATCCTTGTGATCAAGAATGAACTGCTTGACCTTCTCGCGATATGCAGGACGGCACTCCGCATCACCCATGGAGTTAATCATGAGCTTCATATCAGCTGGCGAGAAACCCATCTGCTCGTAGAACTTCATCAACATGATGATGGATTCTGCATCGGCAGCTGGATCAGAGGCTCCAAGCCACTCAACACCTACCTGGTGGAACTGGCGCAGGCGGCCCTTCTGAGGACGCTCTCCCCTAAACATTGCTTCGGCGTACCAAAGCTTTGCGGGTGTTCCTCCCTGTGGCACAAAATTGTGCTCAACAGCAGCACGGACCACACCAGCTGTTCCCTCAGGACGCATAGCCATGCGCTGACGAGGCTTAAGACCGGACTCATTGCCGGCAGCCAGCAAATCATCAAGTAGCGCGCCTGAAAAAACGCGGAACATCTCTTTGCGTACTACATCGGTTGACTCACCAATACCGTGAACAAAGGTATCTACCTGCTCAAGTGCAGGAGTCTCAATGCGGTCAAAGCCATAAGTACCAAACAGATGGCGGGCAACATCTTGCATATGCTCCCAAGAGCGCATATAGCCGCCGTAAAGATCTTCGGTACCTTGAATTCTCTGACCCATGAATCCTCCTTGTTACAAACATAGATGTTTCTAGTTTACCCATGAGAGACGGCTCTGGCGCAGAAAAGCTTTTATAACTTTTGAAACCTATGAAAAAATCCGATTATTTTCTAGAAAACGTGAAAAAGTACTTATGTGAGGGTTGCTTTTTAATTCCTACCATTTAGTATGAATTAGCGGATTTTGGGGTATGACAAAAACATCGGTGACATTGGCGTTTGTCTTTGCCACAAAACCGCACTAGCACAAGGTTTTGCTCGCCCTAGAGCTGTCCAAAGTGGCTAGTCACAAACGTATCACGTGCTTGCACGTAGAGATATTTGGAGAGAGATTTATGGCAACTGAGCTACTCCGTGTAAACGGAATTTCTGCAGGTACCGAGGAGAAATCCATCCTGCATTCAATTGATCTGAGCATTGGTGATGGCCAGGCTCACGTTCTGATGGGACCTAACGGCGCAGGTAAATCAACACTTGGCCGCGTCATTATGGGTGATCCTACCTATAAGATTACCGATGGTTCCCTTATCTTTAACGGCGAGGATGTAACTGAGCTTGCTGCAGATAAGCGCTCTCTTGCGGGCATCTTCCTCTCCTACCAGGCGCCTGTTGAGGTTCCTGGCGTTCCTCTTTATTCATTCCTGCGTACCATTACACAGATGCGCCCTGAGCTTAAGATGACTGCTCGTCAGTTCCGTCAGCGTGTTGGTCAGATTTCTGATCAGCTTGAGCTTGATCAGGGCTTCTTGATGCGTGAGCTTAACGTTGGCTTCTCTGGTGGCGAGAAGAAAAAGGTTGAGATGCTCCAGCTTTTGCTGCTCCAGCCTAAACTTGCCATTCTCGACGAAACAGACTCTGGCTTGGACGTTGACGCACTCTCCGTTGTTTCAAAGGGCATTCAGGCCTATCGCGAGACCTGCGACGGCTCGCTGCTCATCATTACTCACAACACCCGCATTCTTGAGCGCCTTGAGATTGACCGCACTCACGTTATGGTTAAGGGTCACCTGGTGGCAGATGGTCCTGCTGACCTTATCAACCAGATTGACCACGAGGGCTTTGAGCGTTTTGAGAACCAGACTGATGAGGGCGGTGCTAACTAGTGAGCGAGAAGAAGCGATCTGAGGTCGCTGACGTAGACCGCTCGCTCTACGACTTCACCAAGTCCGAAGAGGGTTACGAGCGCTACGATGATGGCCTTACGCCAGAAATTGTGCGTGCTATTTCCGAGAAAAAAGAAGAGCCCGAGTGGATGCTCCAGATGAGGTTGTCGGCCCTGGAAACCTATCACCAGCGCCAGATGGCTACCAACTGGGGACCTTCTATTGCAGGTTTGGATTTGAATCATATCTCCACGTATGTCTCGCCAAAGACTCAGCAGGCAAATAGCTGGGACGACGTACCTGAGGATATTAGGGATACCTTTGATCGTCTGGGCATTCCGCAGGCAGAAGCAGAAAGCCTTGCCGGCGTTGGTGCTCAGTACGATTCTGAGATTGTCTATCACAACATGCGCGAGGAAGTTGCTGAGCAGGGTGTTATTTACACCACCATTGAGGATGCTCTGCACGATCCGCAGTGGGAGCCTGTTGTTAAAGAGTACTTTGGCAAGCTGATTCCTCCAACAGATCACAAGTTTGCGGCTCTGCACTATGCCGTATGGTCTGGCGGTTCTTTTGTCTATGTTCCTAAAAATATCACCCTGGACTACCCACTTCAGAGCTACTTTAGGCTCAATGCTCAGGGTGCTGGCCAGTTTGAGCACACACTTATTATTGTTGAGGAAGGCGCTGACCTGCACTTTATTGAGGGCTGCTCCGCACCTAAGTACTACGCAGCAAACCTCCATGCAGGAGCTGTTGAGCTCTTTGTTAAAGACGGTGCTCGTCTGCGTTACTCGACCATCGAAAACTGGTCCAAGAACATGTACAACCTCAACACCAAGCGCGCCATTATTGGCAGCAACGCAAAGATGGAGTGGGTCTCGGGCTCTTTTGGTAGCCACGTTTCCTACCTCTACCCTTCTACCATCATGAACGGCGATTCTTCTAACTGTGAGTTCACCGGTATTACGTTTGCAGGCGCTACGCAGGACCTGGATACAGGCTGCAAGGTGATTATCAACGGCTCCAATAACTCGGCAAACGTTGACACTAAGTCCATCTCCAAAGACGGCGGCGTCAACACTTTCCGCTCAGCCGTGACCGTTGGACGCAAGGCAGAAAACGCTCGCGTAGCGTTCTCGTGCCAGTCTCTGATGCTGGATAACATCAGCCGCTCCGACACTATCCCAGAGATGGATGTTCGCAATGCAACTGCTCAGATTGGCCACGAGGCAACTATTGGTCGCATTTCTGACGACACCGTTTTGTACCTGATGAGCCGCGGTTGCTCTGAAGCTGAGGCTCGCACCATGGTAGTAAATGGATTTGCAAATCCTGTCTCAAAGGAGCTTCCTATGGAGTACGCCGTTGAGATGAATAACCTGATTAAACTTGAGATGGAAGGAGCGATTGGCTAATGGATAACGTTTTGATTAATCGCGCCAACGTTCCTGCAGCTCAGACATGGAACCGTCTACGCGCTAACTCACTGTCGGTTACCGTCCCTAATCACGCTGATGCAGGCACAGTGTACCTGCCTCTGCCTCGTCTTTTTGAGCGTATTGAGTGTGGAGTGGGCCAGGAGGTTACTGACTACGTAGAGTCACAGGCATTCAAGTCTGATTTCTACAACGTTCCCGCTCGTACCAAGCGAGAAGAACCTATTGTTGTTGCTGTTTCCGCAGCTCAAAACCAGTGTGCTAATACCGGCGTTATCGTACGTGAAGGTGCTGAGGCCACTGTCGTTATCGCCGCTTTTGCAGGCGACGGCGTACCTGCGAGCGGCGACGCAAACACCAGCGATGCGAACGCTAGCGACGCACTTCCAACAAGCGCTGCGCTCACCCGCATTGTTGTTGAGGCTGGCGCAAAGCTGCACCTTATTGAGATGCTTGGCGTCAACGAGGGCCAGCAGCACCTTGAGAGCGTTGGTCTTGAGGTTCACCAGGACGCGGCCGTTGATGTTAAGCAGTACGCTCTGGGTGGATCAACCATCGGTCTTGGCCTCACCGCTAACTTAGTTGGCGCTCGCGCTCGCCTTGACCTTAATAATCGCTATCACGCCACTCACGAAGAGACGCTTGATATCAACCACCTGGTACGCATGCGTGGAACCTCCACGCGCGCGCAGCTCACTGAGTCTGGCGTCCTTAACGAGGCAGCTAAAAAGACGCTTCGTGCAACCATCGATCTTGTCCGTGGCGCAAAGGATGCCCAGGGTAACGAGATTGAAACGGTCATGATTCTTGGCGACGATGTTGTCAACAAGACCATGCCTGTTATTCTCTGCGATGAGGACGATGTTGCTGGTAACCACGGTGCTACCATTGGATCCGTCTCCCCTGAGCAGCTTGATTACCTTGCGGCTCGAGGACTTTCTCGCCAGGCTGCAGAGCAGCTGTTTATACGCGCGCTCTTTGAAGACGCCATCATCAACGCACCTGAGGAGATTTCTCACCGCGTGGCCGTTGAGCGTTGCGAGGCTGAGCTGGGCGCAGAAATTGCTCACGACTATGACGAAGCTGCAGGTAGTAACGATGCTGCCAGCAACGACGCAGCTGACAGCGATAGCAGGGACTCTGCCGCTGAAGCCGATTCCAGCAAAGGTGGTGTCGCGTAATGACCGACGCAGAAGTTGCTCAGATTACCGATAACCCTTACAAGGCAGATTTTCCAATTCTGGCAGCAAATCCCGAGGTAGCTTACTTGGACAGCGCTGCTACTTCTCAGCGCCCACGCGAGGTTATTGAGGCGCAGTCGCGCTTCTACAAGACCATGAACGCAAACGCTCTGCGCGGACTGTATCGTTGGAGCGTGGAAGCAACCGCAGCTATCGAGGGTTCCCGCGCTTCAATTGCAAAGTTCATTGGCGCTGTCGATAAAAACGGCAAGCCAGAAGACCGTCAGATTATCTTTACGCGCAACACTTCTGAGGCGCTTAATCTAGTTGCTTCAAGCCTTGGTCGCTATGCGCTTAAACCAGGCGATGACGTGGTCATTTCCATTATGGAACACCACTCCAATATCATCCCATGGCAACAGATTTGTAAAGCTACCGGCGCTAACCTGGTGTACCTGCGCATGAATTCGCAGTATCAGATTACGCCAGAAGAGATCGCGTCAAAGATTACCGAGCGCGCCAAAATTGTGTCTGTCACACACGTCTCCAACGTACTGGGCACCCGCAATGACATCAAGGCTATTGCCAAACGCGCTCACACTATGGGCGCCTACATGGTTGTTGACGCCGCCCAATCCGCACCTCACATCCCTATTGACGTGCACGATCTTGACTGCGACCTGTTGGCTTTCTCGGCACACAAGATGTGCGGACCTATGGGCATTGGTGTGCTTTGGGGCCGCTCTGAGCTGCTTGATGCCATGCCGCCATTCCTTACCGGCGGTGAGATGATTGATTCCGTCACCGAGACCAGCGCCGTTTGGGCTCCTGTTCCCGAGAAGTTTGAGGCGGGTACGCAGGACGCTGCAGGTATCTATGCTACCGGTGTTGCTGTCGAATACCTCAACGGCTTGGACATGGCAAAGATCGAGAAGCGAGAAGAACTTCTCGCCAGGTACTTGGTGCAGCAACTGTGCACGCTGGACTTTGTTGATATCGTGGGCTCCAAGCTGGGACAGAATCACGTGGGCGCTGTGGCGTTTAACGTGCGAGGCGTTCATCCACACGACGTCTCGAGCATCCTAGACATGAACAACGTTTGCATTCGCGCTGGTCATCACTGTGCCGAGCCGCTTTTGATTGAGCTGCACGAGTCCAGCACGTGCCGCGCATCCGTTGCGTTCTACAACGATAAACACGATATTGACCAGCTGATCGAAGGCCTTAACCAGGTATGGAAGATCTTTGGCAGCACGGTTAGCAACAAATAAAACAAGGAGTTGAAATAAGTGGCAGCAAACGACCTGTATAACGCTGAGTTTATGGACCACGTTTCTCACCCCGATTACAAATATCAGATGGACAACCCTACCGTTTCTCACGAGGGCGTTAACCCTTCTTGTGGCGATGAGCTGACGTTTTCCGTGCGTATTGAGGACGGAAAGATTGCCGAGGCTGCTTTTGTGGGTAGCGGATGTGCAATCTCTCAGGCTTCGGCCGACATCATGAGCGATCTGATGATCGACCGCACCCCAGAAGAGGCCATTGAACTTTGCAAACTCTTTGGACGCATGATTCGCGGAGAAGAGACCGACGAGGCCGTGCTTGACCAGCTGGAAGACGCCAACATTCTGCACGACATCGCTCACATGCCCGCGCGCGTTAAGTGCGCTGAGCTGGCATGGCACACGCTCGAGGAGATGCTCGAGGCTCACAACAGCGGTTCCACCACAGTTAGTGCTTCTACCACCGAGAACGGCTCTGACAGCGAGCGTGCCAAGAACAGCGCCGATAGCGAGCGTGTCAAGGACGGCGAGTAGCCGTGGCTGGAATGTTCTCTACAAAGGGAATGTACGCACTCCGCGCAATGGCTGACCTAGCCGTTCACGAGGGCTGGGTCTCGCTGGGCGATGTTTCCGAGCGCCAGAACATCTCGCGCAAGTACCTTGAGCAGGTCATTGCCCTGATGCACAAGGCGGGCTACGTTGAGAGCCTGCGCGGAAAGGGCGGCGGCTATCGCCTCACGCGCAATCCCGAGGACTATACGCTGGGCGAGATTCTCCGTGCAGCCGAGGGTAATCTTGCGCCCGCTAGCTGCTTGAACTGCACAAACACCACCCTCTGTCCCCAGATGGAGTCCTGCACCACCATCAACATTTGGCGTGACCTTGGCCGCATGACCTCCAGTTTTCTGGACAGCAAGACGCTTGCGGACATCGCCCGCAACGAAGGCAACATGCACGTCTCCCCCGTCGATAACCCTACCGCTGAGTAAAAGTTTAAGCTGCAGTTTTATTGTCGTGTGCGGTAGAGCGTGCACAGCGAGAAGACCTTGGAGTGCACAGGGTTTCTCGCGAGAAGGGCGCACGGGCAGCGCGCTGAATGTGTACTGAATGCGCGCTTCCTGTGTGCTGAATGCGCGCCTGAAAAGTACGTCAAGTCTGAACAATTTGCCGGATTTTCTCACCATGTCTGAGTGATTTGCCGGTTTTTCTTATCAAGTCTGAGTAAATTCACTCAGACTTGATGTGACTTTCAGGCTCTGATTTCCTATTCCTTGAAGAATTTCATTGCAGATTTAAGCCCGCCTTACTAAATCTTTTCCAGCTCCTTCCACAATTTAATTCTTTTCTCTCTTTCAATTTGCCTTTGTTTTAAAGATGTATGTCTTCTCGATAAATTTAGCCTTGAACGAATGACTGTAAATAGATTGTCCATAAAAACAATGTCGTCATATTCATTTTTGCTAATTACAAACTCTTCTATGCCAGCAGCTAAAAGTTCATTACTTCGTTTGTAGTCTCTACCTGCAATCTCAATCGATTCATGAACAGATCCATTATATTCAAGTGCTACATTTTGAGTACCTCGTGCATTTGACACACCGCTGGACAGAAGTAGATCGATTGCACGATTTTTCTTTTGAGATTTGATACCTGACATGTTTTGTATCTCAAATTCTTTGTTTAACTCAACGCATGGAATAGCATATCCACCTTTATGCACTGGCATTAAAGCTCGAAGTGCAAGTTTAACCTCCATCGGGGAAGCTGCATTTTCAACAGACAAATCTGCCGCAGCCTTTACTTTTCTAAAAGATCTAGCACCTTTCTTTTTGCTGAGATATGCAAGTAATTCTGACTTTTTGAAAAGAGGTGAATACCAATTTGACTGCAATTCTCCTGTTGACGCATCAATAACAAAACGTCCTTGGAATTCTGAAATGAGGAGCACTAGTTCTAACAGACTCAATTTAGAGGCCATTTGAAACAGCAATTCGAATGGAGATGAAATTAAAACTGAAAAGCTGCTTATATTCAGTTTTATTACAGAGTCAAGCGAAGCACATGTATCAACATGAAAATAAATTCCTTCATAAGCACAGGAATTCTTTTTATTGCTCACAGTAATTTCAACTGGATTTTTAAGTTCAATACCATAATCTACTAGCAACTCGGTATTAATAGCTCTAACCAAATCACGATAAGGAATATCATCTTTGGTCAGTAATTGTCTAGCATCTAAATTGAACTTATTCAGATACTCATTAAATCCATGAGTTAAGAGTTCGTGTCTCCGTGTTCGCAAAGCACGATAAATTTGTAGAGCAGATGTATGTGAAAGGTAATATTCCATATGGAAATAGTATTTCTAAAAATCAAATAGGCAAAACAACAAAAACCTACGAATATTTGATTAATACGTTATTTCCGCAGATAGATAAAAAACACCTTCAAATACTATCTTTTAAAAGTCCTGCTACAAAGGTTAGACCACTTAAATAAATGTACTTTATCAATTTCATGACAAATAAGTGACAAAATTAGAATTCCATAATTTAACTGAGTATTCTTCTCCATGTTGCATGACGCAAATGAGCATTACATGTTAATTGACACTAGTTTAAAATGCGAACCGGATCAAGCAGTTTGCGCACTTCTCTTTCATGAAACGAGCCTGAATTGTTTAACAAGTCTGAACAAAATCACTCAGATAAGGCGAGAAAAACAGGCAAATTACTCAGACATGGTGAGCAAATCCGGCAAATCGTTCAGACTTGGCGAAAAAATCAGGCTCTCATCAAGTGTATCTCGCGAGAAGAACGTACTAGGTGCACGTCTTTCGCACATGCCGGCCCAACAAAAACGGACCTGGAGAAAATCCAGGTCCGTCGCTTTAACTAGCTGCGAGCGTGCGTCGCTTCGATGCGCGCCCAGCGTATGCCGCAGGTTAGTTCCAAGCCTTACCGTCGGAACCAAACTCGCGGATGAGCTCCTTGGTGCGCTCGACAATTGCCTCACGACCAGGCTTCAGGAGCTTACGAGGATCGTAGCCCTTGCCGTTGTCAACAAGGCCAGCCTCAACGTACTTCTTGGTTGCCTCAGCAAAGACAAGCTGAAGATCGGTGTTGACGTTAATCTTGGAGATGCCCATAGAGATAGCCTTCTGAACCTGCTCTACAGGAATACCGGTACCACCGTGGAGAACAAGTGGAAGATCGCCAACGCGCTCCTTGATAGCCTTGAGCTGATCGAAGGAGAGACCCTCCCAGTTAGCTGGGTAGATACCGTGAATGTTGCCAATACCGCATGCAAGGAAGTCAACGCCCAGGTCAGCAATCTTTGCGCACTGCTCAGGATCAGCAAGCTCGCCCTTAGCGGTTACGCCGTCCTCGGTGCCGCCGATGCCGCCGACCTCAGCCTCAACAGAAATGCCCTTTGCGTGAGCTGCCTTTACGACCTCTTCGGTGCGCTTAAGGTTGGTCTCAAAATCTGGCTCGTGAGAACCGTCGTACATGATGGAAGTAAATCCAGCCTCAATGCACTTGAACGCATCCTCGTATGAACCGTGGTCAAGGTGAAGAGCAACTGGAACGGTGATGTTCTTGTCCTCAACAAGACGACGAACCATGTCTGCAACAACGCGGTAGCTTACCTGCCACTTTGCTGCGCCGCTGGTGCACTGAATGATGACAGGAGACTGAAGCTCTTCTGCTGCATCAAGGATTGCTGCGGTCCACTCAAGGTTGTTCTCGTTGAATGCGCCGATGCCATAGTGGCCCTTCTCGGCACTCTGGAGCATGGCTTTTGCGCTTACAAGCATGCTAAACCTCCGTTTGACGGAAAACTGATACATATAAATAATACCTTGTTTCATCACCTTTGATAGGGTCGTTTTTAACAAAACACCGCGAGAAACCCGACACACTTGATCGAGCATCCCAACGCATGCGCAGTCGAGAAACCCAGGCGCGCTCGGACAAGAAACCCGACGGGTTTCTCGGCAGCTGATGTTGCGATTTAGCGACGAAACATTACTTCTTCACAAAAATGAGGTAGGCTATCAGTTCGAAGAAAGGAGCATCTTGTGAGCTATAAGCACTTTGATGCAGACAAAACTCGACTTGCGTCGCCTGCTCAACCTACAGATGACGCGGCGGACGAGAAACCCGGCCTTCTGAAGGACGTCTCGATTACCCAAATTTTGGCAACGTCGCTTGCTGCGGTAACCGCATTTGTGTTGTCAAACCAGATTGGTATTGCTGGCTCAATCATCGGCGTGGCTGTTGGTGCCGCCGCCTCGGCGCTTGCTTCGCAGATTTACCAGAACGTTATTAGGCGCTCTACACACAAGTTCCGTAGCAGCGACAACGATGACTACAACCAGCAGACATATCCAGACAGCAATCAGAACACGCTCGAGGGCACGCAGTACATGCCTCGACCCCAATACGCACCTTCTCGCGATTATTATTCCAACGCTGCTTCTACCGCTGGACAATCGTCGCAGGTAAATCGTGTGCCAAAGTTGTCGCGCAAGCGTGTAAGAGCGCTGACTATCGTGACCATTATTTCGATTATCTTTACCATTTCTGCCGTCATTCTTTACGCCATGTTCCTCAGCTATATCACCGACGGATCCGGTCTTGGACCAAAGGTCAGCACCACCCCAGTTGTGACAGAAAAGACAGCGGATACCAGCAATTCAACGGATAAGAAAGACG
>USKU01000019.1 GCA_900555335.1 uncultured Atopobium sp. | reverse complement strand
CTCTCGCCATAAGCGCAGACAGCAAACGTGTGATCCTGAGGTGTATACATTGCTACATCCAATCGATTAGCTCCGATGTCTAGTATTATAAGAATGTTATCGGACGATGGCGAATGGGAGCCTTTGTGGAGTCTGACGGATATAAGACATACGAGAACCCCGATGAGCTAAGAAAGATCCAGATTCTTTCTACGCTTTTGATGGATGAGCTTGACCGCGTCTGCACGGAGCTTGGCATTTCGTACCAGGCGTACGGTGGAACAGCCATTGGCGCTGTGAGACACAAAGGCTTTATTCCTTGGGATGATGACGTAGATATCTCGATGTTCCGCGAGGATTATGAGATTTTTTTGGAGAAAGCACCTGCGCTTCTTCGACCAGATTTTTGCATTCAAAACGGCAGGACGAACAATTACTTTCCTGCAGTAAATACAAACCTTTCTTTAAAGGGAACAGTGTGTGTTCCTGATGAGTTTATGACCTGCCCTTTTACGTACGCTATCTCAATTGGAATTTTCCCCTTTGATAAAATTCCGGCGGATCCAAAGAAGCTGGCTAAGATTAAGCGTCAAACATGGTTCTGGGGACGCTTGAACTTCCTGCTGGTTACTCCAACACCTCGTGTGCCTTTAGTTGGCTGGAAGAAAAAAGTTGCTCTTGCGGGATGTTTTGTCATTCATCACGCTTTGAAGCTTTTTAGGGTTTCATCTGCGTACATTCAATGTAAATGGGATCAGGCAGCACGTGCTGCAGAGGGCGAGAAAACCACTCATTACGCAAGCTTTGTTGAACCTGATCCAGAGAACTGGTCTATGGATAAAGAGGATGTATTTCCAATGGTTCGCGTTCCTTTTGAGGACATTACTACTACGCTTCCAAAGGAATATGACAAGCTTTTAACCAGGGGATACGGGGATTACATGCAGCTTCCTCCAGAGAAGGATCGTAAAAACCATCATCCTGGTGCGCTTGATTTTGGTAAGTGGAAAGAGGTAGACGTTACCAAAGGAAGCCGTCAGGCATTTGAAGACTTTGGTCAGAAAAGCTAACTATGACTATTGATACTTCTGCGGAACAGCTTAAGAAAAACTACTTTTGGAATACGCTTGGTTCTTTAATGAACGCTGCCTCAACAGTGCTTATGTTGATGGTGGTCACACGTACCATGGGAGCTGCTGCCGGTGGTGTTTTCTCGCTTGCGTATGCTGTGGCTCAGCAGCTTATGGTTATTGGTCACTTTGAAATTAGGACGTATCAGGTTACCGATACAGAAGAAGTGTTCTCGTTTGGTGTGTATCTTGCGGCACGAATCATCACAACTGGTTTGATGGTTGCGGGAATCATCATCTTTACCCTGCAGTCCCAGGGATTGAGCTACGAGGGAGTGCTGTATGCCCTTATTGCATCGCTTCGTTTATTTGACGTTGTAGAAGATGTTTTCCATGGCATGTTCCAACAACATGGTCGCTTAGATATTGCTGGTAGAGCATTCTTTTATCGTGTTCTTGCAACCGTTGTTGGCTTTGCAGTAGGCGTGCTTCTTACAAAGAACTTGCTTGTTGGCGCAGCTCTTTCTTTTGTTGCATCGCTGGTAGTTATGATTGCGCTTGTTATTCCTCCTACTAAGAAGATGGCAACGCTTAAGCCTACCTTTGACGTTAAGCAAATTACAAAGCTGTTGGTTACCACCGCTCCATTATTTGCTGGTTCATTTTTGCTAACGTACGTTGTTGGTGCTCCTCGCTATGCACTGGGTGCTTTGAGCGATCAGGCGCTTCTTACGTTCTTTACGGCATTGGCCATGCCAGCCATGGTTATCAATCTTTTAAGTAACTTTGTCTTTAAGCCACTGCTCACTCAGATGGCCGAATATTGGAATAATCAGCAAGACAAGCAGTTTGTAGGTCTGATTCTTAAAGGGTTTGCCGTAGTTGCCCTGGCTACTGTTGTTTCAATGGCCCTGGCGTGGCCATTGGGAGCTCCGGTCCTTGGACTTTTGTATGGTCTTGATTTTGAGCCATATAAGCTAGAACTTTTGCTGCTGCTCTTTGGTGGCTTGCTTAATGCTCTTACTGTTATTTTGTACTATGCCGTAGTAACCATGCGTAAGCAGGTCGCCGTCTTTGTAAGCTACGCTGCAGGTGCAGGCTTTGCTGCACTTACCGGAGGATGGTTTGTGGGCAACTTTGGCATTATGGGAGCATGTGTGCTTTATGATGCCTCGCTTGCAATACTTGCTCTTGTATTTGGCGTCTTCTGTTTCTTTGGATTCAAAGAGCAAAAGAAAAAGTCTGCTGCGTAAGCGGACTTTTTTATTGTCTTGCCTGTGTGAGCGTGCCGTCAAATGACTAGCTTGTCGTTTATACGCGCGTACGCTGGTTAAGATCAGTTACAAAATCAAGGTTCTTCTCGTCACGTGCATCTTTGTCGCGTAGAGCAAGCTCAGCTGAAAGCTGCTCAACCTTATAGGTGAGCTTGGAGATTGCACAGGACTGATGAAAGAGCCTGATGAGGATCATCACAATAACCAGCATTAGGACAAAGTTTGCAGGGCTCATAAAGCCAAACAGGCCCGAGAAGAAATAGGCAAGCTGAGGGATGAGCGCAAACAAAACAAGGATTCCTGCAGAAACAACCCAATAGACAGAGTCGGAGATGCGAATCTTTGATTTGCGGACGCTATTGATGACAATGCCCATGGCAAAAAGGGCGCCAATAAGCAGCAGAATTCTCAGAACTAAAGTCATGGTGCCACCTTATCTAAACCACTGGAAAAGCAAAAGCGAGAGGCACGTGCGAGCCATGTACATAATTGAGTTGTAGAAGCTCAAGTAGGACTCGCCGCCTTGACGCTCACGCATTTCAGTTTCAATCTCGACAACCTTTGCACCGCGGCGCATCAGCAACGAAATAGTGTCTGGCTCGGGGGAGAAATCAAAGGAGCGCGCATACGTCTCAATAAGGCCGCGGTCGTACATACGCATGCCTGACGTGGGGTCAGTGATAGTCTGACCAGTGCTTGTTTTGATAAGCCAAGAAATAAGCTTGGAGCCAATCTCTCGGGGAGAATTTCCGCGCGGCTTGGTGACAAAACGGGAAGCAATAACAATGTTTGCTCCCTCGTTTACCATTGCCTGGGCCATAGGAGCAATGTACTCAGGCCTGTGCTGGCCATCGGAGTCAAACTGCACCACTGCATCGTAGCCATGCTCTTTTGCATAGCGCATACCGGCCCTAAAGCCAGCAGAAAGACCACCATTAACAGGTAAATTAAGGTAGTTAAATCCACGCTCTTTACAGATATCCAGTGTGCGGTCAGCGGAGCCGTCGTTGATTATGATGTAATCAACTTGAGGGGCTACCTGGCACAACTCTGTAATAGTTGAAGCAATGCAGGCTTCTTCGTTGTAAGCGGGAACGACTGCAAGAATTCTCACAAGCATCCTTTGAATTGCAAATTACACGTTAACTGCATGAATATCATAGCTCAAAAGCCTTATTAATCTTGACTCGTATATAGTAGATTACCTAAAGAAATCGAAAGGTGAACGCTATGGAGTTTCCAAAAGAGCTTAAAAACCCTATTCAGTCGGGCAATTTTACGTTTTATGACACCTCGATTGAAGGTGTAAAGGTTGTGGACGTAAAGCTGTACGGTGATGCGCGTGGTGGCTTTATGGAGACTTATCGTGAAGAAAACTTTGTTGCCGGCGGCATTGATGCTTCGTTTGTACAGGACAACCAGTCCTATTCCGTTCAGGGCGTGCTTCGCGGCCTTCACTTCCAGATTGAGCATCCACAGGCAAAGCTTGTGCGCGTAATCTCTGGCACTGTCTTTGACGTTGCTGTTGACCTGCGAGAGGGAAGTCCAACTTGGGGTCAGTGGGAAGGCGTTGTCCTGTCCGCTGAGAACCGCAGGCAGTTCTTTGTTCCTCGCGACTTTGCCCACGGCTTTTTGGTCCTCTCTGAGACTGCGGAGTTCTGCTATAAGTGTGACGACATCTATCACCCAGGTGATGAGGGTGGCATCATGTGGAACGATCCAGAGCTTGGCGTTGAGTGGCCAGCATTTCTTGGCGAGAAGACCTTAGATCCAGCAAAGGTCATTCTTTCCGACAAAGATAAGATTCATCCAGCACTTTCTTCACTTAAGAAGTAACAAGCGCTGAAGGCAAGTTAGGTACTATGAACGAACGTAATCGTCGTGAGCGAGAATCCACAGCTCACGAGCTAAATCGCATGAACGAGCCAGAGTGGACAGAGGAAGCTTCTGATAAAGAGCTCCCAACTCAGCCACTTCCTCGTGCAACCCAGATGGAACTTCTCGCCCCAGCGGGAGGTCCGGCGCCATTTACCGCAGCTCTTGCTGGTGGTGCTGACGCTATTTACTGCGGCTTGGGCAACAACTTCAATGCCCGCCGTGGTGCGGACAACTTTGACGACGAGTCGTTTGCGCGTGCGTGCAGACAGGCTCATCTAGCTGGCGCTCGCGTATACGTCACCGTGAACGTTGTTGTTAAGTGGGACGAAATGCAGCGTGTTTTGCGCTTGATTCGTCGCGCGTGGATTCTTGGTGCAGATGCTTTTATCATCCAGGACTGGGGCCTTATGGCTCAGGTAAGAAAGACCTGGCCAGAGATTGAATGCCACGTATCAACGCAGGCAAACATCCACGATACGCGCGGTGTTGCTGCTTGTAAAAAGCTTGGCGTGGGCCGCGTTACCTTGTCCAGAGAGCTTACGAAAGAAGAAATTTCTACCATTTCTAAGCTTGGTGTTGAGCTGGAATGTTTTGGTCACGGTGCCCTGTGCTTTTGCTATTCGGGCATCTGCCACATGTCATCTATGCGAGGAGATCGCTCTGCTAACCGCGGAGCTTGCGCGCAGCCGTGCCGTCTGCCCTATGAGCTGCTCAACTCTAAGCATGAAGTTGTCTCGATGGGTGGCATTGATAGACTGCTCTGCCCTAAGGATTACTGCACTATTGATGACGTGCCCGATATGATTGAGGCGGGCGTTGGCTCGCTTAAGATTGAAGGCCGCATGAAGGCGCCTGAGTACGTGTACTCGGTGGTGTCTTCGTATCGTCAGGCAATTGATGCTGCCGAGAAGGGCGTGGACAACCAAGCCGATGTGGCGCGCCGCCACCGCTTGCTCAAGCGCTCATTTAACCGCGGCCTGACCAACGCGTACCTGCATGGCACCGCTGGTAACGAGATGATGAGCTACGAGCGCTCCAACAACCGCGGTGAGATTGTTGGTGAGGTAACCGGCGGACGTCCACTTGAGGATGCTCTTGAGCGCAAGAGTGGTCTGAATGGTGGCCGTGTTAAGCTGCGCCGCTACAAGCAGGCAGATGTTGATCTTATTGCACACGCGCCTATTGGCAAGAATGACTTGCTTGAGATTAGGCCGCTCGATGAGCCTGACAAGTTCCTGACCGCTCTTTGTCCTATTGATGTTGAGCCTGGTCAGACAGTTACCGTTCGCACTTCTCGCGTTATGCAGACCGGATCTACGGTGCGCATCATTCGCTCTGAAGCTGCGCGCGTAGCTGCTGAGCAGATTTCTTCACTGGAGTATCCTCGCAAACGTGCCGTTGACGTGGCTATTATTGCCCGCATTGGCCAGCCCTTTACGGTGACGCTCTCTACCGCAGATGGCGTTGCACGTGCGTCTGCTGAGGGCTTTGTGGTGGAGGAGGCCCGCACTAAGGCGGTAACCTCTGACGAGCTCATTGAGCACGTTGGCCGTATGGGAACCTCACCGTTTGAGGCCGTAAGCTTTGACGTCCAGATGGACGATACGTGCGGCATGAGCTTTAGTGCTGTCCACAAGGTCCGCGCTGCGGCATGTGAGCAGCTTGAGGTCGCACTTCTTAAGGAGTACCAGAACCGCGAGCAGAAGATTGCTCCGCTTTCCCGTCTTGCCTATCAAAAGGAGCGAGAAGCCCAAGACAAAGAGAAGCTTTTTGCCTTTGATGAGGCGACTGCAAAAACAAATGCATCGCAGGCAGAGGTCTGTGTTCTAGTTGAGACTCCCGAGCAGGCACGTGTTGCGCTCAAGGCGGGAGCAAATCGTCTGTATGCAACTACCGATGCGCTCGCAGAGACTTCGTGGCCAGAGGATCTTCTCGCCAAGGTGACCCCATGGCTTGATGAGGTATGTCGCGAGATTGACTATAATCGCTTGGATCCCTACGTTGCTGCAGGTAAGCCGATTGCCGTGGGAAACATCTCCGAGCTGGCGCTGGCCGTTGAGCGCGGAGCCATCCCTGAGGTGCGCGAGTGCATTCCAGTCCACAACGACTACGCTTTGCAGGCGCTTGCCGACATGGGCGCAGAAGGCGTCTGGCTCAACTCCGAGCTTACTCTCCAAGAGATCTGTCATATGGCGAGAAACGCCTCGATTCCTGTGGGTTATATGGTCAGCGGCCGTATTCGTACCATGACCACTGAGCATTGTATTTTGATGTCTACGGGCAAGTGTATCCACGATTGCGATGCCTGTAAGCTGCGCCTTGAGGAGCATACTCTTAGAGGTATTGATAACGATTACATGCCCGTAAGGACTGACAGACATGGTCGCTCCAAGATTTGGAGCCCCAAGCTCTTTGACGGCGTGCCAGAGATGGCTGAGATGCTTTCTGCTGGTGTGAAGCGTTTTATGGTGGACGCAACGCTTCTGAGCACGGAGCAGACAAGAGAGGCTACCTCTCGCGTAGCTGCAGCGATTGCGGCGACAGTGTCGGGTGCATCATTGCCTGCACGTCTTAAAGATGCTTCAGTTGGACATCTTTTCTCGCCAATTGGATAGTGCAGAAATAAGTTTGGAATTTTGGGTAGGATACTCATGTTGTAAATTATGGGCGCATCCGCGCTTGAAGAGTTTGAATAGGAGCAAACATGGCCATTAATCGTGACCTTTTGAATGCAACCCTTGATGTTATCCGTCAGAGCCTTCAGACCGATGGCGGCGACGTTGAGCTTATTGATGTAAGCGATGACGGCACCGTTACGCTTGAGATGACTGGTTCTTGCGCCGGCTGCCCAATGTCTGCATACGACATGTCTGAGGGTATTGAGCGCATCCTGATTGAGCACGTTCCTGGTGTAAAGCGCGTTCAGCCTGCAATGCTGTAAGTTATCGCTCGGCGTCAAAAGTGAACGTTTGGCGCTTATCGGTTGTGAGCTTCATGCGCATAAACGTGTTTTTTATGCAGAGAAGTTGTGGTGAACCATAATTGACCTGCGTAATTACAAAATTTATATATCACGCCCCGCACATTATTGCGTAGGGCGTGATATTTTATATAAACGGATAATTAGTTTTTCTGACCATACATTTGTATGACGTAAGAAAGGTGGACGTTGTGGTTCTTTCTGATTGCGACATTAAAGCCGAGATTGCTGCTGGTCGTATCGTTATTGAGCCTTTATGCGAGAAAAATGTGCAGCCTGCATCGGTTGACGTATGTCTTGGCTCAAACTTTAGAATTTTCCGCAATTCTACACACACCTCAATTGATCCACTTGTAGCTCAAGAGGGTCTTACTGAGTCAATTGATGTTCCTGAGGGAGAAGTTTTTGTTCTTCACCCTGGTCAGTTTGCGCTTGGTACTACGCTTGAGCGCATTGCTATTCCTGACGATATCCTTGGCAAACTTGAAGGTAAGTCTACCTTGGGTCGCTTAGGTCTTATGATTCACTCAACTGCAGGTTATGTTGATCCAGGTTGGGACGGAGAGCTCACATTGGAGCTTTCTAATGTTGCTAACCTTCCAATCATTTTGCATCCTGGCATGAGGATTGGTCAGCTTTCCTTTGAGCGTATGAGTTCCCCTGTTGAGCGTCCTTATGGCTGCAAAGATCTTGGCAGCCATTATCAGGGTCAGCGCGGAGCAACTCCTTCGCATGTTCTTTCAAAGTAGTTTTAGTAAGTAGGACGTATTGTGTGGCTTGATGCTTTCTATCATTCATTAAACCCAGTAGCACTTTCTCTGGGTCCGCTGTCTATCAGATGGTATGGTCTGGCATATCTTGTAGGCTTTGTGCTTGCTGGCGTAGTTATGTATAGAACTGCTCAGCGCTGGAAACTTAACGTTACCCTTGATGACGTACTTAATTTGATGGTTGGCATCTCGTTTGGCGTTATTGTTGGTGCTCGTCTGTTCTACGTTATTTTCTACGGCGCTGGTTATTACGTGACTCATCCACTTGATGCATTTGCTTTAAGTCAAGGTGGCATGAGCTTCCACGGTGGCCTTGTAGGCGCTGTTGTGGGCGGCTCTATTGTCTGTAAGGCATCGGGCCTCTCTATCCCTACCATCTGTGACCTGGGAGTTATTGGTGCGCCGCTTGGTCTTTTCTTTGGACGCTGCGCAAACTTTATCAACGGTGAGCTTTGGGGAAAGCCCACAGATCTGCCTTGGGGAGTAATGTTTGAGACAGGAGGAGCGGTCTACCGTCATCCTTCTCAGCTCTACGAAGCCCTTCTCGAGGGCCTTGTGATGTTTGCCATTTTGTACGTCCTTTCTAGGAAGTACCCTCCTCGTCCACAAGGAACGTTCATTGGAACGTTTTTGATGCTCTATGGCATTTTTAGGTTTGTCGTGGAATTTGTTCGTGTTCCAGACGAGCAGCTTGGCTACCTTTTTGGCAGCTTTATTACCATGGGACAGCTGCTCAGTCTGCCTTTAGTTGTACTTGGAATCGTGGTGCTTGTTTTGGCAAGAAGGCTAAATTCACCACAAGTTGGAAGGAATTAGAAGCATGTTTAAAAAGGCGCTCAATAGCCTTTTCTCCATACTTTTAGTGTTTGCGCTCTTACCAGCTCCTGCATTCGCAGAAGCAGCGGGGGAGTTGACCACTACTGCTACTGCTGCTACTGCAACCTCCTCAGCAGAGAATGCCCTTACTGCTCAGGACAACGCTTCTGGTACGGAAGCTGCTTCTGGTACGGTAGAAGCTACAAGTAGTGCAACCACAACCTCTGAAGAGACAGGCTCTGGCGTTGCAGCAACCACAAATGAGACTGACTATCCACACAAAACGCTGGACCAGGCAGTAGAAACTCTGACTAATTCCTTCTATAAGCCAAAACCTCGCTATGGTGTAGATACTAACCTCAATACCATGGTTGCAGAAGAGCTGCGTCGCATTGGTGCTGGAGAGGTTAACGTTAGAGTGGCATCTGTTCAGATGTCTTCGACAGCTTCATATGCTCACGCAGGCATTTCTACTGATTTTGCGACTAATGGTTCTATTGAGTACTTCTGGATGGATGCGGCCGGTTTTACTAACCAGAGAAGCACTCTTATCCTCCGTCAGGCAAAAGTTACCTTTGAACTTTCCAAAGATGGCAAGACCGTCCAATATACCTGCAATGTTTTAATTCCTTGGGATGAGGCAAAATCTCAGGCGCAACTTGCTGACGTATCTCAAAACCTTGCGCCATCATACGCGGCAGGACAGAATGAATCTTCTGTAACTTCAGACTTTACTCTTCCGCATAAGCTTGTTTCCGCAGATGGAAATCAACTTTCATGGTCTAAGGTCACTTGGACTAGCTCAGATACCTCTGTCGTTCGCATTGATGGATATGGTACTGAGCCTTATAAGGCAACAGTTACCCGCGGCATTCGTGACAAGCAGGTAACGCTGACTGCAAATGTCTCTCTGAGCAGCTCAGACGCTCCTCAGACAAGCTATCAGAAAACCTTTACCATAACGGTTCCAGGGGATCCTTCGGCTATTACCGATGCACAGAATAATCTGTTGAGGCGTATTAACAGGCGTTTCTCGACATCAAGCATTAAAGATGTGTATACCAATCACTCAATTAATGCTCAGGCGGTTACAGACGACCTGCAGATGCCTACGCCAAAGAACTTTGGCTTAGATGGAAAGCGCTATCAGTTTACGTATACTTCCTCCAATGCTGCTATTACGTTCAATGGCTATAGAGGAACGGTGTACCAGCCTCTGCCTTCTGCTTCTGCGCAGCAGGTAGACATCACTCTGACCGTTACCGATAAAGAAAATCCTGAGGTATCAGTCTCTAAGACTCTTACGGTTACGGTAAGCCCGCTTAATCAGGCTGATATTGATGCAGAGCTTACTTTGATGAATGAGTCTAAGGCTCATTTCTGGGATGCACTTGCTACTCCTTCTGGTCAGCAGAATAAGCAGGATAGCGTTTCTGAGTCCTTGGCTACACCAAACAAGTTCTATCGTGCTGCTGACGGCTCTTTGACCTGGTCTTATGATGTTAACAATACCGATAAGACCGCAAGTGGTATTGTGCCTTCAGAGTTCCCAACATACGATCCCATGGGTCCTGCTGATCAGGCGCGCACGTACAGTTCTTCTCAGCCAACAATCATTCAGAATGAGAATCTTGTTCTAGCACAGACTCCTGAGTACAACACTTCTGTTACGGTCTCTGCGCTTCTTTCAAGTGCACGTTATTCTCGCTATGCAAGCTTGTATCCAGATAACGAGCAGTTCCAAGCCCTTACTAATCAGAAGGTCTCTGCCACCTTTACTGTGGCAGGCGAGAAGGGCGCTCGACCTGTAGAGGAAGACCCAGATCCAAGTCAGCTTGTTTCCGTCACTCTTTCTGTAGTAGGTCTTGATAAAGACGGTAAGCCTCAGCACTGGGCTCCTACTCAGACTATTGAGGTTCGTAAGGGTACCACTGCTGACAAGGTAACGTATGACTACCTGAAGAATAATGGCCTAACCTATGATGCAGCAGGCGGTTATTTGTCTTCTATTACGTCGCCTTCACAGGGACTTACGCTTGCAACAGCGCAGGTAGATGGTGCCTATAAGTGGTGGCAGTTCTTTGTGAACGGCCAGCTTTCGGACAAGATGGCAAATAATGTTACCTTGGACGAGAACACAACTATTACCTGGACATATGGTGGACAGGATAGCTCCATTCCAACTCCTCAAAAAGAGTTGGTTATCAATCCATTTGCTGAGCACCCTAACTACGATGCATCTTGGAGCGGTTTTGGTAGCGGAAACGGTTCCACTACTACGCAGAGCACCCCAATTAACTCTGCAGCCTTGCGCTGGAGTGTTACTGAGGGAACTCAAAATGCACCTGGATTTATTTCTGATCAGGTCATTGTTAAAGACACTGTCTATTACGTGAGTGGTTCTACTCTCAAAGCAGTTGATGCTGCAACAGGTAACCTTATTGCCGAGGCACAGATTGGCTCGAAGGTCTCGTACTTTGCACGTCCTCTGTACGTTAATGGCATGATTGTTGTTGCTACCGATGATGGATGTCTTACCGCATTTTCGGCAACAACTATGGAGTGCATCTGGAAGACAGAACCGCTGGATACTACTAATACGCTGCAATCTGTTTCTAGCCTGACAGTTAATAACGGCACCATCTTGGCTGAGTTTACCAAGATGAGCGGATTTGACGCAGCTGGTGGCTACATGGTTGCTGTTGACGCTACGACGGGCGCGCTTCGCTGGAAGCAGAACGCACAACCTGCAAATACACCTGGTGCCACCTCTGGTCAGGCTTCGGGCTATTACTGGTCTGGTGCTGCTGCCTCTGGCTCTGACTTTATGATTGGTGACGAGTCCTCTTCAGTCAGACTCATTAGTGGTACAACCGGTGCCATTGAGGCTGAGCTTAACCTTGGCTCACCAATTCGCGCAGGTATTGTTCCTGTCTCTGTTGATCAAAACGGTAATGGAACCTATCTTGCCGTAACCAGAAATGACGGTACGCTGCACCTGATTAGAAGAAACGGTTCTTCTCTTGTTGAGGAGAAGCAAGTCAAATTTGCAGCAGAATCCACCTCTACACCAACTATCAGCGGTTCTAACGTCTTTGTTAACGGCGTCGATGCTGAGGGCTACGGAACTATCTCTGTGATTTCTCTTGACACCTTTACGGTGACTGACCAGGCTCGTGCTGGCAAGGGTAAGTCTCAGAGCACCCCTCTTGTTTCTGTTCAGCAAAACGGTACCTACGCCTACTTCACGGTAAACGGTCTACCTGGTGGCGTATGGGTATACAAGTTGGGCACCAGCCGAGCAGCTCAGATTTACACTCCTGATAAAGATCATCAGAACTACACCACATCGTCGGTAATTGCAGACTTTGAGGGTAACCTTTATTACACCAATGACTCTGGCACGCTTTTCTCGCTTATTAATCAGAAACCTTCTGGCGAGAATACCCAGCCATCTGGAGACATTTTTAGCAGGACAGATTCCACAGCTACAAACGTGCCAGCTCAAGATCCTTCATCTCCAGCTGCGCATGAAACTTCCTCGACCACCGCTGCGAGTGCTGGTGAGGAGGTTACAAAGGCTCCATCTGAGAACAAGACTGCAGATAACAACTCTGACGAGAAGCAGCTTCCACCTACTGAATACTCAAATAAGCAGGCTGCTGCCCCACAGCAGGTGTCCTCTGCACCTACCATTCCACTTCTGAGTGTCTTTGGTTTCTTTGCTTCTGGTGCAGTTCTTGCAGTGTTTGTAGTGTTGCTTAAGAAAGAAACTGCTGCAATTCACCATGTTCCCAATGGCCGAGGCCAGGTGAGATAGTGGTTAAGCTCACAAGAGAATCCAAACGGATTCTCTATTTGGCAGCATCAATAGTATCTTTTGTGTTCATGCTTTTCTTTGCATGGACATTAGTCCAGTATTTCTTTACGCCCGCTTCAAGCACTTCTGCTCAAGAAGCTCCTACCGCACAAGGTCAGACGGCAGCAGGTGCTTCTGGCACGCAAGCAGACTCTCAGACGTCACAGACGCAAGGGAGCTCTACTCCTGATGCTCAATCAAATGCTGATGCGTCTAAAACGCAGGATTCTTCTAATCAGAAAACGTCGGAGCCTTCTAACTCTGGTAACTCAACAAACGCTGTAG
Organism: uncultured Atopobium sp.; assembly: GCA_900555335.1. GTDB lineage: Bacteria > Actinomycetota > Coriobacteriia > Coriobacteriales > Atopobiaceae > Lancefieldella. The sequence continues at coordinate 2,345 of USKU01000019.1, read as the reverse complement.
CTGCTCCTCGTAAAGAGAATAATGCGCTTTCTGTAAGTGTTACGGTTGACGGCTCTGCAGCCAAAGGGTCTTCATTTACCGTCAACCTCCAGGTGCAAGAGGGTACGTCAGTCTATGACGCGTTGCTTGCAAGTGGAGCCGGGGTAAATGCACGTAGCACGTCGTTTGGTATGTACGTTGCGGCTATTAATGGGCTTGCAGAGCGTGACCACGGTCCACAGAGCGGCTGGGTATACTCAGTTAACGGTGTTCAGCCTAACTACACGTCAGATGCATATGTTCTGCATGATGGCGATTCGGTTGTTTGGACGTACGTTAACGCGGTGAACTAATGAATCTCGCGCGCACAAGCTTTTCTCGCCTTCATCCACTTGCTACGGTTGTACTGTTTGGATGTGAGGTAGCACTTGCCGCATTTTCTTTTCAACCTCTCTGTGCACTGATTGCTTTTCTAGGAGCGCAGCTTTGTACAATTCAGTTGTTTGACACCAAACATGCTGTTAAACAGCTTGTTTGGTATGCTCCAATTATTATATTGATGGCGATAATTAATCCGTTTTTCTCGGCATCTGGCTCTACCGTTTTGTATTCTTTTGGACACACACAACTGTACGCAGAAAGTCTGGTGTACGGGGTTACCTCAGGTCTCGTGCTTGTAAGTACTTTGAGCTGGCTTGAGTGCCTATTTACAGTAGTGTCGCCGCTCGAGATGTTGCAGCGTTCAAGTGTGCGCTTTCCGGGATTGCAGCTGGTCTTGAGTCTTTCTGTGCAGCTTATGCCGCAACTACTTTCTGATCTGACAATAGCCCGCCAAATCCAGTCAGCAAATACCGCAGCTAGAAGGTGTGATTCTGCTGTGCAGTCACATCAGCAAAGCCGTGTTCCAAGTCAAAGCCGTCTTTTGAGCGCGAGAAAAACTATTGCGCAATCAGCTACCACCATTAACGCAGTGTGCATGAGCGCGCTGGAGAAGTCGATGAGTACGTTTCAGTCTATTGTGTCTCGAGGCTGGGGAATGGCAGGGCACAGGAGCAGATGGAATACTGAAGTGCTTGACGCCTATGATACTGTGGCGTTGCTGGTATTTGTTTTCTTAAGCGTTATAGCTGCGGTTTCTTTGTATATGCTGGTACAAGCTTGGCAGTTTTATCCTACTATGCCAGAGTTTCAGGCGAGCTTTTGGTATCTGGGCGTGGTGCTGTTTACCGTTTTACCAGCAATTTTTGTGCGTATTGATACTGTCTTATGGGAGCAGTCTGTATGAGTGAGCATTCTTCCTATATTCAGAATTCACCTACTACTTCAGTTAGTAAAGAAGTAGTTCTTGCTATTCAAAATCTCTCATTTGCGTATGCTCTAACTCCAGACCGCAACGTCGTAGAAGATTTTTCCTGCGAGGTTTGTGCTGGTCAGATTAGTCTTTTACTGGGACCAACTGGTTCAGGCAAGTCCACCATTTTGAGCCTCATTAAGCCCGAGATTGCGCCTCAAGGTAGACGAGAGGGCTCCATTGTTGTTTGCGGCCAAGAGGTTTCTACGATGACGCAGTCGCAATCCGTAGACACCATTGCATTTGTGCCACAAGCTACCGCACAAGCACTTGTGTGCGAGACACCTTTGAAAGAGTTGGCTTTTGGCCTGGAAAATCGAGGCGTTTCAGAGAAAGAAATGCGCCGTCGCATTTTTGAGACGGTCAGTTTCTTTGGCATGGAATCGCTCTTGCATAAACGCTGTAACGAGCTTTCCGGGGGAGAACAGCAGCTCGTGGCCCTTGCAGCGGCACTTGTCTTGCGCCCAAAGCTGCTTTTGCTGGATGAGCCAACTTCGCAGCTAGACCCGTTTGCGCAGAAGAGTTTCACTGCGCTCCTGGAGCGAGTGGCGCGCGAGCTCAACGTTGCCGTGTTTGTTGCCACCCACGACGTCACCGCGTTCGAGTACCTCGCTGACGCACGCGTCTGCCTTGGTGGCGAGAAGCCCGATGCGCTCCAAGCAGACAGCTCTTCTCGCCAGGCGCTCTGTCCTCGCAGCTCCGCGCCAAACCAAGCATCCACCGCGGCCGACAGCACTCCCGTACTCGAGTTCAGCGCCGTGACATTTACGTATCCGCAGAGTGAGCAGCTGGTGCTCAGCAAGTGCTCGCTTGAGGTCACGGGGCGAGAAATTCGTGCGCTCGTAGGCGGCAACGGCTCAGGTAAGTCAACGCTGCTAAAGCTTGCATCAGGTGTTCTCCGTCCAAGGCGCGGACATATCTACAACCAGCTTCAGCAATCCCAGGGATACATTCCACAAGATCCCGAGCTGCTCTTTACCTGCCAAAGTGTGGGCGAGGAGCTTGCTCAGTGGCA
>USKU01000018.1 GCA_900555335.1 uncultured Atopobium sp. | reverse complement strand
TGGCTGGCACTATGTAGATGCTAGTGGTAATGCAGTCAAAGGTTGGTATACAACGCCTAATGGTAAAACTTGGTATTTTGATCCTTCTCAGGATGCTTACCCGGCATTTGTAGGTGCGCATCTCATTGATGGAAAGCCCTACTTCTTTGATGAGGGCTATGGTCTTGTCACCAAAGGATGGGTCCATCATCAAGATGGTACGCGGTCTTATATTGACTCAGATGGTTCTTTCCACTCCGATTGGAAGCAGTTGCCAAACGGAAAGTGGTTCTACTTTGATACCGAAGACCCCTTCCATCGTATGAAAGTTGGAGTTGTTCAGCTCTCTAGCGGAACTTTCTATGTAGATGAAAGCGCCGGAATGACCTCTCATAACTGGGTGCGTCTGGCAAACGGAGACTGGGCTTGGGCTCAGTCAAGTGGCGCATTTGCATCTGGCTGGTTTAACACTCCAAATGGTAAGACTTGGTATTTTGACCCTTCAGATCCACAGCATCCAGCTGCAATTGGTGAAACTCAAGTTGACGGCAAGTATTATTACTTTGATGAAGGATATGGTCTTCGCAGAAATGGCTGGGTCCATCGTACAGACAATTCCTGGTCGTGGGCTGATACCGATGGAACATTCCACTCTGAATGGAAACAACTTCCAAACGGTAAATGGTTTTACTTTGATCCAGAAGATCCACATCATCGTCTGTCTGTAGGCGTAATTAAGATTTCTAGCGGCACGTACAATATTGATGTAGACGCCGGTATGACTTCAAACGGTTGGGTTCAGTTGCCTACCCGCGAATGGGCATGGGCTCAATCAAGCGGAGCTTTTGCGTCTGGCTGGTTTAATACTCCAAATGGTAAGACCTGGTATTTTGACTCCACAAAACTAGGTAATCCCGCTTACGTTGGCGAGCATTCCATTAACGGCAAAGACTATTACTTTGATGAAGGATATGGCCTTATCCGTAATTCTTGGGTAACTCTTACCAACGGCGTAAAACGCTGGGCTGGTCCAGATGGAGTTCTAACTGGACGTCTTTCTCCTGATGGTATCTTTACGGCTGATAACGGCACTCAACCTACAGGCACTGTAAAGCTTCCTGGACTTACTCTTCACATTGGCTCAGACCACAAGGTAAAAACTGGTTGGGTAAAAGAAAACGGCAAAGACTATTACTATCTCAATGATGGCTCAGCTGCCTCTGATTGGGTCAATATCCAGGGAACGTACTATTACTTCAACACAAATGGTGAAAAGCAGACTGGCTGGGTTCACCTCAAAAGTGGCTGGTATTACCTGGATGCTGACGGCAAAATGAAAACCGGATGGATTAAAGATAATGGCAAAGACTACTATCTGAACAATAATGGTTCCATGCAAACTGGTTATGTAACATGGGGTGGCAAGCTCTATTGGGCTGGAGCTGACGGCGCCATGGAGGAACAGCCTTGTTACTACCCTGATATGTACCGTTATGCTCAGAACTACTATAGCGCCACTAACTGGCTCATCCAGATTGATACTACCGGCAATCGCTTTGCTGTATATAGGGGCTCACACGGCAACTGGGTTGTTTGGTACGAATGGCAGTGCACCACAGGAGCACCAGGTATGTGGACCCCTCATGGTCAATTTACCGTAGGTAACAAGGGCCTCTACTTTGGCTCTGGTTATAGATGCTGGTACTACACAACCATCTCTGGAGAGTATCTCATCCACTCCATTCTCTATCATGCAGATGGCTACACCGTTCGTGACGGCAGACTTGGATATAACGGCTCTCATGGTTGCGTACGTCTTGCAACAGAAAATGCTAAGTGGGTTTATGACAACATTCCTTATGGAACCAAGATTGTCATTTGGTAATCCAACTAAACATGAAGCTCTATAGCAATAAACCCCAACTCATATTGAGCTGGGGTTTATTTGTTAGCTTATAAAATGTGGTTACGCAAAATACTTTGCTTCAAAATCCTTAAATTGCTCTGGAGTAGCGTTTTGATCTACCGAGAAGGACTGTGCAACCGCTACTGCCTGCTGTCTTCTGAGACCAGCCTTATCCCCGTCTCCTAGTTGCTCATAAACGTGAGAGAGCCTATCGAGTGCATACACCACATACTCTGCAACTGAATCAGCTACGCCGGAGAGCAACATCATAGTTACAAGAGAGTCTGGCGAAAGCGCAAGAGCAGTCTCTGGGCTCAAATCAATGAGCTCTGCAACAGCTGCCTCTACCCCATCGAGTGACTCTTCAGTTTGAGTCTCTAAAGCATTTCCAAAGCCTGCTGTGACCGTTGAAGTAAAGTCATCGATTACTTCCAAAATGTAATCTCGTTGAAGCATTTTGTTCCAATCTACTAGTTAGTAGGAACAGGAATACGTAAGTGATCAAATGCAGCATGCGTTGCCTGTCTACCTTGAGGTGTTCTAATAATAAGCCCTTGCTGCAAAAGATATGGCTCATAAACATCTTCAAGTGTAGACGGATCCTCTGAGACTGCACTTGCAATGGTTGTGAGACCAACCGGACGACCTCTGAACGTCTCACAAAGCGCACGTAAAACACGCACGTCCATTACATCTAGACCAAGCTCGTCAATCTCAAAGAATGAAAGCGCTTCTGAGGCTACCTGCCAGGTAATAGTACCTTCAGCTTTAACTTGTGCGTAATCTCGTACGCGTTTTAACAGACGGTTTGCCAAACGCGGTGTACCTCTTGATCGAGAAGCAATTTCAGCAGCTCCCTGCTCATCAACTTCTACATCAAGGATGTTTGCCGAGCGCATGACAATAGTCTGAAGCTCAGGAACAGTATAGTAGTCAAGGCGATAAGAAATACCAAAACGATCACGCAAAGGACCAGTCAAAAGTCCCGTTCTTGTTGTTGCAGCCACAAGGGTAAAGCGTGGAATATCAAGCCTGATTGACCTTGCCGCAGGACCTTTGCCAATAACAATATCTAAGAAGAAGTCTTCCATTGCTGGATACAAAATTTCTTCAACCTGGTGATTAAGTCTGTGAATCTCATCAACAAAGAGGATATCTCCCTCTTCAAGATTGGTGAGAATTGCTGCTAAATCTCCTGCTCGCTCAATTGCGGGGCCAGAGGTTGTATGAAGCTTTGAGCCCATTTCTCCTGCTAAAACACCTGCAAGCGTTGTTTTACCAAGGCCTGGAGGGCCAGAAAAAATAACGTGATCAAGCGGCTCATTACGACTTTTTGCAGCCTCAATAAGAACACGGAGATTTGATTTAACGCGCTCTTGACCAAGATACTCATCAAGAGTTTTTGGTCGCAAGTTTCTATCTTGCTCCAGATCTTCTGCCTGAAGTCCACTAGAAACTACACGTTGAGAAGTGTGTCCTGGAAATGGAGCTGGAGTAGACGACGACTCAAATAAGTTATCTGCATCTGCTTCCCACATTAATTACCACTTCCCAAACGCCTTAGTGCATATCCAATAGCAGCTTCAATTGTAATAGCACCAGCCTCTTCATAGCCCTCAAGAGCAAGCATTGCTTCCTGAGAAGTAAAGCCCATTCCAAGAAGAGCCTCAATAGTCTCTGATTCTACAGAGGTTACAGCAGGTTTTGGAATAGCAGCAAAGTCTGCAGGAGACGTAAGACCAACAAGCTGCTTAAGCTCTACATCTTTTGCGAACACATCAGAAAGTTCAATTACTAAGCGCTCTGCCTTCTTCTTACCAAGGCCAGAGACACTCTTAAGACGATTTCCGTCATTGGTAGCCACAATTACCGCAAGTTGTTGTGGCGTAAACGTAGAAAGCACAGAAAGAGCCAATTTAGGACCTACTCCAGAAATTGCGCGCAAGCGATCAAAGAGCGCTCGCTCTTCTCGCGAAGCAAATCCAAAGAGTTCCATCGAATCTTCTCTGACTACCATACGAGTTAAAACGGTAACACCTGCCTCGCCCGCTTGTGGAAGTGCAGCAGCTGTTGAAGCTGATATACCCAGCTCATACCCAACACCATTGACGTCGAGAACAGCAACTGAAGGAGTAACGGATACAAGTGTGCCCGTAAGCTGGACAATCATAGTTGTATTCTTCCCTTTCCAAGCGAGGTGGTTCTTACAAGATTAGCGTGACAAACTGCAGCAGCTAAAGCGTCAGCCGCGTGATCTGGATGAGGCTGATGGTCCAAGCACAATATGTTTTGAACCATATACATAACCTGCTGTTTATCAGCAGCTCCCGTACCAACAACAGCCTGCTTTATCTGCATTGGAGTATATTCTCCAACCGTAAGACCTGCTTTAGAACAAGCGACAATAGCGGCACCGCGAGCATGTGCAGTAGGAATAGCAGATTTAACGTTTTGTCCAAAGTAAATACTCTCAATAGAAAGAGCTTCTGGTGAAAACTTATCTATAACCTCAACAATCTGGTTATAGATTCTTCCCAAGCGCATATCTATTGGTTCATCTGCGGTTGTAGTTATGCATCCATAGGCGCGTGCACGGCATTCAGAACCCCTTGTCTCTACAATTCCCCATCCAGTGTGAGCAAGACCAGGGTCTATTCCAAGAATTACCATTGCACCTCCTAATATAGAACGTTCGTTCTATATTATCACAGAGTATGCGCAAACGATGCAACTAATTTTCTGAGAAAGGGCCTCTCCACATTTTGGGGTCAACCATGCCAATTTGCGCATCAGATTCTTGTGCCAGCTCTTTTAAAAGCTCCAGCATATCCTTAAAGCCCTCCTGAGCCTCCGCTGGATCAACTGACAACTCAGGCAGATGCATAGAAGCTCCTTGAATTTCTCGCAAAGAATTTCGCAAGGACTCTACCAGGTCAGATTCGGAAGCCTTTGTATCTCTAATTCTGTCTTGCCAGACTGACGCGTGTGGAATTTGAGCATTTGTGAGGCTCTTTGAAGACATCTCCAGAACCTCAGTGGTGTTTCTACGGTCTTTTTGACGAGCGTGGAGCGTAGAAATAATTGCCTTAACCTCGTCAACCTTTCCCATTTCTTCCACAATGGCAGAAATACTCTTATTCCACTCAAGGTAGCTGGTGAGCACGTAGTCAACAAACTCAATGCGCTCTTGAGGAGTTGGCGCAACGTTTTCTAGGCCATCAGTTACAACCTCAGAGATATTCTCGAGAACTGCATGGTCAATAGCTGGCGAGAAGGTATTTCTAACTCTTGCAAGGTCAACGATATCTGCGTGGTACATATCTCCCAGTGGCCACAAAGAGTGAGCACTAGAGATCTCTGTTCCCTTGAGCGCAAGAATGGTTTTATCGGCAGTCTCGAGCGTTAGATAATTGTGCTGGTCAGCATATGCGTAGCCGTATGCACTTATCAGCTTTGCGTCGGTCAATGTCGAGAAAACCGTGTTATCCACGGCAACCTTATTAACACGAAGTCTTGCGGTAAGAAGCTCTGCGGCACTTGTTGCTCGAGAATCTTTGTTTGGAAGCAGCAGCACGTGCACGCGCATAGGACCTAAGGCGTCTGAAGCAAGTGCCATAGTAACAAGAGAATTGAGCGAGCCATCAACTGCAATAAACACGCCGTCAAAGCCAGACTTTACTGTGTAGTCTCGCACTCCTGTAGCCAATACGCCCCAGGTAGTAAGTGCGCTGTTATAGACACCCGCAGTATCTTCTCTATCAAAGTTTTCGATAGTATCTTGGTCAACCTCGCAGACAACCATATCTTCTGAGAATGAGGCTGCTTGTTTGACCAAATCTCCTGAAGGAGACAAGAAGAAGCTTGAACCACAAAACACCTGGTTACCATAGGCGCCAACAGCGTTTGCAGCGATAAGCCAGCTATCAAACTCCTCAACATCTCCCAGATAGCGGCTTTCTGCCACCGCCATGCCCATGGCGGACGACGAATCATCAACAGCAAAGCCAAAATACGGCAAATAAATGACAGCATCTAACGAGTCGTCGACATCTTGCCACGCGTCAAGATCGTCGTAGGTAAAAGCAACGCCAAACGTAAGGCCGCCTGCTTCAAATTTTGCGAGCTCAAAGGTATTCTCGCCAGATGTTTGTGCGGAGCTAGCAGAACGAGCAAGAGCGCTCATGTGCGCTATCTGGGCAGTCAATTTCAGCGGGGTTACAGCTCCGTTTCTAACGAGAAGAGCCTCGCTCGCTGCACTTCCATCAAACTCTGTTACTACAGGAATAAGGGCCGCAATTGGAAGCTTTTCTGAAAGCGAATTGATAATCTCCGAGAGGTCTGCAAAAAGCCCTTCTATGTCAGCCTCTGGCACGCTTAGCAGCCCTGTAAGAGTTGGCGCAGGATAAATGACTAGCTCAGCACCTTGCTGTTGAGCTCTCTGAGCATATTCCAGCATGGTCTGAGCGGTAAACTCGAAGTCTCCGGCCTGAGTATTTATCTGTGCGACTGCTATACGCATACCATTCCTATCATGTAGTGCTTTAGTTGCTTTTACCCAAAATCAGGTTTTCGTAGTAATAAAAAACGGAGCCGCAGGTAGCAGCTCCGTTCAAATTTACAGGTAAGCTTTGCTTGTTGAATAAGCAATTAGTCTTAGAGGGAAACCTTCCAAAGACCGTGAAGGTTGCAGTACTCATAAGCCTCTGCCTCAACACCCTCCTCAAGAGTGAAGGTAGCAACTGGCTCCTGGCCAGGCTTAAGCTGTGCAAACTGAGCGCCGTTCTCAGAAACAAGAGCGATGAACTCAATGTAGTGCTCTTCGAGCATTGGATGAGCAACCTCACCAACACGGACAGTAACGGTGTTGCCCTCACGAGTAACAAATGGAACGTGCTTCTCAGCTGCAGCGTCAGTAACGCCAGCCTGGAGAAGCTCGAGGTCTGCTGCCTCTACGTTGCCTGCGACACCGTAAACAACAGCGCCTGTCTCCTTGTTACGATAAAACTTTGCGTCGATCATTTTTTCTCCTCTCACGACATCCGAAGATGTCAGAATTTCTTAGCAAGTGTTACTTAAATAGTAACAGTTATTACTTAAGAGTAACCTGCAAATTTAGAATCGACAGAATCTAAACAATCTGTGCGTATCCGCTTTGACCAATAAAATCTTTAAGCTCGGTCAAAAGAACCATGCTACGTCCATCAATCCTGGTAGGAATTTCCATGCGCATAACATCGCCCATGTCTGTTTCTACCCTAATCTCAATACAGTCCATACCGGGATAGCGCGAGAAGATCTGTCCAAGTGTCTCGATAGCCTGCCTTTGAAGTTGAGAAGCAGGCATATGAATAACGAGTGTCTTTGGTGTGTTGTTAGCACTGTTAAGCTCAATAGGATTAACTTCTTGAGCAATAACCTGGTCTCCTCTATCAGAGCGCTCAAGCTTTCCAAGAACAGAAATGAAGATGTCGCTCTGGCTCTCACCAGTCTCTGGGTCAACATCTCCAGCAAGAAGTCTTGCAGCCTTCTTGTAGAGCTTAGGGAACATGACAATAGTGACGCTACCCTCCATGTCTTCAAGCGTAACAATTGCCATTGGATCGCCGTTTTTAGTAGTGCGCTTCATAACATTAGTAACCATGCCCGCAAAGCGAATAGGTTTACCTTCTGGAACTTTAAACTGCTGAGACATAGCACCGTTAGGAAGCTGAACCTCTACATTCTCTTCAATTTCTGCAAGGGCATAATCTCTGCTCTTAGCGAGGGCATACTCATACGGACGAAGTGGATGATCAGAGACATAAATGCCTAAGACCTCGTACTCTTTGGTAAGTTTGAATCGCCTATCCCACTCAACGCCATCTGGCTCTGGGACACTATCACTAAAACCAGAACCCTCTACCTCTGCAAACATATCAAACATAGAGAACTGGCCAACAGCCTTATCTTTTTGACGCTTAGTAGCAGCATCAATGATGTTTTGCGGGTTGTTCTTATCCACAAAGCTCATCATCTGCATACGGGTATAGCCTGTTGAATCAAAAGCTCCTGCTTTGATAAGAGCCTCAACAACGTTGCGCTTTGCCTGACTTGCATCAACACGATCAACAAAATCATGAATGTTGGCAAAAGGACCACCTTTTTGGCGCTCAAGCATAATGGCTTCACCAACACCAGCTCCTACGCCGCGAATTCCCGCAAAGCCAAAACGAATACCCTCTTTAGTAGCCGTAAAGTCTTTACCGGACTCGTTGATGTCTGGTGGAAGAATCTTAATGCCCTCATGACGGCAAGCGCTTACGTAGTGAACAATCTTATCTGTCTTGCCCATGTACGAGGTAAGAACTGCTGCCATAAACTCATGTGGATAATGCGCTTTAATCCATGCGGTCTGCATAACAAGAATTGCATAACCAGCAGAGTGAGACTTGTTGAATGCATACGATGCAAACTCAAGAACATCGTCCCAAATGCTTTCTGCAACCGAGCGATCAAATCCGTTACGAACTGCGCCGTTTTTCCAGTGGGCTTCCATGGTCTCATCAGTACCGTCATCCCAGTGCTGGACAACCTCCTGCATGAGTTTGATCTTCTTTTTTGCTACTGCTTTTCTTACCTTGTCAGACTCGCCTGCGGTAAAACCAGACATCTTCATAGAAATCTGCATAACCTGCTCTTGGTAGACCATGGTTCCGTAGGTTTCTTCCAAGATATCGTGAAGACGTGGATCGTAATCTTTGACTTCTTCTCTACCGTTCATACGGTTGATATAGCTGGTAACCATACCAGCGTTAAGAGGACCAGGACGATACAGGGCGATAAGTGCGACAATATGCTTATATTCTGTTGGTCTCATGCCCTTAATGGTTGCAGTCATACCTGCAGACTCAACCTGGAAAACACCAGCAGTTCTACCTTCTCTAAGAAGTCTATAAATTTCTGGATCAGTAAACGGAATGTTATCTACATCGATATCAATACCGTAGTTATCCTTCACGTTTTTGATTGCACGAGAAATAACCGTTAGAGTTCTTAGTCCCAAGAAGTCCATCTTAAGAAGGCCCATGTCTGCGACAGAGTGACCCTCATACTGCGTAATCTCTACGCCGCCCTTGGTATCTACCTTGGTAGGAACGTGGTCATTTACAGGCGTAGGAGCAATCAAGACTGCACAAGCATGCACACCCTCACCACGATGCAAGCCCTCAATAGACAGAGCTGCATCAATGATTCTTCTAGCATCAGGGTCATTCTCGTACGCATCTTCAAAATCAGCGGAATACTGATCAGCGCCTTTTTGTCCTTCTTGAGCCTTATGAAGAACAAACTTAAGGTGAGCGTTAGGATCTCCTGGAATCATCTTAGACAGACGCTGTCCCATATAAACGGGATAGCCCAAAACACGACACGCGTCATTTATTGCCTGTTTAGCCTTGATGGTTGAATACGTAATAACGTGAGAAACACGCTCAGATCCATAAATCTGACGAACATGCTCAACAACCTCAAGACGACGCTCATCGTCGAAGTCCATATCAATATCTGGCATCTCTGAACGCTGTGGAGACAAAAACCTCTCAAACATGAGGCCATTCTCAAGAGGGTCAAACGAGGTAATATCCATAGCGTATGCAACAATAGCACCTGCTGCAGAACCACGACCAGGGCCTACGCCAATACCATTCTCTTTTGCCCAGCGAACATACTCCTGAACAATCAAGAAGTAATCTGCAAAGCCCTTTTTGCAGATGATGTCATATTCATACTCAAAACGGTCTTTAACGTTAATCTCATTGATGACAACGTTTTGCCAATCATCTCCATAACGTCTTGCAAGACCAAGCTCACACTCTTTTCTAAAGCGCTCCTCTGAGGTCTCCCCCTCTGCCAAGTCTGGGAACTTTGGCAGATACATATGGGTCCAATCCAGCTCATAGTTGCACTTATTTGCAACCTCAATGGTGTTCTCGATAGCTTCTGGACACCACGAGAAGATCTGGCGCATTTCTTGCTCACTCTTAAGGTAAAACTCGCTGCCTGTCATGCGTTTGCGGTTCTCATCATCAACGCGAGCGCCTGAACCAATGCAGGAAGCAATATCTTGAACGCTTGCATCCTCTTTAGTGAGATAGTGGTTATCGTTGGTAGCAACTACCTTAATACCAAGGTCATGACCCATCTTTACAATGCGCTCAGCAAGGGTTCTATCGGTATAGCCGCCCCAGCTTGGATCAGACAAACCGTGGTCTTGAATCTCTAGGTAGAAGTCATCCCCAAAGATATCTTGATAGATTTTTGCCCAACGCTCTGCTTCTTCTGGACGACCTTCAAACAACATACGAGGAATGATGCCAGAAACACAAGCTGAAGTGCAGATAATTCCCTCGTGATAACGCTTGAGCATCTCAAGCGTAGTGCGTGGCTTGTAATAGAACATATCTTTTGAGCCAGCCTCTGACATCATCTTCATCAGATTGACATAGCCGGTCTCATTTTTAGCAAGCAGGATAAGGTGATAACGTACCTGCTTAGTGCCCTTCTCAATACAATCATCAAGAATGAAATAAGCTTCACAGCCAAAAATTGGCTTAATAAGTGGAGAAGGTTTATTGGCTTTTACAGCCTCAATGTCATGCGTTTGATTCCAAATTTGAACGTCAGAAGCCCACTGCGCATGAACCTTATCATGCTCACCAGCATTGGGATCATCTGCAGGAGGCTCTTCTAGATCCCAGCCCTTTTCAAAACATTCCACATCATGGCACCACTGGCCAAAGTCTTTAAGCGCCTCATTGTACTTACGGCATGCAAGGTCAAAATCTGGAATTCCAAAGAGATATCCATGGTCAGTAAGAGCAAGTGCTGGCATACCAAACTCTACAGCTTTACTAACCATGTCTGGGACACGGCTAGCTCCATCAAGAATGGAAAAATCTGAGTGGTTGTGGAGGTGAACAAATGCCATCTTTTTCTACGCTCTTCTCTTTGTGCTTCAAAATTTGTTCTTTTACCAAGGGCTCTTAATTTCTTTGTATAGTGTAGCCGATTCGACGGACAATAACTACTAATACAAACATATGTTCTATGTGCTAATACTTCTATTACCGCTGGTAAATTGGATGAAAATATTTTCTCGCCAATTTCATAACGTCACAAAATCTCTCTTAGTTGGCGTGGACCATCTGTTCAAAATTTTCTCAAAATAAAAGTTTCAAACTGGTAACTCTTAGACTAGGGACACCTTAATTGGGAATATAGTTTTTGTATTACCTATTCCAGTTAAGGAGATCACATGGATCAGATGAAAAGCATTTCCTTTGACGACATTGCAGCGGCTCAGAAGAACTTTGAGTCCGACCGCGCTCACACAGTAGCTAAGAATGCTGCTACCAGCGCTGGTGTTAGAAAAGCAGCTCGTGTACCAGAAGGTGTTGCCCTTAATCCTCTTACCTTTGATGTTGAGGTAAAGCAGGGTGACCGCACTAATCAGAAGCGCTCTGGTCGTTGCTGGATGTTTGCATCACTCAATACGTTTAGATACCGCATCATCAAGAAATACAACCTCTCCACTTTTGAGCTTTCCCAGGCATACCCACTGTTCTGGGACAAGATGGAGAAGTCCAACTGGTTCCTTGAGAACATTCTGGATACCCTTGATGAGCCTCTGAATGGCCGTCTTGTATCCTTCCTGCTTACCGACCCAATTGGCGACGGTGGCCAGTGGGATATGTTCAAGAGCCTTGTTAAGAAGTACGGTGTAGTTCCAAAGAGCGCTATGCCAGAGACTGCTAACTCTTGCAACACCCACGAGATGGATGCGTATCTCACCCGCTATCTTCGTAGTGCTGCAAAGCGTCTTCGTGAGACCGCAACAGCTGGTGAGTCCCTTGAGTCTCTGCGCGAGATGAAGAAAGAGATGATGGAGGATGTCTATACACTGTTGGTAACTTGCCTGGGTCAGCCTCCTGTATCTTTTGAGGCACGCCTACGCGATAAGGACGATAACCTTGTTCTTTCTGGCACCTTTACCCCTCAGGAGTTCTTCGCTGAGACTGTTGATATGAATCTTGATGATTACATCTCAATCATCTCTGCACCAACCGCAGATAAGCCTTTCAACCACACCTACACCGTTTCTCGCTTGGGCAACGTTGTTGAGGGTGGCGGCGTTCGTTACCTCAACCTTGAGATTCCTGAGCTTAAGCGCCTTGCTGTGGCTCAGCTCAAGGATAATCTGCCTGTCTGGTTTGGCTGCGACGTTGCTCAGTCTTACCTTCGTGAAGAAGGCATCATGGACACCCGTGCGCTTGACGTTGATGGTCTCTTTGGCTTCCCTGTTGAGGGCGCACTTGACCGCGCTGAGCGCCTTGACTACGGCGAGTCTCTGATGACTCATGCAATGGTTCTTGAGGGCGTTAACTTTGACGCAGAAGGCAACACTACTCTTTGGAAGGTTGAGAACAGCTGGGGTAAAGATCACGGTCGCGATGGTTTTGACACCATCTCTGACCCTTGGTTTGACGAGTACGTCTACCAGATTGTTGTTGACAAGAAGTACCTCACTCCTGAGCAGCTCAAGACCTTTGAGACCGAGGAAGCAACTGTCCTCGAGCCTTGGGATCCTATGGGTTCTCTGGCAACGCTTCGTTAAGACACAAACCATCTGGCGAGAAGATCGGTCTTCTCGCCAGGTTTTTCTAAACGTTACTAACAAAAGGAGCCTCAATGGCTGATCAAACCGTAAATCCACAGTGGGCAAACGAGGAAACCGCTGCTTTCAGCGCAGACCGTGCTAACCGCGTTGCTCGCAACTCCGTAACCTCTATGGGCGTTTCCGCAGCTGCTCGCGACATCACCACCATGCGTACCTACGCTGATACCTACGGTGTTGCTGTTGCAAAGACGGGCGACGTCACTAACCAGCGTCAGAGCGGTCGCTGCTGGATGTTCTCTTCTTTCAACGTACTTCGCCAGGAGGCAATCAAGAAGCTTGACGTTGATACCTTTGAGTTCAGCCAGGCATACGGCATGTTCTACGACAAACTTGAGAAGGCAAATTCTGCACTTGAGTACATCATTCAGACTGCTGACCAGCCAACCGATTCTCGTGTTGTCAACACGCTTCTGACCGAGGGTATTGGCGACGGCGGTTACTACTCATTTGCCATGAGCTTGGTTGAGAAGTACGGTTTGGTTCCTAAGGATGCCATGCCAGAGACTGCTTGCTCCAAGAACTCCACTCAGATGGATGAGCGCATTGACCGCTTGTTCAGAAAGAGTGCTGGCGAGCTTCGCGCAGCATACGCAGCTGGCAAGTCTCTGGACGAGCTTCGTGCGCTTAAACAGGAGCAACTCAAGGGCTTCCACCAAATCCTTTCCGTCTGCCTTGGTGAGCCACCTCTGACTTTTGATTTTGAGTGCAAGGTTGGCAAAAACGCACAGGTAGATAAGAAAAAGCTCTCTCCTGTTGAGCCAAGTAAGGCATCTGACAAGAAGGACGGCGAGAAGGACGAGGAGGGCACCCAGATTCTTCGCGACTTTAGCATTACTCCTCTTGAGTTTGCTGAGCGCTATTGTGGCGTTGATCCTCGTGGCTTTGTCCAGCTCATTTCTGTTCCAAGCAAGAAATATCCTTACGGCAAGGTGTATCACCCTACCTTTATCGATACCGTCTTGGGCGGCATTCAGACGCGCTTCTTAAACGTTGAGCCAGAGGTTCTTGAGGCAGCTACCATTGCTTCTTTGAAGGATGGCAACCCTGTCTGCATGGCCTGCGACGTTATGCAG
The DNA here is from genome assembly GCA_900555335.1 of uncultured Atopobium sp. Taxonomy (GTDB): domain Bacteria; phylum Actinomycetota; class Coriobacteriia; order Coriobacteriales; family Atopobiaceae; genus Lancefieldella. The sequence goes on along the minus strand of USKU01000018.1, from coordinate 1,814 downwards.
GAGTTCCCTCGTCACAATGAGGACTTCAACTACGTTCTCTCAACCGACACCATGGATTACAACGGCCTCTTTGGCGTTGATTTTGACATGGATCGCGCCTCAATGATTGAGAACTATGAGACTTCCCTTACCCACGCAATGACCTTCCAGGGCGTTGAGCTTGATAAGGACGGCAAGGCTAAGCAGTGGCGCATTGAGAACAGCTGGGGTAAGGACTCCGGTAAGGACGGCTACCTCATCATGAGCGCAGACTGGTTCCGCCTCTACGGTGGCGAGGCTGATGTTCGTCGTCAGTACGTTCCAGAGGACCTGCTCAAGGTTTGGGACGAGGGCGAGGATGTCCAGATTGATTTCTGGGAGAACCTTGGCTATTCCCTTGGTGGCCGTAACCGCAAGTAAGGTACGCGCAACCACAGTCTACTAAACACGCACATAAAAGCACCTATGGCCGGTACAGAATTTTCTGTGCCGGTCATACTGGTGTATACTGATAAAAAGAAAAGTTCAAGCTCACTTTCTGGAGGCTCTCATGAGAGCAATTTCAAAAGAGCGCGTCATTTTACGAGCTACTATCCTAGTGTTCTTTCTATTAATCTGGTATTGCGATTCCAGGGGCATGCTTCCAGAAAATGGCCGCACTATCCTTACTATTCTTTTATTCGGTATTTTTTGGTTTATCGAGGCTAGGTTTATTAAACCCACTAGAACAGATCAAAACGTGCCGAGGAGACCTTAGCTGTAATCTTTCCGGCGCTAAGCTCCCGCAATGCCTCTGTAAACGCTGCTTCTTCTCCGCACCTAAAGTCTATGGCGAGAAAAACGTCCACTCCAAACTCTGTCGTTATAACCTTGCCGCCGGTATCTGAGACCAAGCGCTGAATCTGCTCATACAGGTTATACGGGGCCGACAACTCCACCCTCACAACCTGCAGCATTTCCTGAACAGCAGATACTTCCTCTGCAGCAGCCAAAGCCTCCTGAGTTGCTGCCGTATACGCACGAACAAGCCCACCAGGACCCAAAAGCGTTCCGCCAAAGTAGCGTGTGACAACGCAGCAGACGTTCTTAAGCCCCGCTCCGCGCAATACCTCCAGTACCGGCATGCCCGCCGTTCTGGAAGGCTCTCCGTCGTCGGAAGCACGCTCCGTGCCGTCCTCCAAGATCCATGCGGGCACGTTATGACGAGCGTTGTAGTGCTTTGCTTTTACCGTGGCGAGAAACTCTTGTGCTTCTGACTCTGTTTCTACATGACAAAGCTGGGCTATGAAGCGGCTCTTTCTGTCTTCAAAGAGACCTTCCGCAACAAAGTCCAGCTTGAGTGTCTTGTAGGATGTGTCAGACATGGAACAGCTATACAGTCGCAGTTATGCGAGTACACAGACCTTCTCGCCAGCAGAAACTGCCTGGTCAGCGGAAGCAAGAACCTCTACGTTGCTGTACTCGCTAGAATTGGTGATAGCAAGAATAACCACCTCAGGATGACCCGCGTCCTTAACTTTATCCAGGTCAAAGGTCATCAGTGGCTGACCAACCTCAACATGCTGATCCTGCTCAACAAGAGCGATAAAGCCGTCACCCTTCATCTCAACGGTATCAACGCCCACGTGAATCAAAACCTCTTCGCCAGAATCGGCAGTAATTCCAAAGGCGTGAACAGTTGGAGTAGTTGCGGTAATAGTGCCCGAAACTGGCGCGTACACAACACCCTCAGAAGGCCAAATACCCAAACCTTGTCCAAGCATGCCACCTGCAAAAACAGGATCAGGAACGTTCTCTAGAGCAACAGCTTTTCCACTTGCCGGCGCATAAATTGT
>USKU01000017.1 GCA_900555335.1 uncultured Atopobium sp. | reverse complement strand
TTCTGCATACGCTCGTAGTTCCAAGAACCCTGAAGGAACTGATGACGAAGAGCAACAGACATACGGTCTTTCTTAGAAAGCTGAATCTTATTCTCCATTAGTTTCACGCTCCTTCAGAATTAGTAGTTGTCAATAATATCGCCGAGCGGATCACCAGATCCGCCACCTGCGCCGCCACCCTGCTTAGCAAGGTCTTTAAGACCAATGTAGAGAATAGCAAGGCAAACACCAATAACACCAAGAGCAATAAGAGTGAGCTGGTTAATAGCAGCAAAGACAAAGCCAAGAGCAAAGAACGGCCAAACCTCACGAGTAGCCATCATGTTAATGACCATTGCGTAACCAACAGCAGCAACCATGCCGCCGCCAACTGCCATACCGCCAGTGAGCCACTTAGGCATTGCGTTTAGAGCATCAGTGACAATAGCTGGGTCAATGAAGCAAAGAGCAGCTGCAGGAACAGCAATACGTGCGCCCTGCATAAAAATGGCTGCGATGTGCCAACGCTCGATTGCAGCAAAATCGCCCTTCTCGGCAGCTGCGTCCATTGCGTGGACAATACCAGTTGCAATAGTACGAGCAATCATGGTGAGGAACAGGCCTGCTACGGACAGAGGAATTGCAAGTGCAATAGAAGTGTTAATAGCAGCGGTGGTGTCAGTATCTCCACCATTCAGTGCCAAAACCATAATAATTGCGGATGCAACAGATGCCAAAGCTGCGTCTGGTGCAACTGCAGCTCCGATGTTTGCCCAACCAAGAGCAATCATCTGAAGAGAACCGCCGAGGATAATTCCCTCAGCAGGGTGACCAGTCACAAGGCCAATCAGTGAGCAAGCAACCAGGGGCTGGTGGAACTCCCACTGGTCAAGAATACCTTCCATGCCAGCAAGAAGAGCAACAATTACGACAAGCAGTATTGTGATAGGTGTCATTTCTACCTCCTTCTAGTTACTTACGATCAGCAAGTTCGGACTTAGCTTTTTTAAGCATTGCATCAAAGTTTTCTGCATTATCTGCAGGAACCTTACGTACATCAAACTCTGTACCACACTCGCGGATGGCCTCAAGGGTCTTTACGTCGTCTTCATCCATTGCAACTGCGTTGGTAACAACAACTTTGCCAACAGAGTGAGCCATAGAACCAAGGTTAGCTTCCTTGATCTCTACGCCACCCTCAATAGCACGAAGCATATCTTGAGGAGTCTCAAACAGAAGCATTGCCTTGGTATTACCAAAACGAGTGTCGTGAGCAATCTCAATAATCTTCTTAATAGGGACAACGTGAACATGTACTCCTGGAGGAGCTGCCTGAACAATCATGGTCTTGCGGAGCTCATCTTGAGCAACGCCATCAGAGCAGACAATAATGCGGTCTGGCTTGGTCATCTTTGTCCACGTAGTTGCAACCTGACCATGCAGAAGACGGGTATCAATACGAGCAAGAACAATCTTAAGCTTGCCATCACCAATAACAGTACCCGCAGGAATTGCACCCTGAGGTGCTGCTGGAGCAGCAGGAACATCAGTAGGTGTTGCCTCTTGTGGCTCAAGCTCTTCTGGCTTAATCTTTACGCCCATACGAGCTTCAGAGTAAATCTCTTTTGCTACCTCAGCGGCGGTATCTACGCCAAGGCGAGAGCCATATGCTGCAATAAGCATTGGGAGGTTAAGACCAGTAACGGCAACCCAATCCTCTTTACCCTCTTCCTCAAGAACACGAGAAATCTGGTTAAAGGGGGTGCCACCCCATAGGTCAACCAAGAACAAGACATGCTCTTGATCTTCAAGCGTGGCAATTGCGTCGAGAATCTTCTGATGCAGGTCATCTGGACCCATATCAGGAGTAAGCGTTACAGCTACAACGCCTTCCTGTGGTCCAAAAATCATGCTGCCAGAATCTTTAATACCCTCGGCAAACTTGCCATGGCTGGCTAGAACGATACTAACCACTTCTACCTCCTTCTTCTCCGCCTAATAAAACAAATGAAACTGTAAACATAACAATGAAAATAACATTTACTTTTCTGATTTTATTACATAAGTCTAAAACATACCTCCACTAACATAACTCTTTTTAAATTTTTTAGGTTTTATAAGCTACTTTTTAGGTGAGAAGGTCTTTTTTAGGCGAGAAGGTCTTCTCGCCCTAGGAGATACGGTAAAAAATACGGCCAGAAACCTAAAGCTTCTGGCCGTATAAATTCTGTATATCGCGTCTAGTTAGCAGCCAACAGACACAAGGTCGTGTGTGGACTGAGTAAAGACATCGTAGCCATCCTCAGTAACAACACCAAAGTCCTCAAGACGGATACCAAACTTGCCAGGCAGGTAAATGCCAGGCTCATCGGTAACAACAGAACCTGCTGCAATAACCTTGTTCCAGCGAGGGTTGAAGAATGGACGCTCGTGAATCTCAACGCCAACACCGTGGCCAAGGCCGTGGCCAAAGTACTCACCGTAGCCAGCCTCAGAGATAACCTTAACTGCAAGGTTATGAATATCAGAACCAGTTACACCTGCATGAATAGCTGCTGCGCAAGTTTCATTTGCCTTGCGGACAACGTCAAAGACGTGCTGCTGCTCCTCGGAAGGTGCGCCAACAACAACAGTACGGGTCATATCTGAGTGGTAATCAAGATAGCCTGCACCATAGTCCATAACAATCATGTCGCCTGTCTGAACTACGCGCTCACCTGGCTGTGCGTGAGGATTAGCGCCGTTAGGACCAGATGCAATGATGGAATCAAAGGACAGAGCGTCTGCACCGTTGGAGAGCATGTAGTTCTCAAGCTCTGCGCGGATCTGCTGCTCAGTGAGGCCTGGCTTAATGTACTCGCAAATGTGGAGGAACGCCTTGTCAGTAATTGACTGAGCGTGCTTCATAAGCTCAATCTCAGCTGGGTCTTTAACAATACGCAGCTCAGCAATATCACCATGCATGCGTGGAAGCAAAGCAGCAACAGAACGATCACGCAAAGCCTGCTCAAGACCATCAAAGAACGCAAGATCAACGGTGTCCTCAATAGCAACTACGCGAGCACGAGCCTCAGCAATATGAGCGGCAACCCACTCGGTAGGAGTAGTGACTTCCTGGTCAAACTTCCATGGAGAATCAGCACCAAGGCGCTCCAGGAATGTGTTGTAGTAACGAGAGTCAGTGTGCATGAAGAGCTCATCCTGCGTAATAAATGCAGTATGTGCCTGCTCAAAGTCAAAGGTACGCTCAGCGTCAGTCAACCAACGAAGGTCTGGGTTGTGACGTAGAACAACAGCGTCGTAACCCCTCTGAGCCATTACCTCGCGAAAGCGCGCAACGCGCTTTGCTGCTGCCTGTAAATCTGCCATTTCAAATCCCTTCTCGAGATGTTTACAACAAAGAGTTGCACCTTGTGGAGTCGCCTCAGAAAACAGGCTCCTTACTGCAAGATGCGGCACTTTAATGCGAAGCGTGAGCCTCACACCAAGCGCGGGCATGCTCGGCGAGAAGTTCCTCGTCGACCGAAGCTAATCTTACCCTTCCAATAGACATTGGAATCGGCAACATAAAACGATTAGTAGAACGGAAACATTCCTGTTTGAGCGCTTCGATAAGCTGCTCAGAAGTAATGTCACAGGTAACAAAGCCAATATTCAAACGCTCAAGAATCTCGTCTTGGGCAAGCATATCGTCAAAAGAAAGCGACTCTTTAGCTACTGCAATTCTTGCCGAGAAGCGCAGTGCGTCTGCATAAAGTGCAGAAAGAGGCTGATCAGCTGGGATGAGCGGACGAAGTGCCTCCACAAAAACCCAGCCGTAAGGAACAGACTGCTGAATAGCAATAGCAGAAGAATCAGAGAGACGGCCACGGGTCTTAGTAGACTCTGCTAGCTGCTCTGCAACTATATCGGCAACTCCAGAGGAGAGGTTATCTGCTCTATCCCAAATGCGGCCAAACTCCGCCTCGTTATCAGACATAGCCGTTGCAACCATACATACCTGGGCAACCTTAGCGTTGTCATCGCAGAGATCCATGACCTCAAGATCTGCAAAGCAGAAACGAGCACAAGGCTTAGTGGTAACAAGGCGCTGATGTTCAGCGTCAGTATCAAGCGCGCGAGGAGTAATAGACGAGACAATAACTGCTGTTAAATCAAGCGGAACAGTAGCAAGGGAGACTCCCCCACACCACTTGTTTGCTACGTGGTTAGCAAGAGAAATGACGCCCTCGTGGCCTACGGCAACTACTAAATCATCAGCTGTCAGGTGCATTTCTGCCAAAGCAGACAATACCTGTGCCTCAGTTGCCACAGTAGTTGCTGCCTTGCCATCTTCTACATCTACACGTGTGACGAGAAAACCAATGGTAGTGAGGTCTCTACGCAGAAGCTCAGCAAGGTCTTCGTCTGCCTGATTGCTGACAAGAAAAGCACAGCGATGGGGTCTTCCCACTGCGGTTCTGAGCTCAGTACCAAAGTTTGAAAGAACGCCTGCACCAGAACGAAGTGCAATAGAGCCACCAGGAATAGAAACCCACTGTTTAATCTGAACAGGTGGCAATTCCTCTTCAAGCTCAGCCTGAACATTGTCACTCATAGAAGACCTCTTTCCCAAAGCAGCTTGCCAGATTCAAGGGCTACCTGCTCAAACGTTTTCTCACGAATATCAATAGTAATATCAGCAGCGGCCTCATAACGTGGACGCAGGCGTCTATAGAGCTGAGTAGCGTTTTCAAAGCTTCCCAGATCAGGGCGCCTATCCGTGCGCTGAATTTGGCGAAGCGAGTCAGAAAGATCGCCGTCGAGAAACACAATGACTCCCATCTCACGCATAAGCGCAAGATTGACGTCCTTCTCGACAATTCCACCGCCACAGCTTACGAGCAGTGACTTCTTAGACTTAAGCGTGTGCAAAACCTCAGTTTCTGCCTGCCTAAAAAGCTCTTCACCGTCATCTTCGTAGATTTCTGCCAGTGATTTACCTGCTATACGCTCTGCTAGGCGATCGGTGTCAACATAACGGCGGTGAAACAGCTCGCCCAAATTACGTGCGAGTGTAGACTTTCCGGCACCCAGAAAGCCTACAAAAAAGATATGATCACAGCCCTCATGTACAACGTATCTTGAATCGCGAAGCTCCATACTCCTCCAGCCTTTCAAGATGATTCTATCATCGAGTTGGAGCAAGTAAACTAAAGCCGTCTTGTTATGACGTAAAAGTTACATTTTTTAAAATGCGGCGCTCGACGTGACGAATGATATTGGTGTACCAAAGATCCTCATTGGACTGCGGCTTTACCAAAATAGTTGAAACACCAGCCAAATTACCTGCAATAACATCAGTAAAAATCTGGTCTCCCACCATCACGGTTTGCTCTTTAGTTGCCGAGAAACGCTTCATAGCAGCAGTTAGTGCGCGGGGAAGCGGCTTGCACGCAAAGCCCTCTCCTTCAATTCCCAGCTCGTGAGCACTACGCTGGACCTCATTGAGGTGAATGTTATTGGAGATGAGACAAAGCGTTAATTCAGCCGCATGAGCCTTCTCAAACCAAGCAGAAACCTCTGGCGGCACCATCTTGGTGTCTCGGGGCACACAGGTATTATCGCGATCTAAGAGCACAAGTTTAATCCCCTGCTGAACCAAATCCTCTATTGAGATGTATTCAACAGCAGAAACGTATTGTGTTGCTTTGATTAAACTCATGCTACACCAGCTATTGCTTACTTGCAGCTTCACGCTCGCGTGCGTTTTCGATAGCCTGCTGATGCTCGTCATACGTCTCTGAGAAGACGTGCTCATCCGAGGTAATCCAGAAGTAGTAATAATTGGTTGCTGCTGGATCCATAGCCGCCTTAATAGAGGCATAGCCTGGGGAGCAAATAGGCGTAGGAGTCAAACCCTTAAACGCGTATGTGTTATATGGGTCGCTTGTCATCGAGCTGAGCTCTTCTGCGGTAGCTTCCCTACCCAAAGAGTAAGCAAGAGTAGCGTCACTTTGGAGATACATATCATCGTACAGGCGGTTGTAGAAGACAGATGCAACCTTAGGACGGTCATCATCAGTCAGGGCTTCTCGCTCAATAATCGATGCCATGGTGATGATTTGCTCGTTTGTAAGATTCAAGTTGTAACGCTTATTAAGCGTAATGCGAGCGGCATCCAGGTTAAGATCAGCTGTCTCTGTCTCAAACTGATCAAGCATGGCACGAATGACCGTATCGGCAGTTACGTTGCTTTCCGTAAAGGTATACGTCTTAGGGAACAGGTAGCCCTCAAGAGAATCGTTAGCGTCTACCGCGCCAGCAAGGAACGGATAGTCAGCAACATAATTGGATGCTTTTGCCTGATTTAAGAAATCATCGCGAGAAATACCAAAGTAGTCCTGAACCAAATCTGCAACCTGAGAAACGGTATAACCTTCTGGTACGACAAAGCCACTACCAGGAGCATTAGGGCCAGAAATAAGCAGATGTACGATGTCTGCTGGCTTGGTACCAGTGGTAATAACATAAATACCACTCTTGATTTTCTGCTCAGCATCCTGACGCTTTACCTGGTTTAAGAACTCACTCTTAGTAGCAATAATCTTGTTCTCAAAAAGAATCTTTGCAACTTCCTGTGCACCAGCTCCGTCTGGAATAGTAACGGTGACTTGCTGACCTGCGGTAATTTCTTGCGTATCGGAATTGGCACGAGAAAGCTCTGGAAGCGCTACTTTCCATACAAAGATGCCAAGAGCGGCAACCATGATAAAAGCGATAAGTGTCGCAAAAATACGAGAACGCTTTGAAGCCTTCTTATCTCTATGCTTTACCTGCTTGTTCTTTGCCATATGAGTGACTTGAGCGCTTCTTGAAGAAAGCTTGCCGCCGGTAAGCGCAGGCAGCGATCCTGTTGCCTCAACAGAAGACTGCTGACTCTGTACCTGCTGAGTCTGCTCTTCCTGAGCCTGTCCTTCTGGTACAGGAGAAGAAAAATGTGCGCCTTGACGACGCGGAGAAGAACCATTAGATAGGGTGGGCATTTAGTCTCCCTTATTCATCTGTGCATCAAGCCATGATTGCAAAAAGAGCGAAGCTGCAACCATGTCAACTTTTCCACGCATGGCTTTCTCAGATAAACCTTGCGCTCGAAGAATCTTCTTTGCTTCCGCAGAAGAAAGTCTTTCGTCAGTAAATTCTAATGGAAGTTGGCAGTTCTTCGCAATTTGCTCAGCTTGAGCGGTAATTTTTTGGGCCTGTGGTCCATCTTCGCCGGCGAGCGTTCTAGGACGACCGCACAAAAGCAGTTCTGGCTCCCAATCTTCAAGCACAGCTTTAAACGTTCGTGCATGTGAGAGCACCTCTTGCGCAGGAAGCACACAAACAGGTGACGCAATAGCACCATCGGGGTCACTTACAGCAACCCCGATGCGAACTTCACCAATATCTAAAGCTAAAACGCGCAAACGTTACGCACCAAGCTTTGTTCTTGCAGCCTCAAGCGCACCGTCAATTCCTGCAGCATTTGAGCCACCTGCCTGCGCCATTGCTGGCTTACCGCCACCACGGCCACCAACAAGCTCTGCAATCTCTTTTACAATGTCTCCTGCCGAGAAACCCGCTGCAACTGCAGAATCAGTGGCACCTGCAAGCAGGGAAACCTTACCGTCAGCGGTTGCGGATGCAATGACGCAAGCAACAGGCTGGCCGTCAGATGCATCGCGGATGCCGTCCCATGCGGAGCGGAGTTCTTTGCCAGAAAGGCCCTCAAGCTTAGCAATTACGCAGCTATAGCCATTAAGCTGAACAGCAGACTTAAGTGCTTCTGCTACCTGGTTGCTGCCTGCTCCGGTAAGAGCAGCCTCAAGCTTGTGGTTTGCAGTGCGAAGATCTTGCTGCAGCTGCTCAACGCGGTCTGCAACAGCAGAAGGACGAACCTTCAGAGCTGCGGCAACCTCATCAAGTTGAGCCAGGCGCTCATCAACGTACTCGATAGCGCCCATAGAAGTTACAGCCTCAATACGCCTTGAGTTAGAACCAACGGAGCTCTCAGAAATAATCTTGAAGAGGCCAAGGTCTGCAGTGTTACGTGCATGGGTACCACCGCAAAGCTCACGAGAGAATGGAGTGTCTTCTGCACCAGCAGAGACAACGCGTACGACATCACCGTACTTCTCGCCAAAGAGTGCAACAGCACCAGCGGCCTTTGCATCCTCAATGCTCATAATCTGAGTAACAACAGGCTTAGCAGCAAAGATTTCTGCGTTGACCATGCCCTCAATGCGATCAAGCTCATCTTTGGTAAGAGCCTCAAAGTGCGTAAAGTCAAAGCGCATACGATCTGGAGCAACAAGAGAACCAGCCTGGTTCACGTGGTCACCCAAAACCTTCTTAAGTGCAGCGTCAAGCAGGTGAGTTGCCGTGTGGTTGCGACGGATAAGCTCACGACGACCAGCGTCGATAGTTGCGGAGACAGAGTCACCAACAGAGATGGTGCCCTCCTCTACCACGCCAACGTGGGACTCAAGGCCGCCGTCACGGTGCTTGGTATCAGTGACGTGAACGTAGAGACCAGGAGCCGACAGCTTGCCGGTATCACCAACCTGGCCGCCCATCTCTGCATAGAAAGGTGTGCGGTCAAGTACAACCTCAACCTCCGAGCCAGCAGAAGCGGACTCAACCTCCTGTCCATCCTGAACAAGAGCAACAACACGAACTCCGGAGAGCTCGTTGTTATCGTAGCCGTCAAAGACGGTCTCATCAAGGCGGTCAGAGAGTGCAACCCAAATGCTCTGAGCGTTACCCCAGGCATCGCGGTTAGCAGATGCACGAGCACGCTCACGCTGCTCAGTCATTGCAGCATCAAAGGCGTCCATGTCAACAACGTGACCTGCATTTGCAGCAATCTCACGAGTAAGATCAATAGGGAATCCGTAGGTATCGTGCAGAAGGAATGCAACCTCACCGGAAAGCTGTGCGCCATCCTCAAGCTGCTCAAGCTCTGCAGTGAGTTTAGACTCGCCTGCGTCAAGCGTAGCGCCAAAGCGCTCCTCTTCTGCGGTCAGAATGCCATCGATAAGAGCGCTCTTCTCGACAAGCTCTGGATACTCTGCGCCAAGCAGAACAGCAACCTCATGTGCATACTCTGCCATGAAGGTGCCCTGAATGCCCAGTAAGCGGCCGTGGTAGACAGCGCGACGGAGCAGGCGGCGAAGAATGTAGCTTCTGCCCTCGTTACCAGGGAGAATGCCGTCACCAATCATAAAGGTTACTGCACGAGAGTGGTCTGCAAGGATACGCAGGCTGCGGTCAATCTCATCAGTTGAGTGATACTTCTTACCAGAGAGTTTCTCGCCCAAAGAGATGAGGGTACGCATGATGTCACCCTCGTAATTGGTGCCCTCATGCTGCATGATAGCTGCGATACGCTCAAGGCCCATGCCGGTATCGATGTTACGGTGAGGAAGCTCAGGTAGAGAACCATCTTCTTGGCGATCAAACTGAGTAAAGACGAGGTTCCAGAACTCAAGGTAACGGTCGCCATCGTCTCCAGGAGCCTCTCCCTCAAACTCAGGACCCTGGTCAAAGTAAATCTCAGAGCAAGGACCACAAGGACCAGTTGGACCAGCTGCCCAGAAGTTGTCCTCCTCGCCCAGACGGGTGATGTGATCTTCTGCTACGCCAAGAGACTTCCAGATCTCAATTGCCTCATCGTCGTCAGTGAAGACCGTGAAGTACAGGCGATCAAGTGGCAGACCAAGGTGCTCTGGAGAAGAAATAAACTCCATTGCCCAGGTACACGCATCGCGCTTGGTGTAACCACCAAAGGAGAAGTTACCCAGCATCTCAAAGAATGAGAGATGGCGAGAGTCGCCAATGTTGTCAATATCGTTAGTACGAAGGCACTTCTGGCAGGAAGTTGCGCCAATCTCCTTCATAGTCTTGATGCCCTGGTAATACTCCTTGAACTGGTTCATGCCAGCATTAGCAAGAAGCAGCGAAGGGTCAGAAGGCACCAGAGATGAAGAAGGATAGCGCTTGCAACCCTTGCTCTCAAAAAAGCTTAGGAAGTCCTCGCGAATCTCTGCTGTTGTCATTGTTTTATAGTCAGCCATAAAGTACTTCTCCGTATTCAAATAACTACTCTTTTGTACTGTCTGAGTCTACCGCATCTGACGATGGTTTATCTGGTTCCTTAGTAACTTCTTGAGTATTCCTAAAAAGTAACTGAGAAAAATCATGTCCAAGAATCTTGGGTGCGGGAGCTGAAGACTTGCTGTGCACATGAGCCGTAGTGTCTTGATCAACAAGACGCGATTCCTCAAAGAACTTTGGGTCATCTAGGGCATCATACTCTGGCAGAATAGCTCCAGACTCATCCACATACTGCGTCGAGTTAAAAAGCGCGCCATTTGGCGAGACGATCTGTCTGCCCGAATACTTCTCAAAGAAGTACACAAAGATGCCTCTTAAAGCAGCGGTAAGCGGAATAGCAAGGATGGTTCCAACCACTCCTCCAAGAGTGCTGCCAATGACAATTCCCAACAGAGAGAGACCCGGATGTACTTTGACACTTGTTGCCATAACCAAAGGTGAAAGCACGTTATCAACAACGTTTTGTGCAACCATCAAGATAACGATAGTCCATACGGTCATGACAGGGTCTACCAAGATGCTCAAAATAAGAGCAATACCTGCCGAGAAAACCGGTCCAACTACAGGAATAATATGGAAGATTCCTGTAACCATGCCAATAAGAGCAGCATAAGGGTTGCCTAAAATCAGACACCCAAAGTACACAAGAATGCCATTAACCGCAGAGGTAATGATAGTGCCTCGCATATATCCACTGGTAGATCTACTTAAGATTGCAAGAATAAGTCTGAACTCATTCTCTTTTTGAGGACCAGCAATAATAGCCATCTCACGGACAATAACTGGATAATCTTTAGCCAACCAATAGGCAAGCACTAGGCCTAAGAAGAAGACCATGAGTTGGTTTGCCATAGAAGAGATATTGCCTAAAGCAGATGTAGAAAGCCAACTCAAAATACCAGAAGCAACTGATATTCCAATACTTGATGCCTGTTCAATTGCAAGTTCTACTGTCTGTCTAACAGCAGGGTTACTTTGAGTGTCAAAGTTCTGCCAAAACTCCCTTGCCATTGCTCCTATTTGACTTGCATACGAAGGAGCGTTTCTGAGTAGCGTAGTAAGCTCAAATACCAATGGCTGCGCAATCAAAATCAAAAATACTACCAGCACAATGAGCGTAAGAACAAGCGCAATAAGAGCGGAAAGGCCACGAGGCACTCCCCTGTCTTCAAGCCAATTAGTAACAGGGCTACAGACAAACGCAACAATTGCGCCAATGGCGAGCAGCTCAACAGCCTGTCCCAAGATGCCAAGAACATACAGTGCAAGTGCAAACAATGCAGCCAGACCAATGACTGTCCACACCATTAAGCCACGTTGTTTCCATTTTTGAACTGAATCGGAAAAGTTTTGATGCTTTTGATCCATTAACGGTTCACGCTTTCTGGGTCAATCTTTTCTTGAATACGCTTTAAGGTGCGACGAAGCAGCCTTGAAACCTGTACCTGGGAGATATTAAGTTTCTCCGCAATCTCTACCTGGGTAAGACCTTCAACAAAACGCATACGAATAATCTCTTGCTCTCGTGGCGAGAAGTCTCTAATGGCCTCTTCAAGAACAATGCGGTCATCAGAACCAGCAAGATCCTCATCTTCGGTCACATACTGATCAATGATTGAAGGAGTCTCGTCGCCATCAGCGCCAGAGCCGCCTCCTTCAAGAGGAACAGAGCTATAAGCGCTAGAAGACTCCATAGCCTCAAGAACCTCTTCAACGTTAGTATCAAGGCGCTGGGCGATCTCTTCAATTGAAGGACTTCTTTGCAGCTCTTTAGTCAAATCATCAGTGACCTGATTAATCTTGGACGAAAGCTCCTGCAAACGACGAGGAACACGTACTGACCAGCCTTTATCGCGGAAGTGACGCTTGATTTCTCCCATGATGGTTGGTGTTGCATATGTTGTAAATTCAAGACCACGATCAGGCTCAAACCTATCAATTGCCTTGATAAGTCCAATGGTTCCCACCTGAATCAAATCATCAAGAGGTTCTCCACGGTTTTTAAACTTGGAGGCCAAAAAGCGCACGAGGTTTAAGTGACTCACAATAAGCTGGTCTCTTACCTCAGGGTCTTTTGTTTCTTTATATTGGGCAAAGAGCTTTCGTGTTCTATCTTTATCCCAGGCTGGGGTACCTTTAGAAGCACGGCGAGCAGCTCTTCTTGCGGCTTTCTGCTCTTCTGCAGATGCCTGTACTGCCTCGTTAGCTTCAGGCTTAGGCATGTGCACCGCCAGAAATCTTTACAAGATGAAGCGTATAACCGTCATCGCTAAGCGCAAACTCATCACAAATAGCGGAGAGCAGTAACTCTACAAGCTCTAGTGGCTGAGAATTATCTGCCTCAGACTCAACTGGATCCTCATCACCCAAGTCAAAATCAATAGCCATAGTATTGTCTTCGAGGGTAAACATAATATCTACAGAGTCTTTCTGAGTGCCACAAGCAAAGACAAATCCTTCTTCTGCGGCCATTTTGACATCTTCAAGCTCATCAACGTTCATCTTGCACAAAACAGCAAGATTAGCAGCCATCATTCTGACTGAACGAGCAAATGTTGGATCTGCTGGAGCGGAAAGTTCAACAATTTTTTGTGCCATTACAATCTACTCCTCAGACTTCTGAGAAGACTCAGAGCCGTACTCAATATAGAACTGCTCAGTGCGAGCTGGTTTAGAATGCTTTGTCTTGTCCTGAGAAAGCAGAGGAAGCTCCTCAAGATACTCTTGAGCACGCTGTGCACTCTGTTGTGCGGAAGCAGTCGCGTCGCTCAGGCGAGCCTGAGCTACCTCAGCAAGCTTGGAAGGATTCAAAGATCCGCCAAGACCAGTTCCCAGCTTTGAAACAGACTCAACAACGCCTGTCACCGCATCGCTTGCAGCCTTGCTGACTGTTGCAGTTACTGCAGAAGCAGCACCAGAAACGGTTGCTACATCGCCAAGAACCACATTGAGGCTCTCAAGAGAGGTATTAGCGTTCTCTGCAGCCTCATCAACTTTCTGCATAAGTGCAGGTAGCTGCTTAATGGTTGGATCAAGCTCATCAACCATGCCATCAATTTTTGAAATAACAGGTTGAATCTGCTCAATAGTGTTGTTAGCTGAGAGTGTAATCTCAGTAATTGACTTTCTTGTTGTTCTTAGGGTCAAGGCAACCTCGACAATAGCCCAAACGCCAGCTACGGCTAAGACTACAAGGGCAATCTGTAGGTAATCCATCTATGCCATCCCTCAAAGCTAACGG
Organism: uncultured Atopobium sp.; assembly: GCA_900555335.1. Classification (GTDB taxonomy): domain Bacteria; phylum Actinomycetota; class Coriobacteriia; order Coriobacteriales; family Atopobiaceae; genus Lancefieldella. The sequence goes on along the minus strand of USKU01000017.1, from coordinate 4,679 downwards.
TTACAGTTCCTTCTATTCTACCCGAGGAGCGCCTTCTTAATGCTCCCACTTGGGTAATTCAAAATCCTAGACTTCCTCGTGGCGATCGCGCTCTGTAGCTGCAATTCTCCAAGCTTCCCAACCTCTTGGAGATGGCGAGAAGAACGCACCACGTTCAAGTCCTTCTGGAAGATAACGCTGTTCAATCCATCCACCAGGATAATTGTGCGGATAGAGGTAGTTGCCGTACTCTTCAGAGCCAGGGCGCGTGCGATCCCTTAAGTAACTTGGAACTTCTCGCCTTGGACCTGTTCTTACCTCATGGAGAGCGGCATCAATACCTGCCTCTGCAGCATTAGATTTTGGTGCCAGTGCCATATAAATAACCGCTTGCGCAAGGTTAATTCTGCACTCGGGATATCCAATGACCTCAGCTGACCTAAATGCTGCATGTGCAATGAGCAGCGCCTGAGGATCGGCATTGCCAATATCCTCTGAGGCCAAAATCATAATGCGTCGAGCAATAAATTTAGGGTCCTCACCTGCATCAATCATGCGCGCAAGCCAATACAGTGCCGCATCTGGGTCTGAGCCTCGCATAGACTTAATAAACGCAGAGATAATGTCATAGTGCATATCTCCTGCTTTATCGTATGGGAGTCCGCGACGAGGGTTTGCCTCAAGAACGTTTTGCTTGGTAATAACAAGCGGCTCAGATGCCTTACTATCAGCTGATTCTGGAACGTCAACCATCTGAGAAGCAAGCTCAAGAGAAGTTAGGGCTGCGCGACCATCTCCGCCTGCAAGCATCACAATCTCTTTACGAGCATCTTCATCCAGAACAAATGCGCCTGCTAGGCCGTCGTCTGACTCAAGTGCTCGCTGAATGAGCTCATCGATTGCCTCATCTGACAATGCATGCAGCTCCACTACACGAGAACGAGAAATCAGAGCGCTATTAACCTCAAAGTAAGGGTTTTCTGTAGTAGCCCCAATAAGTACAACTATTCTATCTTCTACTGCGTGAAGCAAGGCATCTTGCTGAGAGCGCGTAAAACGATGAATCTCATCAATGAACAGAATAGTTCTTCTACCTGCTGTTAAAAGCCTTGATTCTGCAGCTTCAATCTCTCTACGAAGATCTTTTACAGTGCCCGTAATTGCAGATACTTCTACAAACTCTGCGTGCGTTGTGTGAGCAATAATGCGCGCAAGCGTAGTCTTACCAGTGCCGGCTGGACCATACAACAAAACAGACGAAAGTGTATCGTGCTCAATAGCTTTGCGCAGCCACGAGCCAGGACCAACTGCATCCTCCTGACCAACATATCCTTCAAGCGTGGTAGGACGCATGCGGGCCGCAAGCGGCGCATTAGCTTTTTTAGCGGCACGTTCCATGCCAGAAAATAAAGTATCCATGCAGTTATTTTACCCCGTCTCAAACATAAAAGCTTGGCGAGAAACTCGCTCAACACAAATGCTCTTTAAGTGGCTCAACTATTGCACTTTGACCGACCCCAGTCTTACGCACGTACCCCTTCTGCAAAGTAACTTCTCTTTGGAAAGAGCTCCTGGGCTTCTGGGAAGAGTGCTTCACAGGTAGCCACAAAGTAGTCATCGGTCATTGCGGAAATAAAATCAACAACAGTGCGATGTACATCGCTCTTCCAGTCATACGTATGACCGTACCTAGAAAGGTGCCTACTCACCGGCTCAATATGATGCTTAAAGATTGCAAGGCTCTGATCTCCAGATTTAAGTGTAGACAGCTCGTACTCGTACAGCTTCTCAAACAGGTGTTTAATGTCTTCAGAGAAATCACCATTGGCTTCTGATGCACCATAGATCTTCTGGTAATTCTCGCGCTTTGCTCGTTTCATCTCTTTAAATGCCTCTTCAGAAAGAGAAATCTGAGGCTTACCAAAGCTGTTCTGAACAATATCTGCAACAAAAGCAGAGGTAGCCCATGCGTTATAGGCGCCACCAAGGCCATCATCAAACGTTTCTTCTGTTGCAGCGCCTGCACGAAGCGCATCCTGTCTGTCTTTTCCTACATACGCAATGATGTCCGAGATGCGCATGACGCAACCCTCAAGCGTCATAGGACGCAGGTGCGCAATAGCCTGCGGACCTCTCTCCCAGCAATCTTCTACCACCTTGTCAAACTCATCAAAGGTTGAAAGATCACTCATTTGAAGTATCTGCTGTTCAAACTCACCGTTATGGCAAATTACTCCATCAAGCGTCTGCAAAGAAAGGTTTCTTGCATAAAGACCATCAAGCACGCGCACACTTTGTACGTTGTGGAAAAACCAACGTCCCGTTTGCTCATGGTAAATATCATTAAGGAAATACTCCCCTGCATGACCAAAAGGAGTATGTCCCACGTCATGACCAAGAGCAATTGCCTCGATCAAATCAAGGTTGAGGCCAAGTGCACGTCCAATATCTTTAGCGACTCTACAAACAAGCTGTTCATGAAGGCCGCGGCGCGTAATGTCATCATGCGCACGGAACGAGAAGACCTGTGTTTTGCCGTTTAGCCTGTTATACGCAGGAGTATGCATGATTTTCTCGACATCTCGCATGAAAGCGGGACGCAAAAGCGATGCCTGGTCATGGGTGGAATCTCGGCGAATGATGTCTTCATTTTTGCACGCGTAAGGACTCAAAGTACCCTTAGCAATTTGCTCAGCTACAAGGGCCTGCGTTTCTTCTGTAAGTTGCCCGGTCAAATGAGGTGCAAAAGGATTAGTTTTGTTCATGTGTATCCTCTCTAGATGTTTTTCACCTCTAGTGTAGAAGTTTCACCGGACAAAAACTCGTGCTGAATTTTGAGAAAGCTTTTGGGAGAGTTTGACGTCTAAAAAAGACTATCTTGAGCTGGTTGTTTTAAAGCTTCAAACAGGTTTTTTGCCAAAAGAGCCGCACCCTTTGAATTTGGATGCACATCGTCAGCAAAATATTTTTTATCCTGCGGCAACAGTTTTTCTCCAGAAATGCACTGCAAACCAAATCTACCGGCAACCTCTTCAATTATTTGAGGAACCTCAGCAAAACAAGAATAAGGGTGCGTGGGATATGCATCCTCAAAATAAGGAGTAGGAGTCAAAACAACCACACGCGTATCCGCATACATCTGAGAAATCTGCCAAAGAGAATTTTGAATATCGTGTGTTACCTGCGACTTTGAGCATTTTTCGTATCGATAATTTGCACCAAGCGCAACAACAACTAACGAAGTATCTTCAATAAACGTATATGAGCCAGGCTGATAAACTTGTCCACCAATTCCCTGGTTAACCACATCAAGCTTCATGCGTTTAGCAAGGCTGCGCGGCCAAGTTTTGTCTGGGCGTTCCACAACAAAACCCTGTGCAATAGAATCGCCAAACACCACCAGTTTTTTCTTTGGTTCATCGGGCGAGAAAAACGTGCCATTGCCGCGGAGGTTTTTTATGGAAGCGCTCTGTAAACAGGGCAAGTAAACACACACGTGATGCGTGTCGTTAAAACCTGGAAGTCTAACAAGGTCATCTTTAGGAGTTACTGTTTCTAGATGAATAGAAAGTGTATGTTCACCTGCATCATCCAGTGAGAAGCTCTTGTAAGGTTTACCGTCAACCGTCACAAAGACAGAACTAAGCTTTTTAAGATACGTAGCTTTAAGTAACTGTAAGACAGAAGAGGCTCCCTTAGGAACTTCATCAATTTTTAAATCGAGCGTCAGTTCTGAGCTGTCCGTGGTAAAGGCAACTTGAATGTCTGAAGTGCAAGCGGCCATCTGTTTAAAAAGACCGGGGTGCCAGGAAGAGCAAGAGCCAATGACTCTAAGCTGATTGGGAGAAATACGCAGCGGATAAACCCATCCGTGAGCAAGCTTTTCTGACCATGGTGCACCAAGTAAAAACTTGGATGCTGGAGAACTAATGCTCCACTCCCCAACTTCCATACGCACCTCCAATCACAAGTTAAATTACTATAGTTATATACTACGAGGTTAATAGACAGTATTACAATCTTTAGTAACAAATAAACTGCTCTTGTTGTCCATAGGGAGGCAACAGATATGTTTAGCGAGAAGATATTTAATTTTTCAGAACCGATTTCTAGAAAAACAGTTCGTATTGTAATATTGGTCAGTTTTCTGATTTATCAGGGAATGCGGCTACTGTGGAAACAAGGATTTATTCCACCATTGCTGTTTTTTCTAGTATCAATTCTGACTGAGGTTGTTAATTGCTATCTCGTTTTTAGAAGCGAAAATAAAAAATGGGTAAAGATTTCACTTTTAGTTTTTCTTGCCTTTGCTCTCGTATTTGAGATTAGCCATGTTATTTATTTTATGTAAACAAAAACCCTCTTCCACCAACGTAGAAGAGGGTTTTATTCATTTTATGTAGCTTACTTAATTACTCAGTAGCAGCTACTTCTTCTGAAGCCTGAGCCTTTGTAGCATCATTTTTCTTAGCAAGCTTCTTATCAAGCCAACCAGTAAATGCTGGAGCTACCAGTGCAGTAATGACTACAGCGGCTGCAAGCTGAGCATTTGCGTTAGCAACAACCTGAGCTGTGTAGGTTGGATCAACAGAAGCAACTGCAGCAGGAGTGGTTGTTGCGGTACCTGCAATAGTTGCACTTGCAAGACTTGCCTTACCAGAGCCACCCAGTAGACGCTCAACAAGCATGGTAAGAATACC
>USKU01000016.1 GCA_900555335.1 uncultured Atopobium sp. | reverse complement strand
GCGGCAACGGCTCAGGTAAGTCGACGCTGCTAAAGCTTGCGGCAGGTGTTCTCCGCCCAAGGCGCGGACATATCTACAACCAGCTCCAGCAATCCCAAGGATACATTCCACAAAATCCTGAGCTGCTCTTTACCTGCCAAAGTGTGGGCGAGGAGCTTGCTCAGTGGCAGCAGAGTGGCGTCTATTCTGATCAGGATGTTGAGGAGCTTCTGGAAGCTTCGGGACTTCTTGCTCGCACAACATATCAGAAGCTTATGTCTTCTCATCCATACGATTTATCTGGTGGACAGCAGCAACTCTTAGCTCTCGTAAAAGTGCTGCTTACAAAAGCGCGTCTGCTTATTCTTGACGAGCCAACAAAAGGCCTGGATGCCCCAACCAAAGAAGCTGTTGTCAATTTGCTTTCTCGCGCTCAGTCAGAAGGTGCAACCATAGTAATAGCAACGCACGACATGCAGTTGATATCGCGCGTTGCTGATAACGTTTCTTTAGTATTTGATGGCCAGATTTCTCTGACAGAGCCAACTTCAGAGTTCTTTGAGAACTCTTGGGTATGGTCGGCGGAGTAGGTGGCTAGAACCTTAAGAACGGCTCCTCATCCTGGCCAAGCTCCTCAAGAAGCTCATCGTCAAGATCGTTGATGTCGCCAAACTCCTCGTGTTCATGCTCCTCTTCATCTTCCTCATGATTGTGAGTATGCTCATTGAAGCCGTAGGCATTGGCTGTCTCATCATCAAACTCAAGTGTTGGAAGAGCGCTGGTAATGCTGCACAGACCAACTCCTGCAGGCATAATCTTTTGCCACTGAGCAATCAGAGGAGTGGTAGGAACTTCTCCCAGCTCAACAATGGAATCCAAGAAAATCTCTTTTGCGCCGTCAAGCAGGTCAGATGACTTTGCAACCTCAATAAGGTGCTCCGAGAAAAGCTCAAGCGCGTGATCTGTGGAATCTGCCTCAACAATGCAAGGCATAAGACAATAGTTATCAGTAGAATCAAGCTCGTCATTGTAGCTAAAGTTTCCCAGATAGATCATGAAGACCTCCTTGTTGTAGTTTCAAATCATCTTATGCCAAAATAAGACAGACCTTCTCGATATTTTTATTTTGACGGTAAGCGTGAGGTTCTCGTGGATAATCGGCACACGTTATCAATAGCTCTAGAGGTTGTGGCACTCTTTGCTACACCTATTATTCTTGCTGTTGAAATGATATATTTTCCCGATTTTACCGCGGTATCTTCAATTATTTTAGCGATCATTTCAGTTGCATTATTTATGTTAAGTTTTGAGGCAAAGAAGCCCTCAGTTGCCAATTTGGTACCTACTGCCGTCTTTAGCGCATTGGGGGCTGCGGGAAGAATTGCCTTTGCGCCACTCGCATATGTAAAGCCTGTTTCCGCAGTTGCTATCTTCGCGGGCGCGTTTCTTGGCAGGCATGCGGGCTTTTTGGTAGGTGCCTTATCTGCTCTTCTTTCAAACGTTTTCTTTGGCCAGGGCTCGTGGACACCATGGCAGATGTATGCGTGGGGGCTTGTTGGCTATCTGGGAGGCCTTCTTGCAACTTTCACCTCAGCTTGCCCTGCATCTTCTAAGCGTCCATCCGTCCAACAAAGCGAGAAACCCCGCAAGCTTCCACCTTTCTTGCTTATGATCTGGGCATTTATATCCGGGCCATTCTTTGGCCTTGTAATGAACGTATACTTTGTTATTGGATTTGTACATCCTTTAACGCTTGAATCCGCTCTTCTCGCGTTTGCGGCTTCAATTCCGCTTGATCTAACGCACGGCGTAGCAACGCTTGTTTTTTTGATTTTGTTATGGCTTCCGTGGCAAACATCCGTTAGCCGAATCCTCACAAAATACAATCTCACTGGTAGGAGCTTTAGATAAGCCATCTTTTCCCGTTTACCTAAAATGCCTTCCATTTTGCGACCTTTGATCTAGACTGTATTCACTGTCAGCCCCCAGATTTTGGGGGTAAAAATGCAACCTACATCTATCCTTACTGCAACGGCAAACTCAACACTTGAGCTGCTTGCTCCTACGCGCTGCATTGTGTGCGAGAAACCCGGCCAGCTCCTCTGCGATGAGTGTCGGGCAAAGCTGCCATGGATTTCTCAGCAGTGGGCATGTCCTAATTGCGGCGCTCCATACGGGAAGCTTGTTTGTTCAGAGTGTGCAGATAAAAAGAAACGACCTGTTCAGTGGGAGAGTAGAGCGGTCATTTGTGCCATGGGATTTAAGGGTCCTCCTGCACGGTTGATTTTGACGCTTAAGGATGGACACGAGTTTCGACTGGCACCGGTAATTGCTGCAGCTCTATTGTGTGCGCTTGAAGAAGCCTCAGCATGGAATGCTCGTGACGGTACCTCTCGCTTTGATAGTTCAAAAATTGATGGCGTTTCCTTTATTCCAGCAACTGCAGAAGCGTACGCGCGCAGAGGCTTTGATCATATGGAACTTGTAGCCCAATCGTTTTGCCAGCTTACAGGCTTGCCTTTGTATGACGTGCTTATACGTCCTCATGCAAAGGACCAAAGAACGCTTTCATCCGCTCAAAGACAGATAAATTTGAAAGGAAGTATTGCTTGTACCGTACCAGTTAACCAATCAAATATTTTACTTTTAGATGATGTGGTAACTACCGGAGCATCAATCAGAGAAGCTACAAGGGTACTTTGTGCCGCAGGCGTGCATTCTGTAACCGTAGGCGCATTAGCTCGCGTATGGTGAGTTACCTATGGTTGCAAACGGCTATACTTGATAAGTCTTTTCAGGTCTGTGGTTGCGAAGTTCTCTGTGAGCTTTTAGTCCATGACAGACGAGGTCAAAGGGATCCACGTAAGTTTGCGTGTGCGCACGTAAACGATCATGGCTCGTCCTAGAAGTAAGCCATACCGCCTGTTATATCAAAGAGACAAAGGGTCTCGCAGGCGAGAGAACTACTAGTGGAGCTGCTGCGGTAGCAAAGCAAACGTTCCAGTATGCGAGTGTGGGGTCAAATACCAGGTCAGCTGAAAAGACGCCTGAATAGAAGAAGGAGTTCTGATGACGCGCGGTAAAAGTTCTCTTAAGGTGTTACTTCTTATAGCACTTGCTGTTGTTTTAACAGGATGCTCCATTGGTCCTATCAACATTGATCTGGATAAATGGTTCCACGTCAAGTCAGTGCAAGAGGCAATCCAAGAGAAGCGAGAAGCCCGTCAGCAGAAGATTCCTGATTCCTCACTGCACACAGCTGGCACTTTGACCGTTGGTCTACGTACTCAGTCAGTAACAGCTCCAATGGTTGTGGCCTCAGAAGCTGGAACATTGCAGGGAATTGACGTTGAAATAGCTTCTGCAATTGCAGATCAGCTAGGCGTAGACGTTAAGTTTGTATCAGTTAACGGACCAGTAGATGGCCTACAAGCAGGTTGCGACATTGTCATGGATGTCAGAAGTGGTGAAGACTCAACAAGTACGCTCATTTCTGGTTATGCTGAGTATGCAACAGCTCTTTTCCATAAGGGTTCAGAGACAAACATTACTGCTGATAGTTTGAGTGGAAAATCAGTTGGCGTTCAAACGGGTTCTTTGTCTGAGCGCGCAATGGGTCAGGTACTCACAGGCATGTCTGTTCAGGGTTTTTCTAACCTAAATGATGCTTTTGAAGCACTTGAAAATGGTTCCATCGATTATGTGGCCTGTGATGCATATGCTGGTGCTTATTTAGCAGCAAACAAAGATATTTCTATGGTTGGTGTAGTTGACGTTCCATCCACGATTGGTATTTCTGTAGCAACAAGTAACAAAGCTCTCGCTACACAAATTCAGCAAGCTCTTTCAGCTATTCAATCTAACGGTGTCGAGGGAGTTATTAGAAACAAGTGGATTGGCACCTTACCACACCTCTCAACTACCAATAAGATTTCTGGTCTTGTGGAAGTTTCTACGCAACCTACCAGCGCTGATTCAGCTACATCTTCCTCTGAGCAAAATTAATCGCACATAAAGAGAAATAGTCTCTAACCGTTTACCGCTCAATTCAACTTTTTATGGAATGATTGGCCGACAAATGGGTATTGTTGTTATACAGACATCAGTTAGAAGATGTCTCGTGTATCCGATAGGAGGCTCCTATGGTGGACATCAAGATTTCGGGACGCAAGGTAAGCATTTCTGAGGCTTTGCACACACACGTAGATCAGAAAATCGGTGATGCTCTTAAAGTATTTGACATCACTCCTATGTCTTGCGATGTAGTTCTTAGAGTAGACAAAAACCCTTCAAATCCAGATAGAAAGACAGCTGAGGTTACGGTATTTGTTCGTAACAATGTTGTTCGTGTCACTGCTAGCTCTGACGATATGTATGTGGCTATTGATGAAGCAGCAGAAAAAGTTTCCAGACAGCTGCGTAAGTACAAGACAAAAGTTGTTGAGCGCCGTCATCATGTAAAGTCTGAGCGCGGAGTTGCTCTTACACAAGAAGATCTTGCCAATCTCATTGAGATTCCAGCTGAAGATCTTGATGACCAGCTTGTTCGCGAGAAGTACATTGATCTTGAGCCCATGACGGAAGAGGAGGCGCTTGTCCAAACTGACCTTCTCGGCCATGATTTTTATGTCTTTGTTAATTCTTCTACTGGTTTGACTAATGTCATCTACCATCGTAAAAATGGTGGTTATGGAATTATCAAACCTAAGATTGAGGAACAGGATGTTCAATAAAAAAGATAAAGCCGAAGAAGAAATCAGCGAGGTTGCCTTTGAAGATCTTGAACCTACTGAGCTTTCAGCTGCATATCATAAGCCCAGTAACGTTCGAATCATCATGGACTCCTGCGCAGACTTTGCTCCAGGAATTGCTGAACAGCTAGGTGTTGATATCATCCAGTTCCCTTATGTGGGACCAGATGGAGAGCACTATGATGACGGCTGGAAGAGCATCAGTGCACATGAGTTCTTTGAGGGCATGCGCAAAGATAAAAAGCTGCGCTACACCACCTCTGCAATTACTCCTGGTCATTACCTCGAGGTCTTTGAGCGTGCTGCAAAGCAGGGCACTCCAACGGTATATCTTTGCTTTACCTCTGCGCTTTCTTCATCCTACTATGCAGCTGAGCAAGCAGCAGATATGGTAAGAGAGAAATACCCAGACTTTGAGATTTACGTAGTCGACAATGGTGCACCTTCGTCCGCAGCTCAGCTTTTGGGTCTTGAAGCAGTACATCAGGCCAATAAGGGTCTCTCGGCAAAAGAGATTGCCGAGTGGGCAGCAGATGCGCGTAACTATATTCATGGCTACTTAACACTTGAGACCTTGGATGCACTTGCTGCAGGTGGTCGTATTCCTGCTGCTGCAGCAAATATTGGCGGCAAACTTGATGTAAAGCCAGAGCTTACCTATGACTCAACAGGAGCCCTTACCGTCAAGACAGTGTGCAGAGGTCGCAAGAAGGCGCTCAAGTCTCTTATCCAGGACTTTAGAGATAGCTATTCTCATGACACTTCGCTTCCTGTTGGCATTATTTCTGCAGACGCACAGAAGGACGCTAATTGGCTAGAGGCTCAGATTCGTAAAGAGAAGGGCTGCGAGGGACTTACCATTATTCATAGCCAGGTAGGACCAGTCATTGGTGCTCACGTTGGACCAGGCATGGTGGCTATTGTCTTCTGGGGAACTGACCGCCGCGAGAAGCTTTCGCTTTCTGACCGAATTGCTAACAGGGTTCGTAAATCTAATTAACGGGTACAAGGTATGGGGTCGCTCTTTGGAGCGGCCCCAGTTTGTATATTTATTTCAGTCTGAAAGGACTCATACATGGCACTGAGCAAGAATGCAAAGGTTGCTTTTATTGGAACAGGCATTATGGGCGCTCCTATTGCAGAGCACCTTATTTCTGCTGGTTATGACGTTACTGTTTACAACAGAACACCAGAGAAAGCACAAAAGCTTGTCTCGTTGGGCGCTCACGCTGCAGAGAGTGTGAAAGATGCTGCAAAAGACGCTGATGTTGTCTTTACCATGGTTGGTTATCCAACTGATGTTGAAGACGTTTACTTGGCAACAGATGGCCTTATCCGCGTTGCTAAGAAGGGTGCGTACCTTATTGATCTGACCACTTCTTCATCTCAGCTTGCTCGTGATATTCACGATGCTGCTGAAATTGAGGGAAAGCATGCCTTTGACTGTCCTGTTACGGGCGGCCAGAAGGGTGCTCAGGACGGCACTCTTACGCTGATTGTCGGCGCAACTGAGAATGATGTTGAGCCAGTACGCGCTCTTCTCGAGACCTTCTCGGCAAAGATTTTCTGCATGGGTGGTGCCGGTAAGGGTCAGACCGCAAAGCTTTGTAACCAGGTTTCTCTTGCTTCCTGCATGATTGGCTATGCAGACGCAATGGCCTTGGCAGAGCAGGGTGGACTTGACGTTGAGCAGATGCTTGAGGTTGTTGCTAGTGGCATGGGTTCTTCTCGCGCACTTAAAGAGCTTGCTCCTAAGTCGCTTGAGGGAGACTTCCAACCAGGATTTTTGGCTGAGCACTTCCGCAAGGATATTGCGCTTGCTCTTGCTCAGTCTGAGGACCTTGAGATTACCCTCCCTGGTGCAGAGACTGCCTTTACCCTGTATGACATGCTTTGCCAGATTGGTGGCGCTCGTAAGGGTACTCAGGCAATTTCGCTCCTTTATGCTGATGAGGCTACGAGCACTGCAGCTGGTCTTGACTGGTCGCTCCTTGAGAGCCAGGAAGATGAGGGTGAGCATGAGTGCTGCTGTGGTCACGACCACGAAGATGGTGAGCACGAGTGCGAGTGCCATGGTCACGGACATCATCATGAGCATGAAGGTCACGAGCACGGTCATGACGGCCACTGCTGCCACTAAGTGCTAGCCGCAAAGGAACCCCGATTATGAGTGATATTTCTACTCCTCAGAGCTCTATTGCGGTTTTCATCGATTATGAAAATTTGGCACTAGGAACAGGTAAAAGAAAGAGAAACGGTCATCAAGAGCCAGGCCATCTTCCAGAGATGAAGCTCATTATGGAGAGGCTGGTTGATAAGGGACGCATTACTGCCAAGCGTGCATATTGCGATTGGCAACGCTTTCCAAATGCTATTACACCCCTGCATGAGCTTGGCATTGAGCTCATTGAGATTCCAGATAGGGCTTATACCGGCAAGAACTCTGCCGATATTAGACTTGCGGTGGACGCTGTTGAGATGTGTCTTACTAAAGACCACATTGACACCTTTGCTGTGCTTTCTGGTGACTCGGACTTCTCGCCACTTGTGGCAAAGCTTAAAGAGGCTGGTAAAACAGTCATTGGCGTTGGTATGAAGGAGTCTACCAGCTCGCTTCTTGCTGAAGTTTGTGACGAGTTTATCTTCTACGAGGATATTTTGAGTTCTGGCAGAATTCCAGACTTTAAAGAGAAGGTACCTGTCGAGAAACACGACTGCTATCAGCTCTTATTTGAGACCATCGAGTCTTTGGAGCGCGAAAGCGAAACATTTATTTATGCGTCTCGTTTAAAGGAGACTATGCGAAGGAAGCGTCCACAGTTTGCTGAGGCAACTTATGGATATCGTTCGTTTACTTCTCTTTTACGTGAAGCATCGAGCCTTGGATTTATTAAAATTCATGAGGATCAAAAAAGCGGCACCGTTGTCGTAGACGGATTTAGAGAATAAAGGGTGTTTTAGAGAGGATTTAGGTTTCATGGCAGAAAAGAAAGAAACTGCTCAGAAGCCAAAAAAGGCTTCAACTAAGGCAACCGCAAAAGCGGGCTCTACAAAGGCGCCAAAAGAAGAAAAGCAACCTGCTAAGAAGGCTACAAAAAAGCCAACTATGGCACAGATGAAAAAAGTGAATGCACTGGTCATTGCTTTGTCTGATGCTAGTAGGCGCGCTCGTCAAGACGCATCTCATGAGCTTGCGGAGCTGGCCCATATTGCTCCTCTTGCTTTTGAAGAGCACATTGATTCTCTTATTGATGCACTATATAGGCCAGAGGCACAAACCCGTTGGGAAGTACTTGATGCACTTGCCAATCTGAGCGCTCACTTTGGTGACCAGGTCTTTAAGGCATTTGACGCTGCTGAAGCTTCTTTGTTTGATGACGACTCGGCAACAGTGCGTCTCGCAGCATTTTTGTTCCTTTGCCAGTACGGCGCAACTTCTGCAAAACATTCTGATGAGGCATGGCCACTTCTGGATGAGGCGGTCCAGTGCTATCACGGAGATGCTGAGTACCATGATATGCTCCAGGGTCTTCTCGCCTTAGCACACGGAACTATTTCTAAGGATGTGAAGAAGGCATTGTCTCAGCGCATGAAGTTTGATGCAGAAAATGCCACTGGATACATCAAACAGTATTCGGAAGAGATTGTTGCAGCTACCAAGTAGTTTGTTTTGCATGTAAACGACTGTGTGCAAATGGGGGAGTTTACTGGTTGTATGTTTTATGCATGCTAATAAGAGTAAACTACAGGTTTGTATTAGTGTACGCATAGTTGCATTAAGCGATGAAAGGCAAGGATATGCCATCTATTGATGTAAGAAAGAACTCAAAGATTTTTATCGGAGTTGGAGCAGTTGTACTGTTTGTTCTTGGTATTGTCATCGGTCGCTTCCTTCTTGGCGGCGGCGGAGCTACTGGTTCTTTGAACGGTCGCACCACACTTTCTGAGGGCGAGCTCAACACTCCTATTGCTTCTTATACCTATAACGGTCAGACCAAAGAAGTAACTGCTCGTGAGGTCATTGAGAATACTTCTGGTCTTGACGCAGCAAAGCAGTCTGACGGCACCTATGCTGTCCCACCAGCGGATAAGATTATTGGTTACGTTCGTAATACTCTTGTTGTTGCTGAGGCTCAGAGCACGGGTATTACTGTCTCTGATGACGACATTAATAATTACATGCAGACCAACTTCAAGACTACTGATGTCAGCCAGGTTGCTTCTGCATACAAGCTCTCTGAAGATGTTGCTAAGAAGCTCATCAATGATGCTGTCATCATGAAGAAGTATCGTGATAAAGTTCTGACTACTAAGCTTCCAGACGCTCCACAGGCACCAACGGCACCAGAAGATGGTAACTCTGAGACTACAAGTCAGGAGTATGCTCAGTACATTATTGGTCTTGCTGGTGATGAGTGGGACGCAAACAATAACACTTGGGCTTCCCAGGATGGCGATTACTACAAGCAGCTCTCTGCTTATTCAATCTCCAAAGATTCCGCTTCTTATGCAGCCGCTCAGACCGCTTATCAGGTTGCAATGAGCAAGTACTCTGCTGTTGCAAGCAAGGCTTCTCAGGAGTGGTCACAGAAGATCAACGAGATTCTTGGTAAGGCATCTATTGCTGTTTACTCTCTTGCTCTCTAGGATTTGAAAAGCAATGAGAGTTGCTATTAGCGCTTGTTTACTTGGCCTCCCCGTCAGATATGACGGAGGGGCCAAGCCTGTTTCTGCAGTACAAAAGCTGGCAGAAAAAGTAAACGTCACAAAGATTTGCCCCGAGACTTCCTCAGGTCTTCCTGTGCCTCGTCCGCCCGCGGAACAGCGAGAAGGACGTGTTTGGCTCAAGGATGGCTCAGATGTAACAGATGATTTTGAACGAGGATCTAAGATTGCTCTTAGTGCTGTTACGTCTTCTGACATAACGCTCGCCGTTTTGAAGGCAAAAAGCCCGTCTTGTGGCGTGCATGAGATTTATGATGGTACGTACTCAGGAAAGCTTGTTTCTGGCGAGGGAACACTTACTCGTCACCTCTTAGAGGAGGGGATTTGCGTGGTTACCGAGAAAACCATTGAGAATGTAAGCCCATCTGTTGAGCATCCTGTTGCTCTTATTTTGGGAACCGGACTTGGTCATCTTGCTGATTTGGTAAAGCCAGTCCGTCGTATTGATTATCGTGACATTCCAGGTTTCCCTGTTGACGCTTCTCCTATGGCTGGTCACAGCTTTGAGGCAACTATTGGTACTATCGACGGCGTGCCTGTAGTTGTTTATCCTGGTCGTGTGCACCTCTATCAGGGTTATTCTGCAGCTGAGGTAACCTCTCTTGTTCAACATGCTCATCACCTGGGCTGCAAAGATATTATTTTTGCAGGTGCAACAGGTGCTGTTTCTGGAAACGCAAAGACTGGTCTTGGCGTTATTACTGATCAGATTAACCTCACGGGAACCAATCCGCTTGCAGAGTGGGCAGGCCTTCGCGATGTCGAGACCCCATTTGTAGATATGAATGATGCCTTCTCGCCTTATCTAAGAACGCTTGCACGTGGCGTAGCGGATGACCTTAAAATTGAGCTCAATGAGGGTGTTTTTGCTGGTCTTTTGGGACCAAACTTTGAGACTCCTGCAGAGGTTGCTATGCTTCGTAGCTTTGGCGTCTCATACGTTGGCGTTTCCACAGCTCTTGAAGTCATTATGGCTCGCGCTCTTGAAATGAATGTGTTGGCTCTGACGCTTGCAGCAAACCCAGCTGGAGCTCACGGAACTACGCATAAGAGCGTTCAAGAGGCATCTGAGAAGTATGCAAATGATCTTGAGCGCCTTGTTCGTGGTGTTCTCGGGCTTCTTTAGTATTTCTGCTTGAATAATACAGGGCTTCCCCGTATAGTTGTTAGCGCGCTTTTGCACGCCAGCATAGCTCAGTTGGTAGAGCACCGCTCTCGTAAAGCGGGGGTCATCAGTTCGATCCTGGTTGCTGGCACCATCAACTACTAAATAGCCGCCTTGTGCGGCTATTTTTATGCCTATCTAAATCCATGTGAAACAACTACGCTATGGTGGGTATAGACAAAGTAGTAGTAATTACTAACAAAAGGAGTTTTTATGGCTACTCAGAATCTTGAGCTTTTCTATAAGCCAACCTGCCCATACTGCCACAAGGTCATGTCCTTTATGGAGCAGAACAACATTGAGCTTCCTATGCACGATATCGTTGCTGATGACGCAGCTCGCGAGCGCCTTATTGAGGTTGGCGGAAAGCGTCAGGTCCCATGTCTGTTCATCGACGGCAAGGCAATGTATGAGTCCGGCGACATCATCAATTACCTTTCTGAGGTCTTCCACGTTTCTGGTTCAAACGATGATTCAGACGATGGTTCCGCTGCAGCTGCTTGCACCATCGGCGGTGCTTGCTCCTTCTAAGATCGTTGCCGAGAAATCCGTCAAGCAGTAGGTTTTCTCGCCTTATGAACAAAAATCCCTCTGTTCCAATGTATGGAGCAGAGGGATTTTGCGTTAGAAAACGGGGTAGTTTATGGCTCTTCAGTCTTGACCACGTTGGTTAGCTCTTTAGGCGTGCTACGGCGTATTCGCTGATGAGCAGTAAGAAGAGGATAAGGATGGATGAGAAGCTGCCAATAACTGCGCCATTAAGACCAGTAAAGCTGACCATCATCCAGATAATGGGGATGGATACAGCAAATGAAATGAGGTAAGCGCGCGTAACGGCTTTTTGAACTCGCATGATGGTGATGAGCTGGTACAAAAAGTCAATTGCAGCACAAAGTCCACCCGTGGCCACCATAATGCGTGCAAGTCCACGATATTGTTCAAAGTCAACGCCATACAAGAAGCCGTTAAGAGGAATGCCAATGATCTCGACAAATGCAGCGGTACCAATGGTGACTACGGCAATGGCTCCAAACATTGCAAGTACCATTACGCCAAAGCGTTTCTTATTAGCGGGATTATGAATTGAGGTTTCTAGCAAACTAGCAAGTTTGAAGAGCTGTGGCCTGTAGATGAGTGTAGAGATCATCAAAATAGTGTGAGCTGGGAAATAAAGTGCGTTGAAGTACAACTGATTGCTGTAAGAAAGCGTGCCTTCCATGGCAAACTTTGGCAGCGAGTCAATAAGGTTGTAGAGGAAAAGTGCTAAAAAGAGAGGCCAGCACTGTACAAAGATATCTTTGATGTTTGTAAGTTTGATGCGCACGCTTTTATCGGTCTCAAGAATGGCCAGGGGAGCAGAAACAAATACCAGGGTAATAAGGGCACAAATACCCATGCTCCAGCTTGCCCATACAAGATTTCTGGTAACAAACAACACAACAGTAAAGAGAATAAAACTGGCACAACACCTAAGAGCCTGACTGAGTCCTGCGAGGTAGAGCTTGTCTTTTTGCTGAAGACGACCTTCGTAGACATCAGCCATACCGTCAACTGCCCTAAAAAGCAAAGCTCCCGTGCAGATAGAAAACATGGGCTCGGTATACCCTTTAAAGAAGCACCAAATAAGACCTGCTAGCACCATGACAACAACAGTAGCTGCGCGTTGAATCTGGTAATCAGAAAAACTACGTTGTTCAACTATGTCGGAAACTTGATACGTGCGAACACCGTATTGGGCAATAAATAACAAAAGTGTTGCCACAACAAATGCCATGGAGAAAAGTCCTGCTTGTTCAATGCCAACAAGCTGAGAGCAAACAACAGTTAAAAGCGGGAAAAGTGCACCCCAGGCACCTTGTCCAAGTGCATTGAAGAGATAATCCTGGGACGTTTGATGTGCCAAGTATTGCTCGTCTTGATTAGCAATATCGCCAGAGACTACGGCAGAGAGAAGCCTGGTCCACCATGTAACCACAATGCCAGGTTGACCCCCGTTTGTGCGCGAGTCATCAAGCTCATAGCGAGGTGTGCGAAGACGCTCTACCTGCTTATGTACGGAAGAATTGTTGTACGCAGTACGACTTTTCTTGAATGGATTGAGCATGTAAAACCTAAAATCTTCTTTAGCGTGGCCAGAAACTTTGATATATCAATTTTTATTTGTTATATCGATTGTAGTCCACGATGTACATTAGGTAACAGATTGACAAACAATCGTGCGAAGATTGTTACAAAAGGGTATGGTAGATAGTACGTATTCTGAGTCATGTGGGAAAGGATGAGCATGGCAGGCAATCCTCAAGATTCAAATCTAGAGTCCAGCAATGCTTCTTTTGACGAGAAACCCATCGATGGTGCAACAACTTCTGAAGTAGCTCAGTCGCTTCTTGAACGACGCGGGAATGAGATTGCTGCTGCTCGTACCCTTATTCAAGCGCTTAAAGCACCAGCTCCTCTGCGTGATAACCTTACCTTCTTTTTGCGTTTGGTAAGAAAGGTGCTTGCTGAGTACAATCCAGATCTTCTTACTAGCTTTGACACGTTGTTGGTTGAGGCAATTAAAGCTGGACCAGATGACTTGTCTACAACTCGCGCACCTTTGCTGCTTGAGGCAATTAATGCGGTGCTCAAGGTAGATTCAGAGAAGGAATCGCTTAACGCATTTCTTCGCTTTGCCTCTACCATTGACAACCTAAGCATTGAAGACTCCGTACTTCTTATGCGTGCGTTTGTCACTTTCTTCCATTTAGCAAATCTTTGTGAAGAGAATTATCGCGTTACCAGCCTGCGTTCTCGTGAGGCCTCTGTAGATCCATCCTCTGCAGAAGACCCTATCAACGAGATAACCGTTGCCTATAGGCAGCTTATTGACGAGTGTGGTGAAGAAGAGGCAAAAGCACGTCTTAATCGCCTTGAGTTCCATCCTGTTTTTACTGCACATCCAACTGAGGCTCGCCGTAAAAATGTTGAGCGCCGAATCCGCGCTATTTCAGAGCTTCTTGATGAGCGCCAGAGGCTCGGCGGTCCTGCTCGCATAGAAAACGAGCGTTGCATGTTGCAAGAGATTGACGGCCTATTCCGTACGTCTCCTATCGGTCATAAAAAGCCAACTCCTTTGGAGGAGGCAGATACTGTCCTCAACATTTTTGACACCACTCTTTTTGAGATGGTTCCTTCGGTATATCGCCGCTTTGATAACTGGGTGCTGGGAGAAAACGCTGGTTGTGTGTCGCCTGTCTGCCCACCATTTTTCCGTCCAGGTAGCTGGATTGGCTCCGACCGCGACGGTAACCCTAATGTTACCGCCCTGGTTTCTCGCCAAGTTGCCGAGAAGTACCGTGTACACGTACTGCAGGCACTGGCTCAGGCTACCAAGGAAGTCAGTCGAGGTCTGACGCTTGATGGTATTTCTACTCCAGCTTCGCCTGCGCTTGCTAATCTTTGGGCACAGCAGGTAGAAATGAGCCAGGCCCTGACCTCTGGGGCTATTGATAAGGCTGGGTCTGAGTTGCACCGTGCGGCAATGCGCGTCATTTCTGGCCGACTCAGCGCCACCATTGAGCGCAATGCTGACCTGATGTATCAAAACGCTGAAGAGTTTATTGCTGATCTGCGCGTTATTCAGGATTCACTGGCTCAAGCAGGGGCTTTCCGTATTGCCTACGGTCCTGTTCAGAAGCTTATCTGGCAGGCTCAAACTTTTGGCTTCCACTTGGTGGAGATGGAGTTCCGTCAGCACTCTTTGGTGCACAAGCGTGCGCTTGCAGATATTGAGACACACCCATCAACTGCCGAGAAACCCGCCAAACTTGATGCTATGACGCAGGAGGTGCTAGATACCTTCCGCTCCATTGGATCAATTCAAAAGAAGAACGGCATTAATGCTGCTCGTCGCTATATTATTTCGTTTACGCAGTCTGCTCAGGATGTTGAGAATGTCTATAAGCTTGCACGTCTTGCGTTTGCAAATGAAGAAGACGTTCCTGTACTAGACGTTATTCCACTCTTTGAGCAAATTGAAGACCTTGAGAATGCTGTTGCCACACTTGACCAGGTAATTCAGCTTCCTGAGGTGCAGGCGCGTCTTGCTCAGACAGACCGCAAGCTTGAGGTCATGCTGGGCTATTCCGATTCCTCGAAGGATGAGGGACCAACTACGGCAACACTGGTACTTCATAAGACTCAGGCTGCTTTGGCAGAGTGGGCAGAGAAGAACTCCATTGACCTCATCTTGATGCACGGACGTGGCGGTGCAGTTGGTCGTGGCGGTGGTCCTGCAAACCGTGCTGTTCTTTCTCAGCCCAAAGGCTCAGTCAACGGTCGCTTTAAACTTACTGAGCAGGGAGAAGTTATTTTTGCTCGCTATGGTGACCCAACGCTTGCTCGCCGTCACGTAGAGTCCGTTGCTGGAGCAACACTGCTTCAGATGGCACCTTCTATTGAACAGAAGAATACCCAGACAGACGTGAAGTTTGCTTCGCTCGCTTCTGAGCTTGATAACGCGTCCAAGCAGCGTTTCTTGGAGCTCATTCACTCCGATGGCTTTGCTGAGTGGTTCTCGGTTGTTACCCCTCTGACAGAGATTGGTCTTCTCCCCATTGGTTCAAGACCTGCAAAACGTGGTCTGGGCGCCAAGTCTCTTGATGACTTGCGTGCTATTCCATGGATTTTCTCCTGGTCACAGGCTCGTATCAACCTGGCTGCTTGGTACGGACTGGGCAGTGCCTGCGAGGCAGTAGGGGATATCGAACGCCTCCGTGAAGCATACAAAGAATGGCCACTGTTCACCACGTTTATTGACAACATTGAGATGTCTATCTCCAAGATTGACGCTCGTATTGCAAGGCTTTACCTGGCCTTAGGCGATCGTTCTGAACTTTCGGAGATGGTTCTCTCCGAGATGTCGCTAACGCGCAAGTGGGTCCTTGCTATCACCGGTAACAAGTGGCCGTTGGAGAACCGTCGTGTGCTTGGTCCTGTTATCCGCCTGCGTCTGCCATTTGTTAATATTCTCTCGGTTACGCAGGTGCATGCCCTGTCTGAGCTTCGTACAAGGGATGACGTACTTACTCCAGAGGAGCGTGCAAATATCACGTATCTGATCTTGTGCACGGTGTCTGGAGTTGCTGCAGGTCTGCAGAATACGGGCTGATAGAGCGCCACTTACCGTAACGTTGAGCAAACGATTGTTTATGTTTACGTAAAACTAACGCGGACTGAAATAAAGTTGCAATATCTAAAAGGCGAGAAACTACTGGTGGACAGGGTTTCTCGCCTTATTTTTTAGTTTAATTATTAAATGGAAGTTGAATTACCTTAACTTTTAGTTGATACTAATGAAGTAAAAGTTCGAATGAGCAAACTTAGTTTGCCTACGTTATTTTGGGGGGATGCATGGATACAGAAAAGACCTCACAGGGTCCTGCAAATTCTGGTCCAGTTCTTCCTCTTGCCATGCTTGGTGAGGGAGAGACTGCGCTGATCGTAACGGTTAAGGGTGCTTCTGATCTTCGCCAGCACCTCTCAACACTTGGTTTTGTTGAGGGCGCCGAGGTAAAGGTTATTTCACGAGTCAACGGCGACGTTATTGTTAGCGTTAAGGGTGCACGACTTGGACTGAACCGTCAGATGTCGTCGCACATCATGGTTTCTCCGCTCTAAACACTTTGTTGTATTGCGCTGCTGGTAAAACCCGCGGCTTTTAATACGTGTTTCGATGAAAGGAAGGTTATGGCAACTCTGAAAGAAGTTAAGGTGGGGGAGAGTTGCACGGTTGCTGCGCTAAAGGGTGTAGGCGCCGTGAAACGTCGCATCATGGACATGGGCCTTACTAAGGGCACTGAGGTTTACGTCAAGAAAGTAGCACCACTGGGAGACCCAATTGAGCTCACAGTTCGTGGCTACGAGCTTTCTATCCGCAAGGATGAAGCTGCAAGCATTGAAGTAGTAGACGTTCACAAGGTAGAGGAAGCCTAATGGCACAAAAGACTATTATTGGTCTTGCAGGTAATCCAAACTGCGGTAAGACCACCCTATTCAATGAGCTTACGGGCTCAAACGGCTACGTCGGCAACTGGCCAGGCGTTACTGTTGAGAAGAAGCAGGCAAATTGGCGTGCCGATAAGGACGTCACCTTTGTCGACCTTCCTGGTATTTACTCTCTGTCTCCTTATTCACCTGAGGAGCAGGTATCTCGTGACTACCTCATTAATGAGCGCCCAGATGCCATTATTGACCTTCTCGATGTTACCAACCTGGAGCGCAACCTCTATCTGACTACTCAGATTCTTGAGGCTGGTCGTCCAGTTGTCCTTGGTCTTAACATGGTTGACCTGCTCAAGGAGTCCGGTGACGTCATTGATACCAAGGAGCTTTCCAAGCAGCTTGGTGTTGAGGTTATTGAGGTTTCTGCACTTCGTAACAAGAACATTGACACTCTGGTAAAGACGGCAATTAAGGCCGGCCAGGAGGGAACTCCTGCAGAGGGTGTTAAGTGCTTTACCCCAGAGGTTGAAGAGGCTCTTGGCAAGATTGCTACTGCAATCGAGGGCCTTGCTCCTGCAACTCTTTCTCGTTGGTATTCCATTAAGGTCTTCGAGCGCGATGCAAATGCAATTGCTCCTCTTAACCTTTCTGCCGAGAAGACCGCTGAGCTTGAGAAGATCATTGCTGCAGTTGAGCAGTCTCGTGACGACGACGCTGAGTCCATCATTACTTCTGACCGTTATGAGTGGATCGCTGGCGTCATGGCGGCTTGCGTCAAGAAGGCTCCAAAGCAGCTGACCACTTCCGAGAAGATTGACCGCGTTGTTACTAACCGTATCCTCGGTCTTCCAATCTTCGTTATCATCATGGCTCTTGTGTACTTCATCTCCATTTCTACCGTTGGTACGGGAGCTACTAACTGGGTTAACGATAACCTGTTTGATAAGGGTTTCCACTTCATGGGTATCGGCGACTCCGAGTACAATGAGGCAAAAGATGAGTTTGACTCTCATCACTATGGTGACCAGATCGACGCTTATCTCAACGCAGCTGACGAGGCTGGTATTGATACCACTGAGGTTCGTGCTGCAATCGAAGCTAAACAGTGGGATTCTGACGCTATCACCAGCTTCGAGGCAGAGACTGCCAAGAAGAACGTTGTTGCTCTGAGCGCACCAGTTCATGATGAGGATGGCAACTTCGTTGATACTGACGACAATCCTCTTAAGCTTGACGCTGACGGCAAACCAATTCTTGCTGAGGGTCAGGAACTCCAGACTCTTGGTGGCGTAACTGCCGCTGGTTTTAAGACTGCTGTTGAAGGCGCTGCTACTGAGCCAGATGCTTCCCAGTACGGCATGTATGTCCCAGGTATTCCTGATCTTGCTCGCGGTGCTCTTGCAAGTGCTGGCGCAAGCCCCCTTGTCACTAGCCTTGTAGTTGACGGTATTATTGGCGGCGTTGGCTCTGTCCTTGGCTTTATCCCACAGATGCTTGTTCTGTTTATCATGCTGTGCTTCCTTGAGGACTGCGGTTACATGAGCCGTGTTGCCTTTGTTATGGACCGCGTGTTCCGTCGCTTTGGCCTGTCCGGCAAGTCCTTCATTCCACTTCTGATTTCTTCTGGCTGTGGTGTTCCTGGCGTTCTTTCTACTCGTACCATTGAGAACGAGAAGGACCGCCGTATGACTGCAATGCTCACCACCATGATTCCTTGCTCTGCAAAGCAGCCAATCATTGCTTTGGTTATGGGTGTTCTTATTGGTGGCTCTTCTGCTTGGTGGGTTGCTCCTGCCTTCTACTTCCTTGGCGTTGCAATGATTGTTATTTCTGCAGTCATGCTGAAGAAGACTAAGGCATTTGAGGGCGAGCCTGCACCATTTGTTATGGAGCTTCCTGATTACCACATGCCTTCTATCAGGTCTTGGGCAATGCATGTTTGGGAGCGTATCTCTGCATACATCCTCAAGGCTGGTACCATCATCTTCGCAGCAGCTATTGGTATCTGGGTTCTTTCCAACTTTGGTTGGGCAACCTGGGATGGTGCAAACGGCGTCTTTGGTTACCTTCCAGGCATTGAGGGTGCTCCTGAGAATGTCATGGACTTCTCTCTGCTTGCAGCTGTTGGTGGTTTCATCGGCGTTATCTTTGCTCCTCTTGGATTTGCAAACTGGCAGGCAACTGCAGCTTCCATCTCTGCTCTGATTGCAAAAGAGAACCTTGTTTCTACCTTTGGTGTTCTTTACGGTCTTGGTGATGCAAGCGAGAAGTCCGTTACTATGTGGTCTGGCTTCGCTGGTATGTTCACCGATGCTGGTGGCATTCTTCACGTTGGTGCAATGTGCGCATTTGTTGCATTCAATATGCTTGACGCACCTTGCTTTGCTGCAATTGGTTCCATCCGTCGTCAGATGAATGACTCTAAGTGGTTCTGGTTTGCTATTGGTTATCAGTGCACTTTTGCATGGATTGTTGGTCTTATCATCAACCAGTTCTGGGAGTTCTTCGTTCTTGGTTCCTTCGGTGTCTGGACTGTTATTGCTTTTGCCTTCTTGGCAGCAATTCTCTTCCAGCTCTTCCGTCCTGCTCCAAAGTGGGATAAGAAGGACGATAAGATTCTTACCAACCTTACTGAGGTTGCAAAGGCATAAGCTATTACTAGCTGAGTACGCTGACCTGATCCCCCGCACCAATTCGGAGCGGGGGATTTTTTGTGCCAATTTAAAAAGCGCATCAGAGGCAGGTATGTTTGAAAAGGTCATTCAAAAACAAGGGCGAGAATACACGTTTATCTCGGACTTTTTTGATGTAAGATAAAAATCCATAGACATGTAAACTTAGTCTAACTTTTTGTAGAGTTTACGAAATTAGATAAAAAAACTGAAAAGATTCTTGTAAGTTTCCCTCGGTTAACTTACTATGTACTTAAGCAATTCATTTGCTTGCTTTATTCAGGTTCCCGTAGCTCGGAGAAAGACCCTCTCCCTTTCTTGCGAGCGTAGAACACGAGCCGCTGACTCTGGGTGTCAGCGGCTCGCCCCTTTTTAAGATGTATGTACCGACCCCCAAAAGTTAGACCAAAATCTAACGATTAGGAGGTCGGTATTT
>USKU01000015.1 GCA_900555335.1 uncultured Atopobium sp. | reverse complement strand
GACATTTGATGAGGGCAGCTTTGGTGTCTTTGTCTTAGTTGGTCGTGTTCCTTCAACTGAGCTTCTGACAGACCTTGTAGATCTTGACGAGCAGGGCTATGTTCTTGCTGACGAGCGTATGGCTACTAAGACACCCGGTCTCTTTACTGCAGGAGACCTCAATAAGAAGCCACTGCGTCAGATTATTACTGCAGCTGCAGACGGTGCCATTGCCGCAACTTCTGTAGCATCCTATCTTGGACAGCCTGTCGAGGGCTAAGAGTTTCTCGATAAGAAGCTTTAAAGTTTGATACCAAAAGGGGACCGCAAATAATTACGGTCCCCTTGTTATTTCTTTGGCGAGAAGAACTACTAAAGGTCAATCCAATATCTTTGCGTAAGCACATCGTCCTCATCAAGGACTTCGTTTTCGAGTATTCCGCCGTTATTGATAATTGACTTTGCAGATCCGATATTATCTTTACGGCAGCACATGAGAACACGCTCAATACCAAGTTTCTTACATTCTTTGAGCGCCAGCGCAATCATTGCTGTTGCATATCCTTTTCTTCGCTCACTTGGTCGAATTCCATCACCAATATGTCCACCACTATGTAGAAGTCCCTCATCAAGGCAATGGCGAATATTTACAGCACCAACAAAAATGTCTTTATCGTAGTCATAGCAAAAGAGGGTTGTTGTAGGCACTCGACAAGCTGGAACTGGTTCCTTTTCGTCTAGTTGTTCTAGATAGTTTGTAAAGTCATGGTGATCGAATCTAAAAATGCGTCTTGGAGATGGATTTGTATGATTTGTCTCGATATCATGTTTCCACTCATCAAGCATCTCTATGAGCTGTGCTTTATTTTCTTCAGTTGGTTTTATAAGAGCGATCTTCATGTAACTCCTTGAGATAATTAAATTTTTAGTTAAACCGTAATTTCAATTTGATTGTCTTCAAGGGCAATAATGCAACTTTCATAATAGCCATCTCCGGTTGTTCTTGGTCCGCTGATGACTTCATAGCCGTCTGCTTTCAACTCTGCAGTGAGGGTATCTACCTTTTCTTTACTTCCGATACTAAATGCAATATGAGCGTATCCCGTGCGGTTGATCTCTTTTGGTAAATCTGACATTTTAGGTTTGTTCATGATTTCAAGTCGTGCACCTTTATCGAAGGAAAGGAAGTACGAGCGAAAATCCGTTTGAGGATTATGATAGCCATCGTTGGATGTTGCTCCAAAGTGCTTACAAAAAACCGTCGAGCACTCTCTAAATCGTTTACATACAGTGCGATATGTTCAATTCTCATGGCTGTCTCCGAAAATCTATGACTGCATTTTGTTCTTCTAGTCAATAACGCCCAGCGTAATCACTCTTTGCTACAGCAGTCCATTTTCTGATGAATTTTGTTTTAGCTTCTGTATAAGCATCTCTATTGTGTTCAAATTGTTTCCATAAACCCAATTTCAACGTTTCGTATTCTTTTGCAATCTGTGGATGGTCTTTCAGGTAATCTCGAAAATACAGTTCATCGTTATCTCCGACATATCGGAGATGAATGTGAAAGACCTTATCGGCAAACCCATTTTTAGTATAACCAGAGTTCAAAGATATTCTGCGATCTTCCGTTGACATTTGCAGAAGTCCACTGCGTTCGATAAGTTGCGCAATACATTCGATATTAGAATCTGTTGAAATTTCAACAAGAACGTCGACTATATCTTTTGCCCATATTCCAGGAACTGCGGTACTACCAATATGACTAATCCTCTTTATAGAGTGTTTAGGTAAATTATATTGTAGCTTGGCTTCCATTTCACTATAAAATGCATCCCATTTGTCATTGTGCTCGACAAGAAATATTGGGAAAAGTTCCCATAATTCGTTCAGAGACATTTCTGACAGTTCTTTTTTTGCTTTCATAGTTTTCTTTCTTTGATAGTCTCCTAAATTTGTCTTGATATATTACTTTTTCCTCGCCACAAAGTAGTATCGATGAATTTTTCCCTTGATTACGCCATCTTGCTCAATAATTTTCTGAGCTTTAAAGAGGTTCTCTTGGTATTTTTTGACTTCAAAGTATGGGAATTCCCAGTCAATGATTCTTGCAAACCAAACAAGAGCACCTACATCATAAAATTCTATTGGCCTATAGGCTTCAGCTTCCTCAATAATGTCAAATCCATTATTTATTAATTCTTGTCTGGCAATACTTAAATAAGCTTTAGGAAAGGGAAGCTCGATATCTCCTAGTAGAAGCTCTACCAGGTCCCTGTCATTCTCAGCGCCAACCTGTTGCGTAAGAAACATACCCCCACTTTTAAGAATTCTTTTTAGTTCTTGTATGTTGTATTTACCGTGTCTGTTGGTAACAAGATCAAAGTAATCATCTTCAAACGGAAGCTCATCTCCTCCGTCAGCTGCCTTAAAGTCTATCCCTAAAGGAAGGAGTCTCTCTTCACACAGTTTGATGTTTGGAGCATAACCTTCAATTGCTGCAGTCTGTTTAGGATTGGTGAGAAAAGACAAAAGAAATTCTCCACCACCCGTTTCCATATCTAATAGATAATCAGTATCGTGTAGATAGGATTTGATGATACTTCCAAAGTCCCATGGAAGATCATCCTCTTCTTTATATCTGTTCCTAATATGGGAGAAATCCCATCCCTTGATATGAGCAATTTCTTGTTCATGAAGCCATTGGGCGAGAAGTGCTTGTTTTTCCATAGTATGTTTCCTTAAGACCGTGATTTTCGGATGTACAATTATTATATATCGTTTGACTGTATAGAAGGATTTTTACCTAATCTACCTGCATATTTATTGTATTTATGCAGGTAGATTGCTTATTTTTTATAAAAGGGGAGTAAAAGGTTAAAATCATACGATGAAGCATAAGACAGTGTAATTTTGTAGCCATCAATACATTGAATATATAAAGCTCTGTGATTAAGTTATTTCAAGATGATTTATCAATATGTATAACTATAAAAATACGTTCAGCCCTAAAAATTAGTTTTAGAGAGGTACCAAGAAAGCTATTTTATAAATAAAAGATTCAGTATTGTCGCCAACTTATCAAATTGAATAATCATCAAATTTATCATGTCATTAAATATAGTTTATAGAGCTGTAGGTGTAATTACTCATAAGTAATTAAAATCGTGGCTTAGAAAGGCTCTCAGAGGCTCATTTTCTGGGTAATAATAATGTGATTGAAGCTCTGTATACTATTGCAGTCGATACTATTTATATAATAGTAAGTAAAAGTCTGATAATCGATATTATGTAAACTAATGAATTGAAGAAAAAGGAGAAGGATTTTGAGCCCCTCTCCTTTACGGTAACGTGTGCGACAGTGATAAGCGCTATACCGATGAGTCAGTCATGACATTCAATTTAATCATGACATCGCTTTCATACATCTCATCATAAATAACAAGAATCTTATCGAGTGCCATCAGTTCAGTTTGACCGGTTGGAATAATCTCCAAGCCCGCACGATCAATAGTTACAACCCTCACTTTGTCAGGCCACGGGATATCTTGGAGCAATTTGCCCTCAACGGGACTCCCTTGGCCAACAGTGAACTCATGAAGGATTTTCTCGCCAGAATTGAGCGTTCGTTTAGACTCCCCTTGCTGAGAAGCTAAGAATTCTGCAAGTAAGTGCTCGTAGAATGGGTCAACACGCAGGATATTAGCGGTTACGTAGGACACGATTGCAACTGCCGACATGGCCATAAGAGCCTCGAGAGACCCGGTGAGCTCAAATATAAGAACTACTCCGGTTACAGGCGCTCTTACTGCTCCAGCAAAAATACCTGCGACGCCCATGGCAATGAAGTTTGGCGCATATGCCATTGGAATACCAAAAATATGGGTTGCTACCAGGGCAAACAGTGTTCCAACAAGTGTTCCCATTACAACCATTGGAAAAAGAGTTCCTCCAGGCGTTCCTGCAGCAAAACACGTTGTGGTAAAGAAGTATTTGCCCAGTAAAAGTGCTATGACCATGAGCTCGGTAAGCGTTGCTGGCTCTTTGATTTTCTCAATAATGGCGTCGCCACCACAAAGAAGATCTGGCCAGATAAAAGCCATAATTCCAGCTAGCATGAATGGAATAATGAGTCTCGAGAAAGGCGCAAACTTAGTTATCTTTTTGTACAGCCCCTGGGCAAAGAACATTCCTTTATTGTGGAGCGCTCCTAATAAACCACAGATAAAACCGACGATAAGAACAAATGCAAAGTCGACATGAGGTAATGGCGCCACGTATGGAAGCTGAAGTACCGGCTTCATACCAAGGACGTTAGAAACTAGGAAGTCAGCGCCTACTGAAGCGGTCATTGCCGAGATAATCAGTGGAGCATGAAACTCTTTTTGAATTTCTTCGATAGCAAAAAGTGTGCCTGTAAGGGGTGCATGGAAAGCAGCAGACATACCTGCTGCTGCGCCACAAGTGACTAAAAGACGTTCTTCTCCCCTTTTGCGTTTAAGAAACTTAGATACTGCTTTGCCAGAAACAGCGCCTAGCTGTACCGCCGGTCCTTCTCGACCCATAGAAAGGCCGCCAAAGGCAACCAGAACGCCCTGGATAAACTTAACGGGAAGAACTCGATACCAAGGCATATCGGCAGATCCCATAACCTCAGCATTGGTCTGAGGGATTCCAGAGCCAGCGGTGTAGGGTTCAAACTTCATAAGCAGACAAACGATCACCATCAGGATGAGCAGTATGCCAAACCAAAGAGCCATATATGGCCAATTACCTGCGATTGATTGAGTAATAGAGCGCATTTGAGCTTCTGCAAAAGAAAGACAAAGGCGATATAGCGTGACAACGCCACCACCCATAAGGCCAACAAGCAGGCCTTCTCCAATGAGAGCTACCTGAAACCTTCGAGAAAAGTGACGCTCAATAACGTTTGTCTTATGTTTGAGATGAAACGCCACAATCTCCCCTAGCAGTTTATGGTTAATAAAAAGCACGTAAAGCGTACTTGGATATTGTACGACTTTACGTGCGTGTAGTTAAAAGTTTGTACAGAAAATTGTACGTAGCGGAGTGCACCTGTGTCCCTGGCTATTGATTAGCCGGAGAATGGTCCTCCACCATAGCAAGCATAAACAGGACCCTCGATAACACCGACGGACTCGTTAGCAGCGTGAATCATGCGGCCACCGCCAATGTAGATTCCAACGTGCTCATATCCTGCACGAGTAAAGATGATGTCGCCATAGTTAAGCTCATCCATGGAATCATGCCAGTTACCAGCAGCGCGAATAGCACGGCCAATGGTTCCTGCGGTACCTGCACGGTAGCCGAGGAAGCAGTAGTAGACCAGACCACCACAGTCAAAGCCAGAAGCAGGAGAAGCTCCGCCCCAAACGTATGGATAGCCAATGCATGCATATGCAGTTGCAACGCCGCCGCCTGCAGCTGGGTAGCCACCGCCACCGCCGGAGTAAGATCCGCCGCCAGAGTTAGAGCTGCTGTTAGAACTACTGCTAGAGCTGCTCGAACTGCTTGAACTAGAGCTTGAAGAGCTGGAGCTAGAATCACTGGAAGAGCTGTCGTTAGACTCAGAGCTGGTAGAAGGAGCCTCACGGGTAACAGTCTCAATTGCATAAGCAACGTTGTTGTTAGCCGATGCAGTCTCCTGAGCAGCAAGCTGCGCCTTTACCTCTGCATCAAGGGAGTCGTAGTAAGCCTTAGCCTCTGCAACCTGGCTCTGAAGGCCATCTGCAGTTGTCTTCATCTCAGCGACCTGAGCCTGGAGATTCTCCTGCTCTGCCTGGAGCTCAAGCTGCTGAGCCTGAAGCTGGTCACCAAGAGCCTTGACGGTATTGATGGAGTCAGCCTCCTGCTTGCTGGTGCGGTCCATATAGTAGACGCGGCTAACAAAGTCCTCTGGGCTAGATGCTCCAAGGAGGAAGTCCAAAGTCTCTTGTGGGCCTGCCTTATAAGCACTCTTCATTGCTGCAGAAAGGACAAGACGCTGCTTATTGAGCTGGTCTGTAGTCTCTGCAATCTGCTCCTGAACCTCACCAATTTTGTTGTTGGTGGCGTCAAGCGCATAGGTTTTCTCGTTAAGGTTATCCATGGCCTCTGCAAGAGCTGCACCAAGAGAGTCTAGCTGGGCAGATGCGGCCTCAAGATCGCTTTGTGGGTCTGCGAATAGCTTGGCTGGGGTAAGCAGCGTAGCAGCTACACCAAGACCTGCAAATAAGAGAGCGTCTCGTCTTGTGAAAGATCGGCGCTGTGACATATAAGCTCCTTCCGCAAAGCACGAAATCAATTGGGCAACGTGTTGCTTTGCTTTGCCATCTAGGATAGCTCATTTGATAAAAAATCAAAGTCAACTCGCCGATTTCTTGGCGAGAAACCCGTGTAAACAGGAAGCTACCCTATCGAGTATTTGAATAGTTTACCCCGAAAATGACATTTCATACAAATTACAAAGACTATTTGTGCAGTTATATAGCATGGAGCAGGCAAATATCATTGCATAAATTTATCTTTGACCTGCAATTATGGAGAAATTCTATGTATTGCAAACAAGTTTACTGTAATTAACAAAATGCTTATCTAAATAAGACAAATGGCTGACAAGTACGTAGTCTTGCCAGCCAAAATTATCAGGTTAAAGTAAGTCTGATGTAAGTGATTTAGCTTATTGAACCTTAATAAGGGTGTAGACCTCTTGATCAAAGCACTTGCCAATAATCTCCCTTGGGTGCAGGTAGCAAAGCTCAAGCGCAAATGCAAAGCCAGCTACTTTTGCACCGGCCTTCTCGGCAAGTTGAGCACAAGCAACGCAGGTGCCGCCAGTAGCAACCAGGTCATCAGCAATAAGAACAACGTCGTCTGGGGTAAGAGCATCGGTGTGAATTTGAAGCTCGCTGGTACCGTACTCCAGGTCATAAGCCTGTGCGTAGACCTCACGAGGCAGTTTGCCTGGCTTACGAGCAGGAACAAAGCCTGCGCCCAGTTTGTAGGCTACAGGGGTTCCAACAAGAAAACCACGAGCCTCAGCACCAATAACCTTGGTAATTCCTGCATCAGCAAAGTGCTCTGCAATGTCATCAACAACTGCGTGGAAGCACTCAGGATCTTTAAAAAGTGGAGTTACATCTTTAAAGATAACGCCTGGCTCTGGATAATCAGGAATGCTAATGATATGACTCTCATAATCATACGTAGACACAATGTCCTCACATTCAAAATCATAATCAATGAATAGTTATATATACCTAGATTACTCGTCTAGATGCATATCCTTAAAAGATTCACGAACTAATTTGGTGATAAGTTCATTTCTGACCGCATTGGTAAGGCCTAACATGCGGGTCAGAGCGGCCATAAACTTCTGGCGAGTCTCGTCAGTATGGTCAACTTCAACTCCCCCGCCTTTTTTGGCGTATACGACAAGTGACTTAGCAAACATACTAGACTCTCGGTTTGCGGCCATAACGTATTGACGCAGGTTTTTGGGCTCAAAACCAAAGTGACGAAGCTCGCTACAAAGACGGATGAGCGTAAGGTCTTTGCCATCTACAAGATCTCTACCATGAGGAGAGCGCTTTAAGGTAATAACGCCTGCCTCGGAGAGCTGGCGTACAAAGCCTACAGAACATCCCACAATCTCTGGAATGCGATCAATAGCGTGATATTTCTGTACAACCTCAGGATCGTCTACAGGTACAACAATGGCATCAGCGTGCGTTGCGCCAAGAATTGCCTGAGATACTTGCTTTCCATCAAGCTGTGGTTGAGCCTGGCGAGAAGAACTTTGAGCTTCAGATGCAGCCTGAGCATCAGATACGCTAGCTTCGTCAGTCTGACTCTGGACCTGTTGTTCAGCTTCAAGGTTTTTATCTTGTCTATCAAGCTCTTCTTTAATAACTGAGAGCGGCATAAAACGGCTTTTCTGCAGATACAGAATAGTCTCAAGTCGCTTAACATCTTTTTGGGAATACAGACGATAACCACCAGCAGTTCTGGTAGGTGTAAGTAAGCCCTCATCCTGCAGGTATCTGACTTTAGAAACACTCAAGTCAGGATAGAGAGTCTGTAATTTCTTGACTACTTTACCAATGGTAAGAAAGCCTGAATCAGCCATAAAGCTATCCTTTAACCTTAAGCTGAAACTCTACTGGTGTGAAAGACCATGCGGAAGGTGCCAATCTGAATGGTTGAACCATCACGCAGGGTAGCTTTGTTGATAATGGCGCCATCAACCCAGGTACCATTGAGAGAATCAAGGTCCTCAATAGTTGCGTAACCAAGCGCAAGATTTGAAAGATCAATGGTGGCATGATTTCTAGAAACTGTCATGTCATTCAAGAAAACGCTGCTCTTTGGGTCTCTACCAAGAGAGATCTGAGGAAGATTGAGCTCAAAAGTTTGACCAGTCTGTGGTCCCTTAACAATAGTAAGAACAGGATGAGCTGGCTTTTGTTGAGCCATAAGGTCTGGAACCGTAGCGTCAGCTGATGGCATGCGGAAAATCTCTGTTGAGTCTGGTGACTGCTGTTTGATGTCGTCAGTTGACATGGTTTCTCCTTAATTTGGTTACAGCATAATAATAACGCTTAACGACAAGCAATGCAGTCCATTTCGATGAGCGCACCAAGTGGCAACGCAGAAACTTCAACAACTGCTCGACCAGGTGCAGGAAGAACAAAGTACTGCCTATAAATCTCATTTACCTTAGGCAAATCGTTGATATCAGCAAGGTAGATAGTTGTCTGAGCTACATCAGAAAGCGTGCAGCCTGCCTCTGCCAGAATTGACTGAGCAAGATGGATGACACGGGTAGTTTGCTCTTCAATTCCACCGTCAATAAGCTTCTTTGGGTCTTCTGCAGAAACCGCAATTTGCCCAGTTACAAAGACCAATCTTCCCGCGGTAGTACCCTGCGAGTATGGTCCCATAGGAGCTGGAACACCTACTGCATTGATTGCGTATTTCATAGAAGATCTCCCCTTGCACCAATGAAATCAGCAGAGGCTCTTAGCAAACCCCAACCTTCAAGTTTATCTTTAGCTAATACTACTTTAGTGTTACTTGCAAGTTCTGAAAACCATGGAAGATATGTTTTAAGGCCTTCAATGAGTTGCTTATGTCCAAGAGGATGGACTGTTTCAAAAGAAAGCAAGCTTCTAAAAAGAATTACCGTATGTACCGGTGGAACCATAACCAGATACGCGGGAATTTTCTTGGTTGAAACATTCGCCACAAGAGCAGGGATTGTTTGGTCAAGCATAAGATTACAAAGTTTTGAGTCTTCTGGAAGCCTCTGTTCTCCCAGGTAGTCCATAAGGACCTTCTTGGCCTTTTTACCAGCAAGAAGAAGCGGAGTAAGCAGCGGAGTTGCATCTTCCAAAGACACTCCTGCATAAGGAGCTACACCGTTTTGCTCGACTGACGCAATGATAGAAAGCCACTCGTTTAGAACAAGAGAGCGCTCAGATGCATCAAGTACCACGTACTCGTTTTGACCAGATCGTGCGAGAAGACCGATGGAAGACAGAGATCCGTCTCCCGTAAGTGCACACTCAAATGAAGTCTCTCCCACCTCAAGCTGCTTACCTGCAAAGACAGCTTCCACAAAATTTTGAGCTGCAACTCCACTTACAAGTGTGTAGCCGATACCGCTCAGGTCAATAAGAGCGCAATCTTTCAGAGCTTCTTCAAGGGGTTTCTCGCCATAGAAAGATTGGGCTAAGTTGAAGCCTTCAGTTGAGGTTGAGAATTGTGCGCCAAGATACTCAAGCTCGGTATGAAGGATAGAGCGTTTCTGCTCAGACATTAGTTTCTCCCAAAGAGATACGGAGCAACCGAATACAGGTCAAAGAGGTTGTATGCCGGAATAGTCCACAGCGTAAGATGTGCCTGGGTAATGGTGGTGCCTACCTGCGCGGAATCTTGGGACCAGTCAGTTAAAGAAATCAGCTGGTTGTTAGCTACTGGATAGTTGGGAGAAAGCATGAAGGTCTGGTAGGTGAAGTCTTTAGAGCCAGGCCATGCCATATACGTGGTAGAAGTTGATGGTTTAACCACTGCAGAGAGCAAGAAGTTGTCCTCGCTCGTACGAATCTGCACAATCTGGTCAGTTCGCTGAATGGACACACGATTGTAATTGCGATAAGCCCAGTTCATCAGAATGGCAGTATCGTCAAAACGACCTTGTGTAGTCTCGCAACCAAGTACACAGGTATATAGTGTAATGTTTCCGCGCTTTGAAGCGCCTAAGAAAGCAGTACCAGAGTCTTCAGCGCCTGTTTTAATGCCGAGAAGACCTCGGTAGGTGTCCATAAGGTCATCGGTTGAGTGGAACGTACGCTGCTCCCCTCCCACCGTTGTAGTGTATGACCTGGTGTGAACAGCACTTGCGATAAGTGGATAGTGCTCGCGTGCATAGCGGCCCATCAGAGCAAGGTCTCGCGCGGTTGAATAGTGACCATCAGCATCAAGGCCATGTGGGTTCTGAAATTGCGTGTGAGTCATGCCAATTTCAGCAGCCTTCTTGTTCATTTGATCAACAAAGGCCTGCTGAGAGCCGGATACGTTGATAGCAATGTTATAAGCCGCATCGTTTGCGGAATACACCAGCATCATCATAATGAGCTGTCTGAGTGTAGGCGTGTCGTCCGAGGTCAAGCCCGCTACCTGTGAACCTTCTTCAAGATCTGTAACGGTAATCTTGCAGGGTTCATCAAGATTAACGCCTGAATCAAGCGCAACAATTGCCGTCATAACCTTGGTAATGGATGCCATAGGAAGCTCTTTATCTGGATCTTTGCTCCAGAGAACGTTTCCTTGAGCGTCAGTAACAATGGCGGTAGTTGCCTCGGTGAGTTTTGGCTCATCCGTTACAGAAGACTTGTGAGAAGAGGTATTTTCTGCCAAAACCGTAGTTGCAGGAGCAAAAGGAGCAGCTAAAACAAAAACAAGCAGCAAGCTAACAAGAAAAGCCAGCGTCTTATCAGAGAGCTGGCGCAAAGAAACATGGTTGTGCTGAAGGAAAGTCATAAACAACCTAACTTATGCTTGAGTGTTTTTACTATCTTTAACTATTTTAGCCGCTTCACCAGTATAAACAATGGCGGTAATTGCCGAGAAAACAATTCCTATGTACACAAAGAAGATACCTAAAGCGCTGCTTTCAGAGTTAAGACCTGGAAGCCAGCTAACGTTTACCAGGCCAAGTCCGGAGACAACTGGAATACCCAGAAGAAGCAAACTAAAACCAGTCATTAAAAATGCAGTTGCTGCTTTACCAACAAAGACAACATCAATAGGACGCCTGCGGAATTTACGAACTGCAAGAGCGCCAAGAGTAAGGTAAACATCTCGTCCAATAACAAAGAATGGAATCCAAAGAGGAAGCTCACCAATAATCAAGAGGCCAAGAACACCTGTGATAAGAAGTACTCGGTCCATGATGGGATCCATGATTTTGCCAAGCCAACTGACAGTTTGCGTTCTACGAGCAACCTGACCGTCAAGAAAGTCGGTAACGGCTGCGGTTACATAACAGCCAAGCGCAACCCAACGATTTCCGCCTGTTGAGAAGAGCACAAGAAAGATAAGCGTAAGGATTAACCTGCAAAAGGTAATGACGTTTGCAACAGTAAAAATAGCGTTAGAAGGATTGTTGGAACTACCAACTGGATCAGTAATAGTTCCCTCTGCCTGTGCTTTTGCTGCATCGGCGTCTGCTGCTTCTTTAATTTGGGATGCTACTTGATTAGCTAGCTGCTGCCTAGTTTGCAACGTTTCACTCCCCTTTTGTAGTACATAACATGTGTCTATTTTAACGTAAGTTGCGCGATAGCAAATTATTGGCACATTTGTTTAACAAAGGAAATAAGAACACGAACACCCTGAGTATAAACGCGTTTTTCGATACGCTCATCAATGCCATGGACGCCATTTGCCTCATCTTCTGGTGTTGGCCTAAATGGACAAATGCGCAGAATAGAGTTGCAAATTCCCTCATATCGGACAGAATCAGTTCCGCCGCATACAAAAGATGGAACAAAGGTAACGCCAGGATAGTAATGTTCCATGATGGCCTTGAGTTCCTGATATCCTGCACCAGTTGGGGAGTCAATTCTTCCTGCAGGCGTAGAGTGCAAAGCCTCAACCTCGATGGAAGGATCTACTTGAGTGGCAATCCGTTTAATGTGTTCAAGGGTTTCTTCAACGCTTACACCTGGAAGCAGCCTGATATTGATAATTGCACTAACATTACCAGGCATAACGTTAGCTGCACTACTTGAACCCTCAAGCATATTAAACGCATACGTAGTTGTGACAAATGGATAAAGCTCTTTGATCTGAGCTGCAGCACGTGCGATCTTGTCTGCATTTTCATCAACGTCATGCACTAGAGAAGCAAAAGGTTCTTCGGTAATTTCTGGTGCAAGAACCTTGAAGGTTTCTTTGACAATATCATTAAGCTCAGGTTGAGGTTTAGCCTCAGAAAGAGCAGCAAGTACGCGGCTCAAATGCTCAAGCGAAGTGCCACCAAATGGATTAGAAGAATGTCCACCATGACCAGGTGCGATGAGCTTAACATTCAAGAAACCCTTTTGCGAGATACAGATGTCGGCCACGGTAGCCTTAGGCGCACCGTATGCGCTGCCGTCAAAAAACGTAGTGGTACCCTCGTCCAACAGACAAGCCGCGCGCATTTCTCGCGAGGCCATTACCTCTGCAAGTTTGGTGGCACCGTGACTCTGAACCTCTTCGTCCTCACCAAATGCCAGATAGATAGAGCGCCTTGGCGAGAAACCCTGTGAAAGCAGATACTCGAGTGCCTCAAGCTCTCCCATGAGCATGTTTTTGATATCAAGTGCGCCTCGTCCCCAAATGTAGGTGTCATCAACGTCTCCACCAAAGGGATCGTGTGTCCAGGCTTCTTCTGTACCAGGTACAACAGGAACAACATCTTGATGAGCAATGAGCATCAAAGCAGGAAGCTTGGGGTTAGATCCTGGAACCTCAATGAGGAGCGAGTGACCAACCACCTCAACATTGGAAGCTGCCGTCATAATATACGGAAAGCTGTCATAAATGTGCTGTTGAAGGCCTTCAAACTGAGACCAATCAGTAGTTTTGGCATCTGTATACACTGTCTTAAATGACAGTGCCTTTGCAAGTCTCTCTGACATTGCATCTATGTTGAGCTCATCGTATTCATCTTCGTGAGCAAAGTGGTCGTAAATATTCATGAACCCTCGAATAGTCTGGTTAGCTTTGTTTCAATAACGTAATGATAACGACAAAATTTATGTCTCAGTAACTAAATGCTGGTAGAATTAACAAAACACGCATTTAGTATACGCACATTGGAGTCTTGATGATTAAGCTTGTTCTTTCCGATATGGACCAAACGTTAAAACCCGCTGACACTCCGGCTATTTCAGAAAGAACCCATCAGGCAATTAATAATCTTAAAGCCGCAGGTATCGCGTTTGGTCTTTCTACGGGAAGGCCAGTTTATGATGCACTTTCTTATCTCAAATCAGATGTTTCTCTAACTGATACTGGCGTGTTTTCAAGTGGAAAGATTCTCTACTTTAATGGCAAGCTCATTTTCACAAAAAAATTTACTTACGAGATGATGGAGAAGATCTACGAGGTCATTTCTCAAATGCAGGATTGCCTGCTTACCTATTACGCAGAAGGTCCGCTTGAGCAGCCTCTTGACACGTCATTTACCTCTTGTTGGAAAATAGTTGACACTACTCAAGAGGTGGTAGATCACCTTGCGGCCTCATTTAACACTTTTGTTCCAGGACTCGGACCACAGTCTGTTCCAAAAGATGTTCCGATGTATGCAGGAGGTTTGCTGTTCCCTCAAGATGAAGAGCGCCAGCAAGAGATCTATGAGGCTGTTACCAGCGCAGTTCCAGAGGTTGAGTTGGTTTCTCCCTATATTGGTTGGTTTGACATCAATTATCGTGGCTGGAATAAGGCACAGGGATTCGAGAAGCTCATTGAGACTATAGGTCTTAAGCCAGAAGAAGTTATTGTGTGCGGTGATTCCGAAAACGATCTGGACCTTCTTAAGATTGCTCATCACTCATGCTGCATGGAAAATGGTACTGACGAGGCTAAGGCTGTCTCGAAGTATCTTTTGCCTAGCGTATATGAGGAAGGCGTAGCTCAGCTCTTAGAGGCGCTTACAGAGGCTCAGGGAGACTTTGATTCTGAGGTTGTCCAAGCTGTCCTAAAACATGCTCTATAGGATTAGAGTTTAATGCAGAGTGTAGCGATATAGTCATTTCCATATTGTGATAGCCTATGCCTTTTATCACATGATTCATAAAAATCAATCATCGCAAGACCATTTTTCAGTTGGCCTCTAATCTGAGCTTCTAAGGTATGACTAAATTCATATCCATATTCTGGATCTATGGTTATTTTGCCCTGCTCTTCAAGCTCTCTTGAATTAAAAGGAATTGAATACTATAAAAGTAATTCCTCATCGGGTTGGTCCCATACAACGTCAGCGTCATACATGTACGTCCAAGGATTCATGAAGCCGACCATTAACAGGCCGCCCTTTTTTAATACGCGAGCAGCTTCTTTATACATGTTTTCTAAGTCTTCAATGTATACATTAGAAACCGGATTAAAAATAATATCGAAAGTTTCATTTTCAAAGGGAAACGTTTTTGTCATATCAGCTTGGACAGTATGGATTATTAAGTCTTCTCTTTTAGCAACCATCTCGTCTTTTTGTAATTGTGATATAGAAAAATCCATTATGGTTACGTCATAGCCTTTAGCAGCAAAAACGGGACCCTGTTGTCCGCCACCGCAAGCTAGGCCTAATATCTTTTTTCCGTTGGCCTTTTCAAACCATTCTGTTGGAACTTTTTTCCCGACCGTTAATGCAACAGAAATTGGACTGTTTCTAGCTTCTTCTAATTCTTCATGCGTTAGTGGTTCGGTATAGTCATTGTTTACCTTATTCCATCTATCTTGATTTAATTTTAAGTAGTCATTCATCTTATAATCTCCTCAAAATAGTGTTGTATTTTGATTTAAGTCGCATGTAGAACCATTACATTTTTCTTGTCGCTACAAATTATAATTTGTTTTCTCGCTGTTTGTGCCACATACATTTTTAGCTAATTGATACAGGTCTACAGAGCATGCAACCTAGTACACATAGTCTTATTTCTAAGTGTTATGTCTGAATCGTAAAAAAGTGGCTGCAGATGACACGTCAAATGCAGCCACTTTTATGTTACTCACACGTGTTTAATCGCGTGTTGCCAATCGTTTTGACTCTGCGGTTTTCTCCGCACTTCTACTTGATCAGACCGCTGTTCCTTAGCAGCAGCTCAATATCAGTGCCCTTGACAGCCTTGAGAGCTACCTTTAAGAGCATCTTCTCCTTGAACGAGAGTGGCGCCTTATCAAGCGTTTTCTTGTCCAGAGCATAGTAGGTTGCCCTTAGAAGCTCTCTGATGTCGTACTGAGAACCCCAAACCTCTGGTACGCCTCTATCAACATCCATTAACGTGTAGACAGACTCCATACCAGTGCGGATTGAGTACTCCGTAGTAAAGATGGTGTCACGAGGAGTCTCGGCAAACTGTCCAATAAAGGCAAAGTTAACGGAACCCTCAGGAACAACCAGAGGCCTGTCCTCAGCCTTTCTTGGCTGGAAGAATGCGTTGATGTAAGGCATGAAGCACGTAGTTGTGTTGCAGCGGTTCTTGGCCCAGTCCTCAATCTTCTTGGTTGGAACACCAATGTGATAGAGCCACTCCTGGCACACTTCCTCGCCGGTGCAGTTACGCATAGCCTTCTTAACAAAGTTACCTGGCTTGTTGGTGCTCAGTGCATAGACCCAGATAAGTACGGTGTCCTTATCCTGTGCCCTGAACTGTGGCTGACGGTTAATGGTCCACGAGAGGTACCAGTTATCGGTACTATCTTTGACGGTTACAATACCGCCGGTTGTGACCTTACCTTCTCTTGGATCTCTCTTGCAGACACCAATAATCTTCTTGATAATCTCTTCGTCTTTTGTCTGGATGGTAGCGCTCATCCAGTTAGTTGCCTCAAAATCACTACAGAAATTATCTGGATTGCCGTACTCGCCATGCTTGGCCTGAGCTGCAATGTTCTTCCACAGATCCCAGGACTCCCCTACGCCATTTCTGACGTTACTGATGTCAGGAGCAGTATTTTGATCGCCATAGCAAGAGGTATCGGTGCAGCAGCCATTGGTGATAAACACCAAATCGTCTTCGGTTAGATCAATGGTTTGCTGTGAGCCGTTCTTCTCGTAAACAATTTGAGTAGCTACTTTTTTACCATTGGTGTCGTTGATGATGACGTTCTTGACATCCATACCGTAATCAACGCTTACGCCGTGATTCTCAAGATACCTGACCAGCGGCAAAATCATGCTCTCGTACTGGTTGTACTTGGTAAAGCGCAAAGCCGTAAAGTCAGGAAGACCGTCAATATGATGGCAGAACCTGCAAAGATAGCGCTTCATCTCTAGTGCTGAGGACCACCTTTGGAATGCAAACATGGTCTGCCAATAAAGCCAGAAGTTAGTGTTCCAGAAAGAATCAGGGAGCACGTCGCTAATCTTCTTGCCCTCAAGGTCCTTTTCGGGAGTCATAAACAGCTTAGCAAGCGCAAGAGAAGACTCTTTATCAAGATTGAACTTCTTGTCTGTGTGAGCGTCTTTGCCGCACTTCTCGGAAGCTCTGCAGAGCGAGTAGTTTGGATCGTGCTTGTTGAGCCAGTAGTACTCATCAAGTACCGAGACACCAGGTGTTTCAATAGATGGAACGTCTCTAAACATATCCCACATGCACTCAAAGTGGTTGTCCATCTCTCGGCCACCGCGCATGTAGAAGCCCTTGCTTACGTCCTTGCGGCCATCGCAGCTACCACCTGCAAGTTCAAGTTTCTCTAGTAGGTGAATCCTGGAACCCTTTACCTGACCATCGCGGACAAGATAAAACGCAGCAGCTAGACCTGCAAGACCTGTTCCAATAATATAGGCTGATTTTTTGTCAGCATCTTTGGGCTTTTCTGGCTTAGCGAACGATTCATACGTTCCAGCAGAGTAATACATAACTTCCTCCTTAGTATTCCGCATCAATTACCTGCGGAAATTAGTAAGTCGCCCTTACCTTGCGTCCACTATAAACTTATAAACTGCTAAAGAAAATGCACAAAAAGAACGATTGGACATATAGGTTATTTTTTGTCGCAATCTACCTGCTAAATTGTTTCAAAAATAGCAATTAATTTGGCTTTTTTCGCAGGTAATGATGTGCTTAACTTGTATCAGTTAGATAAAGCTAACTTTATTCTTTCATAGTATGAAGGGGGTCTTAGTATGGAAGCTGGTCACGAGTTTTTACTCCGCATGGGCAAGACAAGACTGCGCCCCGGAGGTATTGAAGCAACCAATTGGCTACTTAATTCCGTAGAGATTACGCCAGAAACTCAGATTCTTGAGGTGGCTTGCAATATTGGAACTACTACGGTTGAGCTGGTAAAACGTTTCCACTGCCATGTAACCGCAATTGACCTTAATGCAGATGTGCTCCCTAAAACAAAAGAAAATATTGCGAGAAACAATATCGAGGAGTACGTGACAGTGGAACAAGGAGACGCTACAAACCTCTCCTACCCTGATAACAGCTTTGATGTTGTTATTAACGAGGCTATGCTCACTATGCTCTCTGATCAGCAGAAAGAGGCAGCCGTAAAAGAGTACGCACGCGTACTTAAGCCCGGTGGCGTATTGCTTACTCATGACGTTCTTCTGCTCAAAGAAGACGACGAGCTAGTCCATGAGCTCTCAAGAACCATTAACGTCAACGTAAAGCCTCTGACTCTTGTAGGTTGGAAGAACCTCTTTGAGTCGGCGGGTTTCTGCCCAGAAACTAAGAACGGCAAGATGACGCTCATGAATCCGGCGGGACTTATTGCGGACGAAGGCGCTGATGGTGCTCTAAGGGTTATTAGAAATGGCCTTAAGCCTGAGAATACCAAGATGTTTACCAGCATGTTTACGTTCTTCAACGATCACGCTGACGACCTCAACTACATTGCCGTAGTGAGCAGAGAGCCAAGATAGCCATCGTTTCAAGCAAGGCGTCGTCTCAAGATAGCCGTCGTTTCAAGCAAGGTGTCGTCTCAAGATTGACGCACAGTCGCCCAAAACAGACATTGATCGAGCTAGGCTCGGGCTCGATAGCAAAGAAGGAAGCTGGCACCTCCACCAGCTTCCTTCTCTTTTGTGCGTTATGTGCGGAGCTTATTTGGCCTTTGCGCAGGCAGCCATAGCAACGGAGCCAATGTAGTTGACTGGGTTGGTAAAGTTTGGCTGGAACAGAAGGTCGACAGCTGCAAGGTTGTCGATGGTCATACCAGCGGCAATGGCCACGGAGACAACGTTTGCTGCTTGAGCAACATCGTCATGTGTCGAGAAGAACTGTGCACCCTTGATAAGGCGAGTCTCTGGATCCCAGACCAGCGTAGCGGTAACTGGCTCGGTGGTCAGCATGAACTCAGGACGGTAGTTCTCGGTGATGGAAACGGAATCGTATTCGTAGCCACGTACCTTGCCACCCTCAACGGTGAGGCCTGCTGCAGCCATGGAGTAGTTGTAGAGCTGAACTGCACTGGAAGCCTGAGTACCTGCATAAGCAGCGGTTGGCTCAAGCATGTTAGGACCAACGTGCAGGCCCTGGCGGACAGCATTGGTTGCCAGAGGAATGTAGTCCTCTTTA
The DNA here is from genome assembly GCA_900555335.1 of uncultured Atopobium sp. GTDB lineage: Bacteria > Actinomycetota > Coriobacteriia > Coriobacteriales > Atopobiaceae > Lancefieldella. The sequence continues at coordinate 1,565 of USKU01000015.1, read as the reverse complement.
CCAGTGACGTTGAAGATGATGGAAGCAGAGTCACCAGCTGCGAAGACGCCAGGTTCGCTGGTGCGCATGTACTCGTCAACCTTGATAGCGCCGTTAGGAAGCATATCAAGCTGACCGTTAAAGAGGTCAGTACGAGGCAGGAAGCCAATGCCCAGAATTGCGTAATCTGCGGTGTAGGAGCCCTTATCGGTAACAACGGTAACGGAATCGCCATTGTCCTCAAAGCTCATGACCTTCTCGCCAAGTGCAAGGGTGACGCCGTGCTCTTTGTATGCAGCCTCAACCTGGTCGGTGATTGCCTTGTCAAAGTTCTTTGCAAGAACGCGAGGAAGCATGTCAATGAGCGTGACTGCCTTCTGGCGCTCGGAGAGCTGCTCTGCAAGCTCGGCACCAATGTAGCCAGCACCAATGACAATAGCGGACTTGGACTCTGCCATGGTGTCGTGAATACGACGGCCATCAGCCCAGTTCTTGCACTGAAGAACGCGAGGTCCGTCGATGCCAGGCAGTGGAGGAACAATTGGCTTAGAGCCGGTAGTGACTACGAGGTAGTCGAAGTCGTCCTCAAAGGTCTCGCCCGTCTTGAGATCCTCCCAAGCAACGTGCTTGGTCTTAACATCTGCGGAAGTGACGTTGGTGGTCATGTGAACGTGAGCGCCAGCCTCTGCAAGGGCTTCTGGAGAGCTGTAGAACATCTTGTTTGGATCGCTTACGTGGTCACCTACCCAAAGAGCAATGCCGCAAGACAGGAAGGAAACCGTGTCATTGCGCTCAAAGACGTGGACCTCCCAATCTGGGTGTGCACCCAGGATTGAAGAAGTGGCAAAAACGCCTGCGTGGGTACAACCGATAACTGCAACTTTAGCCATAGAAACCCCTCTGTTAAATGCTACTAATGACTAACATTAATTGTTACTTTGACAGTGGCATTATGCCACATTCTGTTATCGAGAAGAGCGTCATTCTTGAACGTTCTTTAATAAATCGAATATTTGGGGTTCGTGAAGCAATTTGGCTAAAGATCTTTACACAGTGACGAGAAAAACTTACTGTTTGTACAGGTTAATTGTGAGGAGACCGGATGTTTGATCAGATCATTACAGAATGTAAGGTCTTTAATCCAACTCTTGAAAGAGCTTTTAAAGTTGCCCCCAAAAAATTTGTCTCCGCATACCAATGGTTTATTGAAAAACAAGGCGAAAAGACATCAGTTTTGCCTCATAATGTGCCAGATAAAATGGGATTTACCGACTTCAACATTAGCGGTCAATCTGGAATTTTCAGCCCTTCAGATGGCGACATACATTACAAAAATAAGCAATATGCAATATCAGTACACACCAGTAAGCCAGGCAAAAACCCACAATATAAAGATCGTCCTCCCATAGACTTAGAGGACGGAACATGGCTATTTGAATATTCTGCATATCGCGAGAAAGAAAGCTGCACTGTTAGTTACAACACTTACTTATTAAATTGTCTTAATGATGGCCTGCCTGTTGGTGTAATTGATTGGGATAATAAAAATAAAAAATATGTAATTAGAGGATTGGCATTTGTTGAGC
>USKU01000014.1 GCA_900555335.1 uncultured Atopobium sp. | reverse complement strand
TAATTTTATGTTATGTAACGTGTTATGTTCTGTTTCTGCGATAGAAATCAACAAGAGACTGAGTGGAAGCGTCTTGTTTTGCTAGTTCTTCGTCGTTATAAATTGCAGGGAAAATCTGCTTTGCAAGCTGTTTACCAAGCTCTACGCCCCACTGATCAAAGGAATCAATGCCCCACACGACACCTTCAACAAAGGTAATATGCTCGTAGAGTGCAATAAGTGTACCGATGGCACGAGGATTAAGTTCTTTGCCAAAGATAGATGTAGTTGGCCTATTTCCTTCAAAGACGCGTGCAGAAACCATCCACTCTGGTGTTCCCTCAGCACGGACTTCATCAGCGGTCTTGCCAAAAGCAAGCGCTTTAGTCTGCGCAAAGAAATTGGAGAGGAAGAGTTCATGGACATCTAGGTCTGCGTCTTTTGTGGCAAAAGCGGTATTTACAAACGCAATAAAGTCAGCAGGAATAATCTGGGTTCCCTGATGGATAAGCTGGTAGAACGCATGTTGACCATTAGTTCCAGCCTCTCCCCAGAAGATCTCGCCTGTCTTTGAAGTAACCGCCGTACCATCCCAACAAGTAGACTTGCCGTTGGATTCCATGGTGAGCTGCTGGAGATATGCAGGGAATCTATGCAGGTACTGGCTGTATGGAAGTACGGCATGAGATGCTGCGCCAAAGAAATTAACGTACCAAACGTTTAAAAGACCCATGAGAGCAACAACATTTTGTCTCAATGGAGTGTTTTTGAAGTATTCATCAACTGCATTAAAGCCACTGAGGAATTCTGCAAAGTGCTGTGGACCAAAAACAATAGCCAGCACAAGACCAACTGCAGAATCAACCGAATAACGGCCGCCAACCCAGTTCCAGAAACCAAAGGCATTCTCTGGGTCAATGCCAAAGTCTTCTACCAGATCAAGTGCAGTAGAGACAGCAACAAAATGCTTACGAATAGCCTCTGCTTTCTGAGCGTCTGAGCCATCAATAACGCCCTGCTCAGCAAGCTTTTCCAAAAGCCATGTGCGAGCACAACGGGCATTGGTAAGAGTCTCAAGCGTAGTAAAGGTCTTGGAAACAATAACGAAGAGTGTTGTTTCTGGATCAAGATCCTCGGTTTTCTCGCCAAGGTCAACAGGGTCAATGTTGGAGACAAAGCGAGCAGTAATACCGGCGTCAGCAAAAGGCTTTAGGGCCTCGTAAACCATAACAGGACCAAGGTCAGAGCCACCAATACCAATGCTTACAACAGTCTTGATAGGCTTGCCAGAAACACCCTTCCACTCTCCCGAGCGAACTCGGTCACAGAAGGCATACATCTTGTTCAAAGTCTGGTGAACATCGGCGACAACATCTTGACCATCAACAATAAGCGTGCCTGCTTCAGAGGCAGGACGACGAAGTGCTGTATGGAGAACTGCGCGGTCTTCAGTGGTATTGATATGTGTGCCGGCGTACATAGCGTCTCTACGCTCTTCAAGCTTGACCTCTTTTGCAAGGTCACACAGAAGATCAAGTGTCTCTTGCGTGGCAAGGTTTTTGGAAAGATCAATCAAGAACTGATCAAGCTCAAACGTAAGATTCTGGACACGCTGAGGGTCTTCTGCAAACCAGTTCTTCAGCATAGCTTTTGTATCTTTTAAGCTGGCGTAATGCTCTGCAAGGGCACGCCAAGCTTTAGTCTGTGTTGCGTCAGTAGGCAAAATATGTGGTGCTGTAGGTGATGCCATACCAGTCTCCTTCTTTTGACTATCTCAAGGATAATCTTCGCAACGCTCACGAAACGCCACAATGTCGTTTTTCGTAAAAAATACGACAAATCGTTACTAATAAGGTTCTCCCAAAGGTGGGACTTGTTTAATAGCCGCCCAGCGTAACTGCTTCTGACGAGGGTCCTCGAGCGCTCCGGCAAAGTTATCAAGATTTACCATGCGCATTCCACACACACGAACAAGAACACGGGGCGAGAAGTTCTTCTCGGCGTCAGTTGTAAGCTGACCAAGCTCATCTGCGTATGCCTCACGCACTGATGTAACTGCTGCGTCATTTACCATGAGCACTGTGTCTGGGCTAAAAGCACTTATCGCCTGTCTGACAAGCTGGGGATTTATAGGATCTCCTGTTTTTGTGGTGGTAAGCAAGGTGGCCCATGCCTCAGGCGCATAGCCTAAATGCTCTAAAGAAGCTTTAAGTGCAGAGAGTTCTGCCTCTTCAAAGTCTTCCTGCCCTTTTACTAACAAAACCGATGCAAAAGCATTGCCTGCCATACACACCCCCTGAGCAGCAAAATCTCCAAACTCATGCGTTGTTTTTGCCATGTAGGCTTCTTTTCGCATAGATCTTTCGCTTGGCATGCGCACCTCTTTCTTATATGCCAACTATGCACGTAATTCACAATTTGAGCAAGTCCACAAAGTTTTGTGTATACACTTCTCTAATTTGGGGATAAGTTTGCTAGCAATAAAAAGTTAATGGCTTTATAGCCGTATGTAACTGGAGGTTCGTTATGGCACAGCAGCTCACTACTGCAGAGTTCGATTCTGTTCTTGCTAACGCAGACAAGCCTGTCCTCGTTGATTTCTGGGCATCCTGGTGTGGTCCTTGCCGCGCTCTTGGCCCAGTCGTTGAGGAAGTTGGCCATGAGATGGCAGACAAGCTTGACGTTTACAAGGTAAACGTTGATGACGAGGCAGATCTTGCAACTCGTTTCCGCATCGTCTCCATCCCTACCCTCATCCTCTTCAAGAACGGTGAGCCTGTTCACACCATGGTTGGCAACCTTCCAAAGGCTGACCTCGTTTCTGAGCTCAACGCTAACCTGTAAGTTCTTGTGTGTCACGCGCTTGCGCTGGCTTATCATTGAACTAAGCGGCGGTACGTCTATCGGCGTGCCGCCTTTTTGTTACAAGGAGAACTAATGGCCGATAAAAGCCTTGATGCTCAAAAGACAGGACTTTTAACAGGAGTTCGCAAGCGCCTTTTTCTACAGCGTCTGCGTTCTAGCCTTTCTACCATCATTCTGCTTGTCTCATCAGCAATTTTTATTTTTCTGTTGATTGACGTTTCTGAAGGCGACGTCATTGGCATTGATCACTTTGCCTACAGACTTTTTGTTGTCCACCTCAGAACTCCCCTTCTCACAGAAATCATGGAAGGGTTCTCTGGACTTGCAAGCCCCGTCACCGTTATTGTCATGCTTATTGTGGTTGCTGCTTTTGCACCAGGACCAAGTGTTGGCAGGCTTGCCTTTATTAACCTGGGTGGCGTTGTTGTTGTTGACCTTATCTTTAAGGCTATTGTCCAGCGTCCTCGTCCAGATGGCTTTAGGCTAGTAGTTGAAACTGGCTACAGCTTCCCTTCGGGCCACTCGATGTTCTCGATGGCTTTTTATGGCCTGCTCATTTGGCTTGTCTGGCATTACGAGAAAGACAAGCTACAACGTTGGATTTGGTGTGGCCTGTTCTCTGGCGTCATCATTATGATTGGCGTCAGTAGAATTTATCTGGGTGTGCACTACGCTACCGACGTCATTGGTGGTTTCTCGCTTGCCCTTGTATGGCTCGTGCTTTTTACCAAGCTGATGATTCCATCGCTTATTTACAAGAAGAAAGCACCTCAAGCGAAGACAGACTAATTATCTCTGCGCTGACTACCTGGGCTGTTTCATCATCAACAATAATACGTCCCATAGTTGCACCCTCGCGACCGCGCGGGTAGGTAGGGCTTCCTGGATTCATTACAAGTGTATTGGTCCACTCGTCACGCTGTACAAAAGGCTTATGCGTATGACCACAGATAGCAATATTGCATTTGACCAGGTCAAGCCTCTCGCGATAATGACATACCTGCCACTTAAGACCGGCTGCAAAGAAAATAATCTTTTTCTTTACCATGGGACCATAGTTGTAGCAGAAGTCATTATTGCCCAGGCAAAGCTTAACGGGAGCAATCTTTTGCAGCGTCTGATAATCGGCGTTAGAGGTAATATCTCCAGCATGCACAATGTAGTTGGCGCCTTGCAGAGCTTCAAGCAACTCAGATGACAAATACCCATGCGTATCTGAAATTACGTCAAACCTTACCAGTGCCATACCAAACTCCTACGTGCTTTTTAGCTGCTGGCGAGAAACCCGTTGAGCTTCTACAGTCCCAGTGCTCGCTTGAGTGCAACCACACGACGGCGTGAAACCGAAATGTGACGCTCCTCAAATCCCTGAATAGTCAACTGTAGGATACCAGCAGAGATAACCTCAACATCGTCAACATACTCAAGATTCACGATAAAGCTACGATGAATGCGGAAGAATCCGTGTGGAGCAAGGCGCTCTTCAAGTTTTTGCAGAGAAATAGTAGACAAGAAGCGATCGTCTTCTGTGTAGATGCAAGAATAATCGTCTTTTGCCTCAATAAAGCGAATCTGATCAATTGGAACAAGAACCTTGCTTCCGCTCTTAATGACAGGAATTCGCTCAATGGTTGCCATAGGAGACTGAGGACGAAGGCGCTCCTCAACCTTATCAAGAGCCTGCTCAAGGCGCTCGGTCTCAACGGGCTTCATCAGGTAATCTACCGCGTTAACGCCAAATGCATCCAGCGCGTACTCGCTATATGCAGTGACAAACACAATCTGGGGAGGATTCTTCAGCTTGTGAAGAGCTTCTGCAAGCTGCATTCCATTTGTCTTAGGCATGGAGATGTCGAGGAACAAGACCTCAACGCGAGACTCCATGAGTTTCTCGACAGCATCCCTTGCACTTGTGGCCTCAATGATTTCCTCGAGACGTCCGGTCTCCTCAAGCAAGAACTTGAGCTCAGAACGGGCTGGAGCCTCGTCATCAACAATCATGGCACGCATGTCATTCATCTCCCAACGGCCTAACGCAGCGTTAAGCAAAAACCGATACTACTATGCTGTTGCCTGCAGTGCCGCACCTGCAAGCTTGAGTGTCACGCACGTACCCTGCCCTGGTTTAGACATGATTTCCATGCCAGAGCCAACGGCGTAGAAGCGCTCAACTCGCTCAGCTACGTTCTTAATGGCAATACCCGTGCCCCTATCTCTCCCCGAAGAATCCTGCGGGGTAGGACCTTGACCATTAAGTAAGCGAGAAACAGTCTCTTCATCCATTCCAAGACCATCATCAGCAACAGATATAAGAATATCATCATCATCGCGTGTGACGTGGATGTCAATATGGAGGGCGCCTTCATCTTTCATAGCGTGCCTCACGGCATTCTCGACAATAGGCTGAATCAAAAAAGACGGTACCTGAACATCTTCGCATCCCTCATCGACATGCTCGGACTCTTGAATACGTTCTTCTCCAAAACGCGCCTTCTCAATTGTCAAATACCTGCGCGTTTGTGTCAATTCCTGAGAAAGCGGAATGAGCGCACCTTGAGAGCTCTCAAGCGTACGGCGATAAAACACAGAGAACTCGCGAAGCAGATCTCGCGCCTTATTGGGGTTTGTACGCGTAAGAGATGCAATGGTGTTGAGCGTGTTGAACAAGAAATGCGGATTAATCTGTGCCTGCAAGGCTTTGACCTCGGCTCGAGCGGTTAACTCTGCTTGGCGATCAAGCTCATATGAGGAAAGCTGCGTGGAGAGAAGCTCGCCCAGTCCCTCAGCAATTGCCAACTGCGTACGATCAATTTCAATGCCACGACGATAGTAGAGCTTGATAGTGCCAACTGTGCGATCCTGAACAATAAGCGGAACAATGATGCCAAAGGAGCTGCCGCCATTGCCAAAGCCGCCACGCCTTTGTAGTACCTGCTGACGACTATCTACCGAGACAAACGTCTCCATGCGGCCACTTTCCAGAACCTCAGTTGCAGGGCCAACCACTTTTGAACCAGGCATATGCGAGGTTGCAATGTCTCCCTCAAAGCCCAGCACGTACTCTGTATCCGTGATGGAAATAGCGGCTGCAGAAGTTTCTGGAAGCAATAGTGTGCAGATAGTTGGCGCTGTTTCTTGCGACAGGCCTCCGCGTAATGTCTTGAGCGTCTTAGAGGCAACCTCAAGTGTTCGCTCTGTTGCTTGAGACCTGGCGTGCTCATTACCCGGCTGGGTAGTGCCACCAAGAACAATGACCGTGGCAAGTCCTCCGCCTGCAACAAGAGCGGCAAACAGGTTGTCTGCCATGACGCTCCAGGAAAGCAAGCCCAGCAATACACAGGCAAGAATAATCAGGACTATCCTGGTTGATCTATGTATGTACTGAGCAAGTCTTTGCATGACTGTCTAGTTCTCGACTGATTCTGCAGCAGAAACCTCAGAAGCAAGCTGCTGCGGCAAAGGCGAATGCTTAAGCGCACGAGCCAAAGGAGCTCCGAGTACATAGAGAACAACAGCCTCTCCGAGTCCTGTGGTGATAAAACCAAACAAGAACATAAGAGGATACGATCCATCAAGTTCAATGGTGGTAAATGGAATTGTGTAGAATCCCAACCCCTGAAGCAAAATAGGAAGATATGCAGACACAATAACGGCATTTGCAAGCACTGGCCCCAGAAGCGCAAGTGGTACGTTCTTCCTGTTCTTCCAGGTAAACCATGCACCAAGAGCAGTTGCCAGAGAACCAAAGACTACGTCTAACAACCCCAGGGCACCTGTGCCAGAAATGACCATATTTGCAAGGTTGGCAATAACGCAGCCAAGCGTCAGTCCTGGAATTGCGTCAGCGGTAAAGAGTGCAATAACCACAACCGCCTCAGAAATGCGGAACTGCACAGGACCCCAAGCAAGACCGCCCAAGAAAAGAAGGGCTGCGAGCGTAAGTGCTGCATAAAGGGCAGCAATAATACCAATACGTGCAAGGCGCTGAGCGCGCTGTTTTGTTGCATAAGCTGAAGAAACCTGTGGCAAAACAATCCCCTTGTTAACTCTAAAAACTTAGTTCATGATACGACGAAATGTATATATGAGCAAATGAGCAGCGCAGACATACAATTAGTAATGCAGATGCATTCCTGGATAGACCATCTCACGAGCATGCTTTTGATATGCGGCAACAGCCTCTTCTTCAAAAGCAAGAGGAGTGTCTTCCTCGCCCGCCATATCCAAAATCCACCGTGTGAGATAAGGATTGAGCGGAAGCAGTGGCCCAATAAGCCAGGTGGCAATAGCGTTCTTGCGACGGAAACCTTCCAGCTTGCTTTCTTTATTGATGCCAAAACCTACCTTATTTTTAAGGAAGTAGCAGTTAGAGTTATCTCCCTCGGTGAGTGTGAACTGCATCTTAAAGCCAACGACAACAAAAGGCTCTTTGCCATTGCCAGGATCAAACTCTCCCACCTGGACATCGTGGAAGCGCTGGGGCATATAGCGAGTGGTCGTAAACTTGAAGAGGCCCAGAGCCTCAATTTCAGAGCCGTCAGGATTAACAATTTTCTCGCCAAAAAGCTCTGAAGCGTTACCGGCAAACAGCATAGGAACGCCCTGATCAGCCAGCTCAGCAAGCCTGTCCTTGTAAGGCATAAGGCGAGAAATAATAAGCTCTTGCTGGGCTTCTGTCATGCCACCCATGATGATTGCCGACGGCGTATGCTCCACAAAGTAAGGCGTTGCGGCGTGAGAGGTGTACACAAAGTTCTCTTTTGGAAGGCAGGCCTCCAGGTAGAGAGCATTTCCGTTGTCTCCACCCTGGTTACCGTACTCTGGGTAAAGAATCTCAATCTTAGTTGCTGGATTACTCATGGGAGGCCTCCATCTGTTTCAAGCGCTCAATGATACGGTTTCTGCTGATGTCAGCAATACCACCGTTATAGAGGCCGTGTGCATAGAAAACGTGCTGGCAAGCGTTAAGGTCAACCAGGTCAGCGGTCTCTTCAGGAGAGCTTGCCACAAAGGTTTTAGCTGGATCAATACCGGCAAGTCTCAGCCTGAGCTGCAGGTCAAGTGAAGTGTCTCCATAAATAATGACCTGTTTAACGCTTGGATCTTGTAAGAACTCAAAGTCTGTCTGGTAGTACCAGCCAATATACTCTGTCTGATCTTTTGCTTTTGCCATATAGGCGTCAGCAATCATGATGATAATCGCTTTGTCACCTGGCTGTTTGCGAAGGATATCGATGGTGACTGAGGTTGCTGTGTCATTCTCGCCCTTAGAAGCCATGCTAATAAGACGACGACCGTTGTAGTCAATCTCGTTATACCTGGAGGAAGCAATGTTAACGCGTTGCAAAGATGCAGCGATAGTTGCAGGCGCAAGGTCCATCTCACGCGCGGTTACGATGGCCACAAACAAGTTGTAGAGGTTGACGATAGAGTAGCTGTTGAGCTTGTACTCATATGTTGGTGCACCCTCGTGGCAGTGCTCCTTGACCACAAACTTGCCAGTCTCTGGCTCTACTGAAATGACCTCATAATCAGGAGTTGGATTGGTATAGCCGCACTCCTCACAAGTTGCGTGGCCAAGATGCCTCAGGTGTGCATAATCCCACTTGAGCTTGCCACCGCATTTGGGACAGGCGGTAAGATCTGAAACAATGCCCACTGGCTCTGAGGTGTCTTCTGCCAGCCTTGCAATGGAGTAATACGTACGATGTGTGCACTGAGGAGCAAGTCTGCAGCTAATCATGTCATCTGCGTTCAAAATCAGATGAGTTGAAGCAGGAATGCCCTTATCCATAACGTCAAACACGTAGTCTGGCGTTGCGCTACGAGAGAACGTATCGCGGAACAAATTGGTAACAGACAAAATATCAGGCTGCAGATACGGGAAAATGCGAGGTCCAGAGAGCTCGTCAAACTCCATAACCGCAAGCTTAGTCTTTGACGTACCCTTCCACGTGGCGTTCTTTGCAAACGAGCTTGCAAAGCCGCTGGAAATATTGCCGCCAACGCGGTTGGTAACGGTCTGGTAGCCATTATCGGCGAGAAGATCGTTGAGCAGGTTGTTGGTGGTTGTCTTACCGTTTGTGCCGGTGATAAAGACAATCTGCTCTGGCTTAGCAATGTCTCCCAAAAATGCAGGATCAATGCCTTCAGCGATAAAGCCTGGCAGCGTTCCGCCTTCATGGTTCGTCAATTTAAGTGCTGCAAGTGTTGCTTTAGCAGCGAGAAAAGCTACAGGAAATAGTCTGCTCTTTTTTTGTGCCACAGTAACTCCCATCGTGAGCAAAGTCTCTCTAGTTTATCACCTCGCGAGAAGGGCTTGAAGAACACAGGGCTTCTCGCCAAAAAATGTCGCATAAAAAAGCCGAGCCAGGATGTCCTGGCTCGGCTGAAGCTACGTGAAAGTAAGTTACCTTACTCCTCAGGCTGCTCCTTCTTCTCTGCAGCGTAAAGCTCGGAGAGGCGGACAAGGTGATCGTAGCGAGCCATTGCGGCTTCCTCGTTCTCCTTGAAGAGCTTCTCTGCGTGCTCTGGGAACTCGCGGGTGAGTCGGCTGTAACGAGCCTCGTTCATCAGGAACTCCTGGTAGCCACCCTTAGGTGCCTTGGAGTCAAGCGTGAACTTCTTACCTGCTGGTGCAGATGGGTTGAAGCGATAGAGGTTCCAGTAGCCAGTCTCGACTGCCTTCTTCATCTCCTCCTGTGCGTGAGCCATGCCGCCCTTGATGGAGTGCATCTCGCATGGGGAGTAACCGATGATGAGGGATGGTCCTGGATAAGCCTCTGCCTCAGCAATTGCCTTGAGAGTCTGCTGGAGGTTTGCGCCCATGGAAACCTGAGCAACATAGACGTAACCATAGGTCATTGCAATCTCAGCAAGGTTCTTCTGCTTGATGTCCTTACCAGCTGCTGCGAACTGTGCAACCTGGCCAAGACGGGAAGCCTTAGAAGACTGACCACCAGTGTTGGAGTAAACCTCAGTATCGAAGACAAAGACGTTGATGTCCTCGCCGGAAGCAAGAACGTGGTCAAGGCCACCGAAGCCGATGTCGTATGCCCAGCCGTCGCCGCCGAAGATCCAGAAGGACTTCTTGGTGAGGAAGCTCTTGTTAGCAAGGATTTCCTTAGCTGTTGCAAGATCAGACTTCTCAAGCTCAACTACGAAGGTCTTAGAAGCTTCCTTGGAGAGAGCTGCGTCGTTGACGGACTCAATCCATGCCTTAGCAGCATCCTTGAGGTCCTGAGATGCGCCGTCCTCATCGACAAGCTGCTGAGCAAGCTCCAGGAGACGCTTCTGCTGTGCCTGGTGACCAAGCATCAGACCCATACCGTGCTCTGCATTGTCCTCAAAGAGGGAGTTGTTCCATGCTGGGCCGTGGCCGTTTGCATCGGTAGTGAATGGTGAGCAAGAAGCTGGGTTACCCCAAATGGAGGAGCAGCCGGTTGCGTTGGAGATGAACATACGATCGCCGAAGAGCTGAGTGACCAGGCGGCCATAGCTGGTCTCAGCGCAGCCTGCGCAGGAACCAGAGAACTCAAGAAGAGGCTTCTTGAACTGGGATGCCTTGACGTTGTTAGCAACAAGCTCGGTCTTCTCGGAGACGTGGTTGACTGCATAGTCAAAGATCTCCTGCTTGGACTCCTGCTCCTCGATTGGCTTCATGGTCAGAGCATCTGCAGGGCAGATGTAGACGCAGTTGGAGCAACCGGTACAGTCGAGCTGAGAAATAGCAATCTCAAACTTGTAGCCCTTAGCCTTAGGACCAACGGCATCCTTGAACTGAGACTGTGCTGGTGCAGCAGCAACCTCTTCGTCGGTAAGGACGAATGGACGAATGACTGCGTGTGGGCAGACATAAGCGCACTGGTTACACTGAATGCACTTCTCGACGTTCCACTCAGGAACAACAACAGCAATGCCGCGCTTCTCGTAAGCAGCAGCGCCAAGCTCAAACTGGCCATCAACGTGGTTCTTAAATGCAGAAACAGGAAGTGCGTCACCCTCCATACGAGAGACTGGAGTCATGATGTCGCGAACCTGCTTGAGCAGAGCCTCGCGGCCCTCAAGGGTGATTGTGCTTGGAGCATCCTCTGCAGTAGCCCAATCAGCAGGAATCTCAATCTTAGTAAATGCAGTAGCACCAGCGTCGATTGCCTTGTGGTTCATATCGACGACGTTCTGGCCCTTCTTCAGGTAAGAATGAGTTGCAGCGTCCTTCATGTACTGAAGTGCGTCTGCCTCTGGGAGAACCTTTGCAAGAGCAAAGAATGCAGACTGAAGAATGGTGTTGGTGCGCTTGCCCATACCAATTTCCTTGGCAAGGTCAATTGCATTGATCAGATAAACGTTGATGTTGTTCTTAGCAATGTAGCGCTTTGCCTCTGCTGGCAGGTGGTGTGCAAACTCCTCTGCATCCCACTGGCAGTTGACCAGGAAGGTACCGCCAGGCTTGACGTCGCGGACCATCTTGTAGCCCTTGATGATGTATGCAGGAACGTGGCATGCAACAAAGTCTGCCTTGGTGACATAGTAAGGAGAACGGATCTTGTGATCACCGAAGCGCAGGTGGCTGATGGTGATACCGCCGGTCTTCTTGGAGTCATACTGGAAGTATGCCTGAACATATTTATCGGTGTGGTCACCAATAATCTTAATGGAGTTCTTGTTAGCACCAACGGTACCGTCACCGCCGATACCCCAGAACTTGCACTCAATGGTGCCCTCAGCTGCAGTGTTAGGAGCCTCAGGATCCTCTGGGAGAGACAGGTTGGTAACATCGTCGACAATACCAACGGTGAACTCACGCTGAGGAGCATCCTTCTTGAGCTCCTCGAAGATTGCGAATGCAGATGATGGTGGGGTGTCCTTGGAACCAAGGCCGTAACGACCGCCAACAACCTTAATGCCTGTACGACCAGCCTCATAGAGGGAAGAAACAACGTCTTCGTAGAGAGGCTCACCAACGGAACCTGGCTCCTTGGTGCGATCGAGAACAGCAATCTTCTTGACGGACTCAGGAAGAACGTCAACAAAGTGCTTTACAGAGAATGGACGATAGAGGCGAACCTTAACCAGACCGACCTTCTCGCCATGAGCGTTCAGGTAATCGATAACCTCTTCGAGGGTATCGCAGAAGGAACCCATGCAGATAACAACGCGGTCAGCGTCTTCTGCACCGTAGTAATTGAACAGACCGTAGTCAGTACCAAGCTTAGCGTTGATCTGGTTCATGTAGTCTTCAACAACTGCTGGCAGCTGGTTATAAACCTCGTTGCATGCCTCGCGGTGCTGGAAGAAGATATCGCCGTTCTCGTGGGAACCACGGCTTGAAGGATGCTCTGGGTTCAGTGCGTGATCGCGGAATGCCTGGACAGCGTCCATATCACACATCTCAGCCAGGTCAGCATAATCCCAAACAGCAACCTTCTGAATCTCGTGAGAAGTACGGAAGCCGTCGAAGAAGTTAACAAATGGAACCTTGCCCTTGATTGCTGCGAGGTGAGCAACAGGAGCCAGATCCATAACCTCCTGGACGTTGCCTTCTGCGAGAAGTGCAAAGCCAGTCTGGCGAGCGGACATAACGTCAGAGTGATCGCCAAAGATGTTCAGTGCATGGGTTGCAACGGTACGTGCGCTGACGTGGAAAACACCAGGGAGCTGCTCGCCGGCAATCTTGTACATGTTTGGAAGCATGAGCAAGAGGCCCTGAGAAGCGGTGTAAGTAGTGGTCAGAGCACCTGAACCAAGAGAACCGTGAACAGCACCAGCTGCGCCAGCTTCGGACTGCATCTCGACAACCTTGACGGTTGTACCAAAGATGTTCTTTACACCCTGGGCGGACCACTGGTCAACATAGTCTGCCATTGGACTTGATGGGGTAATTGGGTAAATGCCCGCTACCTCGGTAAACGCATACGACACGTAAGCCGCGGCGTTGTTACCATCCATGGACTTAAACTTTCTTGCCATTTCCTCTCCTTGCCTAATCTGTGATTTCTCACAGTATGCGTCTGTGCGATCCAAAATAAAGCTGTAGACCCTGGGTGACTACGGAAACATGTTTCATAGTTCGGCCGGCAGCGGTCGCATAATGCTTTTATTATTGCGCAAAAAAACAATGAAACAAATCAGAAATACAAGCTGACAAATACCTATTTTCAGGTAGGAATTTCTACCTGCGGAATTACAAAATAAACATAACACTAAAGTGCAAGTTTTTTGTAAATCGACAAAATATTCAAGTACACAAGAAGCCATCTGTCTGAAAAACAGACAGATTTTTACGTAGGCGCTCAACGTGCGACAGCTTCATCGTGCGTTGCGCACCCTTTGCTGGACGAGCCTTAAATATCGCACTTATCTGATTACTTGGCCGCTTTGATCTCGCAAAGTTTCTTGTAACCAAATAAGAAACGCTCTCCTATCTCGCCTTGAGCATCAGAAGCACATACGATTCCATGTTCATCTGAAGTAAGGAAAGCTTCATCAAATTCGGCGGTTCCATCAAATACCTGGGCAATAACGTCTGGATTAAACTCTGTTGGCTCATGAAGAGTCTGTGCCAGGTCTAACACTAAACTTGTGACTCCCGATCGAACGCTTTCTTCCGAGACACCCGCAATAAGCTTTCCGTCTTTTACCAGCCAAAGCACCTCTGGTGCACAATGAGTTTGCTGCTCTTCTCGCTGTGAAATTCTTGCGCGTCCCGCAAGAGACAGAACAGAACGCTCTTCCAAAGACTGGTAAGGTCCAACAGTCATAGCAGCCTGTCCATTGCTCTCAAGCAAAATCATAAGAACGCCATCTGGAAACTCTTGTGACCCTTCTTTAAGCGTTCCCTCAATATGCTGCTTAGCCCAAGCAATCAAGTGCGGAGAAACCTCTTTTTGCGCAACAACTCGCTTGCTCAGCGCACGTAAGTGCCTGTTATCAAGAGGGAGGACACCTCCAGACAATCTCCAACGACAGACAAGTTCTGGATCATCAAGCTCAAACTTCTGAGCTGCTTCTAACTCTTCCTGGTCCACAGTGTCCTCCCCCAACCTTTTTTAAAATGAACCGCTAATCCCGAATTAGCAGATTAGTGCCTAAAGTGACGCTTGCCTGTAAACACCATTGCAATACCGCATTCATCACAAGCAGCAATAGATTCATCATCTCTGACAGATCCGCCAGGCTGAATGATAGCCGTTACGCCATGAGCTGCTAATGTGTCAACGTTATCTCGGAATGGGAAGAAGGCATCAGATGCTGCCACAAGATTCTTTGAATCAATTCCCATGCGCTCACAAGCTGCCTCTGCACGCTCACACGCGAGAAGAGCAGCGTCAACACGGTTTGGCTGACCTGGTCCCATGCCAATTCCAGCCTGATCTTTTGCAACCAAAATTGCATTTGACTTAACGGTCTTGCAAACTTTCCAAGCAAATACCAAATCGCTCAGCTCTTCTGGAGTTGGTTGGCGCTTAGTAACAACCTCAAAGCTATCTGCAGCCTCGTCTGCGTGGTCAAGGTCTTGTACTAAAAGACCTCCGTCAACAGTTCTCATCTCAAGCTCGCGGCTTCTATCGATTCCGCCCGTAGCCAATACGCGAAGATTTGTTCTCTTTGACAGGCGCTCAAGAGCCTCTTCTGTAAAGCTTGGTGCAATAAGAACCTCGACAAACTGCTTATTGATGTCTGCAAAGTGCTCAACAAACTCCAGAGGAACCTCTCTATTAACTGCAATAATTCCACCAAACGCAGAGATTGGATCGCAGGCAAATGCTCGATCATATGCCTCAACAACATTTTCCGCCGTAGCAGATCCACAAGGATTCTGGTGCTTCAAAATAATGACTGATGGATCATCAAACTCACGAACAGCAGCCCAAGCTGCATCAGTATCAAGCAAATTGTTGTAAGACAAGGGCTTACCCTGAAGTTGCTGAGCGTTTGCCAGAGAGTGTGCAGGAGCTCCAGGCATCTTATAAAACGCTGCGGACTGCTGAGGATTCTCTCCGTAACGAAGATCTTGTTCTTTTATTGCCTTTACCAGCAAAGTCTCTGGGAATTTACTTTGCTCTGCTTCAACAACACCAGAAAGGTATGTGGCAATAGCGCCATCGTATGCAGCCGTTGTCTTAAATACCTTCAAAGCCAGCTGCTGGCGAGAAGCCCTTGTAGTCGCACCGTCATGGACACGCATCTCATCAAGAACACGACCATAATCTGCCGGATCAACAACAACCGTAACAAAACCATTATTCTTTGCAGCAGAGCGGAGCATTGAAGGTCCACCGATATCGATATGCTCAATTGCATTTTCAAGAGTTACTGATGGATCAGCTACAGTCTTCTCAAACTCATAGAGATTAACGCAGACCAGGTCAATCATGCCAATACCATTATTCTCTGCATCTGCGACATGACCGGGATTATCTCTACGGCATAAAAGGCCACCATGAACACGAGGATGCAGCGTCTTAACGCGGCCGTCCATCATCTCTGGAAATCCGGTATAAGACTCAATAGGAACTACAGGCACACCAGCCTCTTCGAGGATTTTTGCGGTTCCGCCTGTTGAAATTACCTCAACGCCAAACTCTTTAGTAAGCGTTTGTGCAAATTCAACAATACCTGTTTTGTCTGTTACCGAAATTAGCGCACGTTTGATAGGGGCCTCAGCCATTGCCGCTCCTTTGTGTTCGACACTTGCTATCAGAAACACTTACAGCCTATCAGCTGCGAAACACTACGTACTAGATGTAAACAAACTTGAAACTATTCTATAATCTTCCGCTGTAAAACACCTGAAAGGAACTATTTCATATGTCTGCCGATACTCCAATCATAGTCCCCTTCGAAGATACTGACTTACCAGAACTTATATCAATCGTTGAACGCGTCTGGTACTTGGATGGCGATGAATCTAAAGAAACCAGTAGGTCTCTGGCTACCATTGATATTTCTTACTACATTGGTGTTTCAACTCATCGTTTTGTTGCAAAACACGGAAATACAGTTCTCGGCTTTATTTTCTGCTCCAACGGAGAAGATCCAGAAGATAAGCAGAAATGGATTGAGCTTGAAAATGCCTCAACCATTACAGCTAAAAAACTCTTAAGCCCGAAAGACTTTGAAGGCTATGAAGCCGCTGGTACCGTCGAATCAAATCTGATCCGCAAATACTGGAATGAAGGAGTTAAAATTCCCAAGTGGGAAATTACACTATTCTGCGTAAGCCCTGCTGCTCAAGGAAAAGGTGTCGGCGGTATGCTCTTTTCCTATATGCTCAATTTTTTGAAAGAACAAGGAGCTAAGCATTGCTTCCTTGCAACAGATGATGACTGCGACATTAGTTTCTATCAACACAAGGGTCTTGTCTGTAAAGATAAAGCTCCGGTTAAAGCGAACGGACAAGACTTTGGCTTTGCCTATATCTATGCGGGAGATCTCTAAGAATGAGTTCTTGCATTGGAAGATTTGCGCCAACTCCTTCTGGAAGGATGCACCTAGGCAACGTTTTCTCAGCGCTTATGGCTTGGGCCAGCGTTCGTTCCCAAAATGGCAGCTTTATTCTTCGCATTGAAGACTTAGATATTCGTGCTCATAATCCTCAATACACCTCTCTTCTCCTAGATGATTTACAGTGGCTGGGACTAACTTGGGACAGAGGACCGTTTTTCCAAAGCAAGCGTACTGATCTCTATCAGGACGCTCTATTGAAATTGAAACAACAAGAACTTTTATATCCTTGCTTTTGTTCCCGAGCAGACTTACACGCTGCACAAGCCCCTCATGCCAGCGATGGTGCATATGTCTATGCGGGAACCTGCCGCGACCTGAGCAAATCCGAGCGTGAAGAGCTTTCCAAACATAAAATTCCAGCAACTCGCATACGAGTTGCTAATAAGACCTACGCGTTTGAAGACAAAGTCTATGGTCAAACATCTCAAAATCTTTCTAAATTATGTGGAGACTTTATTGTCCAGCGTGCAGACGAAGTTTTTGCATATCAGCTTGCTGTAGTAGTTGACGATGCTGACATGGGCGTAACTGAAGTAGTTAGAGGATCAGATCTTCTTTCATCTACTCCCAGACAGCTTTATTTGCAAGACGTGCTTGGTTTTTCTCATCCCATCTATGCTCACCTCCCCTTACTGGTTGCACCTGATGGCAGGAGACTTTCTAAACGCAATCACGATCTAGATCTTGGTGTTCTGAGAGACCAAGGAAAAACACCAGAAGAGATTCTTGGCTTTCTGGCTTATTGCATAGGTCTTGCAGAAAAAGAAGAACCTCTTTCTGCAGTACAAGTTGCCAATCGCTTTTCATGGGATGTACTTCGCGCTCACCGAAAAAACGTGGTTGTTGAGCATTTTTCACATGTTTTGTAAAATGTCTTATTGTGAGTGACGCCAGTTCGGGGTATCATTCTCAAGCACCCATTTTGGAGAGCTGACCGAGAGGCCGAAGGTGCTCGCCTGCTAAGCGAGTATGGGCCCCAAGCCCATCTGGGGTTCGAATCCCCAGCTCTCCGCCAGAATTTTCTGCTCGTTGCATCTCTGCAACGAGCTTTTTTCTTACCAATAAGAACTTTTTCTAAGATTAGTCTTGCATTTTTAACTGGAAAATGGCATTCTATCTACTTGCACGCGGCGTTACCTCAGCTGGATAGAGGACCTGACTACGAATCAGGGCGTCATAGGTTCGAATCCTATACGCCGCACCACTTGAACTTAGGAGCTCCTTCGGGAGCTCTTTTTTATTATCTACCTGGTCTTAAAGCTACTTCACCGGAAGAGTTTGCATACAAATACTGATAAGAAATACCGGCTTCATCAAGCTCATCCATTACCTCAGCCATACATGTTTCTGCCATGATGACCTCCAGATACTCTTGTGGGCTTAGATCTTTTAAACCCACTCTACCTTGGCTTGAAATCCACTTTCTTAAAGTTGCAAGTTGCTCTGATGCAATATGGATCTCTGAATAAAACTCCTTGTGGCCGAATCCAATTTTTGCCGCACTACCCTGAACAAACTGCCTTAATACAATTTCTTTCTGTACCTCTACCAGACCTTTCATAGCCACCTCTTTCTTCCTTTACTGATCTCAGTATAGCTGATTTATAGAACATATGTTCTATAAATCACTAAAAGAAATGGTCTCCACAATTCTGTAGAAGACCATTTCAAGAATTGAATCAGTTTTGATTAAAAAGAGAAACTATTCTGGGCGAATAACCTCGATGCCACCCATGTAAGGACGGAGCGCCTCAGGCACGGTAACGGAGCCATCTGCGTTCTGATAATTCTCCATAATTGCAGCCATGGTACGGCCAACTGCCAGACCGGAGCCGTTAAGCGTGTGAACTAGACGGGTGCCCTTGAACTCTGCTGGATCCTTATAGCGGATATTTGCACGACGAGCCTGGAAATCCCAGCAGTTAGAGCAAGAAGAAATCTCCTTGTATGCGTTATAGCTTGGGAGCCAAACTTCAATGTCATAACACTTGCATGCAGAGAAGCCAATGTCACCAGTGCAGAGAGTAACCACGTGATAAGGAAGACCCAGAAGCTGGAGGATCTTCTCGGCTTCCTGAACCATGGACTCAAGCTGATTCATGGAGTCTTCAGGCTTTGCAAACTTGACCATCTCTACCTTGTCAAACTGGTGGACGCGGATGATGCCACGGGTGTCTCGACCAGCTGAACCTGCCTCCTCGCGGAAGCATGGGGTGAATGCGGTATAGAGCAGAGGGAGCTGAGATGCGTCCAGAATCTCGTCACGATGGATGTTTGTGAGCTGGACCTCAGCAGTTGGAATGAGGTAGAGGTCAGGCTGTACGTGATAGAGATCTTCTTCAAACTTAGGGAGCTGACCAGTGCCAAACAGAGAGTCCTGATTTGTGATAACTGGTGGCCACCACTCTTTGAAGCCTGCCTGGTTATGTGTATCAATCATGAAGTTGATAAGCGCACGCTCCATGCGAGCGCCCATGCCGCCAAGAAGATAGAAGCGAGTTCCTGCAAGCTTTACGCCACGGTCAAAATCAATCATGCCCAGCTCGGGTCCAAGATCCCAGTGCGCCTTTGGCTCAAAATCAAACTGAGTTGGCTCTCCCCACTTGCGAACCTCAGGGTTATCGGAATCATCCTTGCCATAAGGAACGGATGCGTCAGGAATGTTTGGAATAGCCGCAACAAGGGCGGTGAGCTCTTCCTCAACCTCTCCGCGGCGCTGATCAAGCTCTGCGATACGATCTTTGTTAGCTGCTACCTGCTCTTTAGCTGCCTCAGCCTCTTCCTTCTTGCCCTCACGCATAAGAAGGCCAATCTGCTTAGAAACAGCGTTACGCTCTGCCTGAAGAGACTCAACCTCGGCAATTACGCTCCTGCGCTCCTCGTCAAGCTCAAAGAATTTCTCGCGATCCCAATGGGCGTTTTGCCTGGACTCGCAAGACTTATCTACGAGGTCAGGATTCTCGCGCACAAATTTGATATCAAGCATGCAGCTTCTCCTTGAATCAACACTTTTTTGGCAGTGCATTTTTTCTTATAGCTTACCAAGTATATACTTGTATTCAGATTCTTAACCCTTCACATGTTCTGGAGCTAGATTATGGACGCAATTAACTCATTTGTCGGCTGGCTTTTTGGCGATAAAACCGGTGTGTTGTTCCTCGTACTTGGTGGAATTCTGCTCTTTTTGGTTATTTCTTTTGTGTTAGAGCGCAAAACTAAGAAGATGTATTTCAACCATAAAAAGACTGAGGATGACTGGGATCTCTTTGGAGAAGACCAAGAAGGCTGGTCTGACTTTGAGGCAGACAACAAATAGGCAACAAAAAAGCCCCGTGAAGGGGCTTTTTTAAATGTAAATGGTGCGGGCGAAGGGACTTGAACCCCCATGAACTTGCGTTCATACGGACCTGAACCGTACGCGTCTGCCAATTCCGCCACACCCGCGTGCTAGGGAATAATACTACAACATTTTGTTTTCTTCTAATGGAAAAACAATAGATATATAAGAAAATTCTTTTCAGCGGTAGAATATAGACAGTCACGGCCGACAAACACACTTTAAACACAGGAGGTTGCCGTGAGTGACTCGCGGTCACAGACCACGCAGACTACATATCTACATTCACCTTCTGCTCAGCAGGCATCACCTGCGGCTGAGCCAGAAATTTTGCTGGACCGATATCGCGTTCTTGCTCGAAGAGGCAACGGAGGTTTTGGCACCGTTTGTACCTGCTGGGATACTCGTTTGCAGAGGCGCGTAGCCATTAAACGTATGCCATTGTTGGGAGCTTCCGAAACTCCCGGCGTGCTTGCTTCAACTGTTGACGAGGCTCTTTCTGAAGCTCGAACTGCCTGCTTATTGGCTCATCCCAACATTGTGACCGTCCATGACTTTGAGATTGAAGGCGATTACGCTTACCTGGTCATGGAGTTTGTTGATGGCCTTAATTTATCGGAGCTCTTGGCTCGCGTTGAGGGTGGCTACCTTACCTATACCGAAGCTGCTCACATGGTGTCTTCACTTGCAAAAGCGCTTCACTATGCCCATGAAAACGGCGTACTCCATCTGGACATTAAGCCAACAAACATCATGATCGACCGCCAGGGTACGGTAAAACTTGCCGACTTTGGTATGGCAACACTTGCCTCAGCTGCTGGTTATGGTGGTGCTCGCGGAGGTACGGTAGGCTACATGCCTCCTGAACAGGTTGAAGGCATGCTTGTTGACGAGCGCGCTGATCTTTGCTCGCTTGCTGTTGTTTTGAGTCAGGACCTCTTT
>USKU01000013.1 GCA_900555335.1 uncultured Atopobium sp. | reverse complement strand
AACAAAAAAGGCTCAGCTAAAAAGCTGAGCCTTTGCAGTCAATGAACTAAATAAAACTTAGAACATAACGCTGAAGGAATCCATGCTGTAATCGGAACCATAAAGAGCAAGGATGGTACCACGAACAGTTGCGGATGGATCCATCTTTACACCTGGGTCAAAGTATGCAAAGCCCTTGGTAGTTGCGTTAGGAGCTGCGTTAACAAACAGGTTCAGCTCATCCTTGCCAATAGCAGTGTCGGTGGACTGAATGAAGATGTTGGTATCGGTCTTGTTGACAACCTCAACCATATAGCCGTTGGAGTTCTCAAAGTCAACGCCAATGCCAGTAACGGTAACGGTAATCTTATCGGTGTCGATAAGAACCTCGGTCTTATCGCCAGTCTTCTTAACATCATCAACGTACTTCTGAGTGTTAGTAATCTGCTCGGAAGTGTTGTGCTTGTCCATCAGAGAGTTATAGAGGTCCTTAGCGTCAGAGTCACCAGCGCGAGTATCTGAAGGCTTAGTTGCAGTATTTGCATCAGGTGCAGTCTGCTGCTGTTGCTGCTGTTGCTGCTGACCACCGCCAGTAGTGGTTCCTGGATCAGCAAGATTTGGAATAAGATTGCAGCCAGCAAGTGCAAGAACGGCAGAAGCAGATGCTGCTACGAGGCCGAGCTTATTAAACTTCATAAAGGTCTCCTTTGGGTGATTTATACCTTATAAGAGGATAACGGAAATAAGTAGATATTGTCAATTTTTATGCGCAGATGAGCATCTAATGTTCTTCAACTAGAGCTTTAATGCCACCTTGCGTAAACATTACTGCTGAATTTATGTGACCGTCAGCCTCTTCACGAGTCTCATCATTTTTAAGAATATTGACAATGGTGGTCATTTCAGTTTGAGCAAGCCAGGTAATAATAAACTCATCATAGGGTTTAACCTGTGCAATGTTAGGATAAAGAATGGCTCTGATGGTTGCAGAGATAACCTCAGTCAACTCTTCAAAGAAATGAACGACGTGTGGATTTTCTCGGTTATTCACAAGAATCTGCACTACGTACCTATTGCCGTACAGAAGGTCCAAGAATTTCTCGAGCGTTTCTTTATCACCCAAAGGAGTGTCTTCAAGATTTCTTTCGCCAGAGACCAGCAGATGATCTTTGTAATCCTCAAGAATCTGAATTGCGCCTTCAGTGACAGGAATCAAAACATTCCTAAAGAGGTCCTCTTTGTTATCAAAGAAGAAATAAAGCGCGCCCGTGGTAACGCCTGAATGTGCACAAATCTGTCGAAGTGAAGCTTTATCGTATCCCTGTAAAGCAAACTCTTGCTCTGCGGATTTAAGAAGCCTGTGACGTGTGTCACAACTTTCTGTTTGTGGTCGCCTCGACATTGCTGCCGCTCCTTTATAAATGTTTTAAATCCCCTTGTAATAAGGAGATTCCCCCAAATCAATACTACCTTGTTTTAAGAGGAACATATAACAGAAAGTTAACTAATTATGCAGAAATCTATAATCGTTACATAACAACTTTTGTGATATTTACTTAATTCTTTGATATTGATTAGACGAGAAACACGTCAGAAGCATAATAAAACCCTGCTATGTTACATAACAGGGTTTTAAGACATACCGTTAACCCAGATCATCCTTACGCTTAATAAACTCTCCACAGACGTATGACTTTCTCAAATACTCGCGATTAAACGGATCTTTGACGGGAACAAAATCCTCTGGAGACTTAGCAAAGTGCATGGCAAAAAGCTCATGGATATGTGGATCAGCCAGCAAATAGCCGCGCGAACAGTACGCCTGATACATCTGGGCGTCCTCGTTAAATTTGAACGAGCTAAAAGCACAGTCTGAACAGTGTAGTCCAGCCATCTTGCACATCTCCTACTCTTCAGATAGCCCCATGCAATCTGAACAACGCTGAATCATACGCGTATACAGCAAGTATGGCATTGTAAACAATAAAAATAGTCAAAAATACTTATTCGACGCCAAGAATTTCCGGGAGCGTGTAATCTGAGCCGTTCCCCGAGGAAGCAACAGGTTGGAGGTATTCTCTATTGTCATTTCCGTCATGCATAACAGTAGGATTTGGGAGATTAACACCCTCAGCTAAATTCTTCTTCTGCGTCTCTGTAAGCTCCACGCCAGCATCAACAAGATCTTTAAGATGCTCAACCCAAAGTTGATCAAGACTTAAGGAGAAGAAGTCAGCGATAACCTTTGCTTTATCAAATGAAGGCCACTTACGGCGTTCGGTGCAAATATAAGAGACATACGCACGTGACCAATGTGAGAATTCGCACAGGTCTACCTGGCGCTTGCCACTTTCTTGTAACAACCTTGCTACTGTCCTACCCAAACCTGGGTCAGTCTTTTTGGTAACACCTGCCTTAGCCATCTCACAGCCCCATCTGCTCAAACGATGTCTGAAAAACACGCACATGTTTTATGCATAGTACCGTGTTGTTACCGTATCATACTACACTAAAATATCTTTAGATACAATTTGTTATGTTGTTTTACAAGCGGAAATTTGAAGAAAATTGCATACCCGTTACGTAAATAAATCATAAGTGACTCTGTCGTCTGTGATTAATTGGCTATACAAAAGATATGCAAAAATCAATTGCAGTATACAAAATAATGTATCAGAGATTTTATGCAATAACAAAGACCTCTACGCCATCTGTCTTTTAAGATTTTGGATGATCCATGCAGCTGGTTTCTGGCACGTATAAAACCACAGGAAAATAGCTTAGTAGCTGTATATTTACTTTTAAATACTTGAAATAATGGGTATATCAGAAGCAGAGCTTCTTGCTCTTAAAGGTTGCCATGAGGCAGGGCGACATGTGTGCGACCACGTTAATAGTCGTCCTGCCTCCATGGCATACGTTGCCTCGCATAACGAGAGATCTGAACAGTCGGGGCCATTCAGTAATGAAATTGAGTGTTGGGGGTACTCAATCTCTCAACGCAACGTGTAAACTATTGATAGCAGAAAAAACTTTTTATATATTCGGGAATTAGAAGAATTTTTAAATTCATATAACACTTCTCGATTTTAGCGTAAAAATAGCGCAAGTGCCACACCAAATCCAAGAAATGGTGCAAAAGGAAATGTATACATAAATATACTATATGAACTGGTAATTTCTTCTTTATTTCTATCTTCTCTTTTTAAAAATTTTTGCCAAATAAAGAACAGAAGAGAAAACATAACACCTAAAATATTTGCCGAAAATAAAAAGACAAATGTCTCTTTTATTTCAAGATAAAGGCATGTTGAGAGAATAAGTTTAATATCTCCCCCTCCCAGAGAAGACATATGACCTATAAATTTTGTAACTATACCTACTGTAATCAGTACACATATAACAAAGAGCTCACTCCATAATGCATTCATCAGTAACTCAGTGCGCTTTTCATTTGCGGCAAGCCAAATAGGCCATAAAATAACGAGCAAAATAGGGATTCTATTTGGAATAGTGCGATTTCGCATATCCGATATTGAAGCCCAGATATACATGACAAAAATAACCAACTCTCTCATAGACACCTCCTCAGTCAACCATAGCAACATAGACAAGAATCAACTTTCTACTCAGGTGCCGTTATTTAACTTATTGATGTAACAAGCTGAACATTCAACGTTCTTCTCGCCGCTCTTGGTTTTAGAGAGCCTTTTTGATCCTTCGGGATTTTCTTGCGACAAAAATCGGAAAGCCGTGAATGGTACACTTAGCACTCAGTTTCTAGAAAGGTCTTTCATGCCAAGCTCTTCATATAAATCAAAACAAATGATTGTTATTCGTCGCGATCTTAAGATGCGAAAAGGTAAAATTGCCGCTCAGGCAAGTCATGCGTGTGTTGAAGCCACGCTTATGGCACTTGCAAAAGAGCGTCGACTTGATCAGGTTCGTGTTACCGATGATCAGAATTGGGTCTATTTGGACCATGCTGACGAAGATACCTCTGCAATCACTAACTGGTTTGATGCTGGCGTTGCAAAAGTATGTGTCTATGTTGATTCTGAAGAAGCGTTGCTTGAGCTTGCTGTCGAGGGAAAAGCTCGTGGTTTTGTCGTGGCCCTTATTAGGGACGCGGGCTTTACCGAATTCCATGGAGAACCAACATTTACCTGCCTGGCATTTGAGCCACTTGCCGCAGAAGACATTGACCCGTTAACGGGCGAGCTGCCTTTATACTAGGCGCTCTACCTTTGTACTAGGCAATCTGCCTCTGTACTAGCAAGCTGCCACTGTACTAGTGAGTTATCTCTGTACTAGCGAGAATACCTACATCAAGAAGGTGTGGCTCATAACCTCGTCAAAGATAGTGGTAACTACAAACATACCAATTGAGGCATAAAGGATTGCTGCCTGCCAAGAAAGGTGATTGGTCTCGATTTTTGAAATACGAGGATCAAGCTTTCCTTCTTTGAGGCTGATGGGGTCATCAATATCGCGTGTAAAGCCCATCTGACGGTCCTCGTACTCTTTTCCGCTAAAGAGCAGACCAACGCCGCAAGCAATAATTCCCAAAGAAGAAATGACGTACATAACACGGCGCACCCAGTCGATGCCCGTAAACATATCCATACCGCTGGTAAAGTACGCAAATGCAAAGATAGCAGCGCTCATTCCAGCTGCTGTAAGACAACCATAACCAAATGCACGCAAGGCACTCAGTGCCAGCTCTTTGAACTTCTCGCCACGAGAAGGTGTTTGTGAAAACTTGCTATCCATACACAACTCCTTGGTTGTTTATTTGTTTTCTGTATAGCTTATAGCGTATAGGAAGTCTGCGCTTGATGATACAATTTCTACAGTAAATCTTGGCAGGAGGACGCATGCGTATCGGCTTTGATAACGAGAAGTACATCACTATGCAGGCGGATCGAATCCACCAGCGTATCAGTGAATTTGGCGGCAAGCTCTACCTTGAGTTTGGCGGTAAACTGCTCGACGACAACCACGCTTCTCGCATCCTCCCTGGATTTGCTCCAGATGCAAAAGCTCAGATGCTTCAGCAGCTTGCTCACGAGGCAGAGGTTGTCTTTGCTATCAACGCAAATGACATTGAAAACGGCAAGCGCAGAAGCGATATTGGCGTTACCTATGCCGATGACGTGCTGAGGCTTATGGACATCTTCCGTGCTCGCGGCCTTGCCATTGGCGGCGTTGTCATTACGCAGTACTCTGGTCAGCCAAAGGCAAAGGCCTATCGCGCGCGCCTAGAAAACATGGGCATTGCTGTATACCGTCACTACCCCATTGAGGGCTACCCCTCCAATATTGACCTTATTGTCTCGGCGGAGGGCTACGGTAAAAACGAGTACGTCAAGACTACGCATCCTCTGGTTGTTGTGACAGCACCTGGTCCTGGCTCAGGCAAGCTTGCTGTCTGCCTCTCGCAGCTCTACAACGAGAACGCCCGTGGAGTTCGCGCAGGTTACGCAAAATTTGAGACGTTCCCCGTTTGGAACCTTCCACTCAAGCACCCCGTAAACGTTGCCTACGAGGCAGCTACGGCAGATTTGGGCGACAACAACATCATCGATCCATATCACCTTGAGGCTCACGGCAAGGTTACCGTTAACTACAACCGCGACGTTGAGGCTTTTCCTGTGCTCAAGGCCATGATGGAGAAAATCGCAGGTACCAGCCCGTATCAGTCTCCAACCGATATGGGTGTCAATATGGTTGGCAACTGCATTGTTGATGATGAGGTTTGCCAGGAAGCTTCCAAGGCAGAGATTGTACGCAGGTGGTTTAGGGCTGCCGAGAAACTCGAGCGTACGGGCATGGGTGAGCGTGAACTCACAAAGATTAATCTCTTGATGAAAGACGTTAACGTTGACCAGAACTTCTCGCCAGCTCATGCTGCTTGTTTGCACAAAGCAGAAGAGACAGGAAAGCTTGCGGGTGCCATGGTTATGCCTGACGGCACCATTATTACCGGCAAGACTTCGGAGCTGTTAGGTGCGCCAGCGTCGCTTTTGCTCAACGCCCTCAAATACGTAGTTGGTATTGAAAAGAAGACGTTTATTGTCTCAGATGAGGTCCTAAGGCCTATTTGCGCACTAAAAGAGAACAACTTTAAGCTGGCTCGCACCAGCCTCTGCGCTGATGAGATGCTCATTGCGCTCTCTATCAGCTCAATTACCAACCCATTGGCCGGAAAAGCCGTTGATGCCACGCAACTACTCCGTGGATGCGACGCGTATTTCTCGTCAATTATTCCAAGCGATGACGAGTCCATCTACCACAAGCTGGGCATTAACGTGTGTTGCGAGCCAATTTTTGAACAAGGACAATTCTTTCACCAGTGATTTTTAAGAACTCACATAAAAGCAAGAAAACGAGAAACTCTACGACTCGTTCTAAAACTAAACATACACCTGCTTCTGCAAGCGCTTCAAAACGTAAGCAGCGGGCGATGCATACACTTGAGCAAAATTCCCGGAACAATCCTGTTGTTACATGGGGTCTCATTACGCTGGCCATTGTATTTGTGCTGGCATTGTTGCAATCGTGCCAGGGACTTTTCTCCCTCTCTTTTGACAACAATCTGATCATCAAAAACGAAGTCCCCTATGAGTGGGAAAACCTCACCTATGATGCAACAGGACGTGCGCATTATGTGGTGGACGGAGAAGAACTCACTCGCACGGGCGTTGACGTCTCTTCTCACCAGGGGTTTATTGACTGGGAAGCCGTTGCTGCCGATGACATTCAGTTTGCCATGCTTCGCATTGGCTACCGTGGCTCCACCGAGGGTGGTATTCGCGCGGATGAGCTGTTTGAGACCAACCTAAAGGGTGCGCAAAGCGCTGGTCTTGATGTAGGCGTGTACTTCTTCTCGCAGGCTATTAACGTGGAAGAAGCTCGCGAGGAGGCCGCTTTTGTTCTGCAACAATTACGGGAAGCGGGAGTTACAAAGCTTGCTCTTCCTGTTGCGTTTGATCTGGAGCCTTCTCCCGATTACAGCGGCCGCGCCGACAACCTTTCCCCCGCAGAAACTAACGCAATTGCGCGCGCGTTTTGCACCACCATTCAAGAAGCAGGATACCGCGTTATTGTGTATGGCAACAAAGTTGATCTAAATCGCTTTGACCTGGTCTCACTCGACGAGCCCATTTGGCTGGCACAATACGTTGATCAGCCAGACGTAAACTTTAACTTTTTGATATGGCAATACACCTCAACAGGACAAGTTGACGGTATTACCGGTTCAGTTGATTTGAATTTGGACTTCTCACGCGTCTCTACAAGCAAGAGTCCAAAATAGCAGTTTACACGTCGAAACTGCTGAGTGCTCCACAGTCACGCCGCAGCCCGTAAGGCTATCCGACCTTCACGGAACCAGCCAGGGTAACGGTAGGATCAAGCGCCTGAGCATGTGCAAAAGCGCCTCCTGGGCTGCATGAACTTACCAGCGTAAACACTACCCACAAAATGATGGCTGCAAGCAATACCGCCAGCGCCACACGACCCAGTCTCATGCGAGAAGAACGACGTCTTCTAGCCGCATATGCTGCCTGAGCTTCATCTCTGGGGTTGAGCGTGCCATAGTGATTGCCGTAAGCAGTTCTTGCTCGACCACGTGCACGGGCGGCATCTGCACGGGCATGGTTAACGGGATTTGTTGGGCGATCTTGCGTCATCCTACGCTGCACCTGTGCACGGCTTCCAACAGCTGCGTGACGACCTCGTACCGCACGCGGAGAGGTAGAAGACTCCCCATTACGGGAGACAGTAGGTGGAACCTGAGCTGGACGCTTTTTCTTACCAAAACCAAAGAGGTTGTTCTCTGCCATCAACAATCCTTGCTAAAAGATTCGTTTACCGAAAAAAGAATACACCGACTTTGCTTTTCTCGCCTTGAAAAGCATCTATCCCGTTACAATAAAGCGCTATACAGACTGATTTTCTGTAAAGTCTGCACAATTGGAGTTCATGGGGGACGTGTGAAGAAACTTTTACTGATGGCAACAGGAGGAACTATTGCTTCTGTTTCCACTGAATCGGGCTTGGCTCCCTCACTTTCAGGAGAAGAGCTTTTAGCCAACGTCCCTCTTGTTCATGACCTCTGCGAATTTGATTTCAAACAAGTCATGAATATCGATAGCACCAATATGCGTCCTCAAAACTGGCTCCAGATCAGAGACGCCATTATTGAGTCGTACGATACCTACGACGGCTTTATTATCCTTCACGGCACCGATACCATGGCATATACCGCCGCTGCCCTCTCCTACCTCATCCAAAATAGCGAGAAACCCATTGTGCTCACAGGCTCTCAACAGCCAATGGCAAATCCGTTCACTGACGCCAAACTCAACCTCTACCACTCCGTTCTCTACGCGCTCGACAACAGAAGCGCCGGAGTTGTGGTGGTTTTTGGCAACGAGGTTATTGCCGGCACCCGCGCTCATAAACAGCGCACACTGAGCTTCAATGCATTTACGAGCATGAATTATCCACCGCTTGCTCACATCCGTGGCAACAAGATTATTCGTAGTGCGCCAAATGAAGAGCAGGTAGATGGCGGTCTTACAACCTATGAAACGCTCAATACGCGTGTCATAGTGCTTAAACTGACCCCCGAGCTTAATCCATCTATTTTCTACCTTCTAAAGAATGACTACGACGCCATTGTGCTTGAAACCTTTGGTATTGGTGGCATCCCCTCATACGACGGCTCTTTTGAGGAAGCTATCACCGATTGGATTGCGTCTGGTCGCACCGTAGTTATTACCACACAAGTTCCTGAAGAGGGTCTTGACCTGGGTGTATATGAGGTTGGTAGAACCTATCAAGATATGCCCGGCGTTCTCTCTGGAGACGATATGACTACCGAAGCCCTGGTTGCAAAAACTATGTGGATGCTTGGTCAGACCTCCGATCAACGAGAGCAAGAAAAACTGTTTTACCAGGTAATTTGTAACGATAGAATTCCACAGTCCGTGGATACAGAAATTTGCGAGTAGCCGATGAGAGACGCCACATTTAAACCTACCGTGCTCTACCTAATTGCGCTTATCATCTGCGGTTCTAACGGAATCGTTGCAAGCTTTATCAATCTTCCTAGCTACCAAATTGTCTTCTTCCGTATGCTTTTGGGCACGCTCTTTTTGCTCGTGGTTAAGCTTGTACAAAAAGAAGCTTTTACCATTCAAAACTACCCCAAGGACTTCCAGGCGCTCGTTGGATCAGGTATTGCATTGGGTCTTCAGTGGACCTTCCTTTTTGAGGCGTATCACCTGGTGGGCGTTGGAATTGCAACGCTTGAGTATTACTGCGGTCCCGTTATTGTAATGGCGCTTTCTCCCCTTTTATTTGGCGAGAAACTCACTGCTAAAAAGATACTTGGATTTCTTGTAGTTGTTATTGGAGCTGCTCTTATTATTGGCTATGGAGTTGGACTGAACCTCTCGCCAGTTGGTCTTCTTCTAGGCGCTCTCTCTGCTGTTCTTTATGCCGTTATGGTTATTTGTAACAGGCAGCTCAAAGATGTTTCTGGTATTGAAGGCACCAGCATTCAGCTGGGCATTGGCTGCGCTATTGTTGCTCTGGTTACTGTTGTGTTCCATGGCATTGAGCTGCCCGCGGATCCAGCATCGGTAAATTGGCTTGCCGTTTTGACCATCGGCCTCTTTAACACAGGCCTTGGATCATTTTTGTATTTCCCACAACTTACCAAGATTCCAGTTCAGCGCGTGGCAGTCTTTGGCTACCTTGAGCCACTATCTGCAGTTATTTTCTCGGCACTTATCCTTGGCGAGCCTTTTGGTCTTCTCAAAATAATAGGCACCGCCTGCATCATAGGCGGTGCCATCTTTGCTGAGCTATCAGGAACCTCTTCAAACAAATCAGAGGCTATTGAAACTCCACTGTAAGCAATAACGCAAAAGCGCGGCGAGCTTACATTGGCATAGTAGGAGCCACAAAGACGCGAGCAGCGTTCTCGCGGTCAAGATCAAACAGATTCTTTGGATCTCCACCGAAAAGCTCTACCGCCTTGAGAAGATCGGCAGCATTTGCCTCTTCCTCACCCTGCTCCTTAACGTACCAGTCAAGTAGTTGCATAGTACGGAAATCGTTTGCCTTCTGAGCAACAACATAGCACTCGTTAATGCTTGCAGTAATGAACTGCTCGTGCTCATAAGCTGCCTTGATTGGCTCAACTACCTTGGTAAAGGTGAGGTCAGGCTTAGCAATTGCCTCCATGGTTGGAGTCCAATCGTTATCAAGCAGGTAACGACGAAGAATACGTGCGTGAGCGAGCTCTTCCTGAGACTGGATGACATACCAGTTTGCAAAGCCCTTAAGACCCTGCTCCTCATAAAAATCTGCAAAGGTCAGATACAGATAAGCGGAATAGAACTCTTTGTTGATCTGCTGATTAAGGATGTTACCAACGTTTGTGTCAAGTGCCATGTTCTTCTCTTTCCTTGTAATAATGTTCTTACTCATAAAAAATGAGAAGCTCTTTGGCTTCTCATTTTTGATACCCAGTTGTTAGTCTCTTAAACAGATTGCACAAAAACTTAATGATAAAAATAGTTACTATTTTTATCTTCTGTTTGAATGTGCTACGCTTGCGCCACCTATACGTTAGTCGCGGGTGAGCTTGCGGTGAATGCGATGAGGACGAGCGGCCTCCTGGCCAAGTCTTTCGATACGATTGGCCTGGTAAGCCTCAAAGTTACCCTCAAACCAGAACCACTTGCCTGGGTTCTCGTCGTCACCCTCCCACGCAAGAATGTGCGTAGCAATGCGGTCCAAGAACCAACGGTCGTGGCTGGTTACCACCGAGCATCCTGGGAAGCGCTCAAGTGCATCCTCAAGGCTTTCCAGCGTCTCAATATCGAGGTCGTTGGTAGGCTCGTCCAGAAGCAGGAGGTTTCCACCTTGCTTAAGCGTAAGGGCAAGATTTAGACGGTTCCTCTCGCCACCAGAAAGGACGCCAGCGCGTTTCTGCTGGTCAGGTCCTTTGAAGCCAAAGCTGGCTACATAGGCGCGGCTTGGAATCTCCGTGTCCCCCACCTTGATGAAGTCGTTTCCATCAGAGACAACCTCCCAGATAGTTTTGTCTGGATCGATTCCCTGCCTGAGCTGATCAACGTAAGAAATCTGGACTGTCTCGCCAATCTCAAGCGTGCCGGAAGTGAGCTCCTCCTGGCCAACAATAGCCTTGAACAGCGTGGACTTTCCAACGCCGTTGGGGCCAATCACGCCAACAATGCCGTTTCTTGGCAGGCTGAACGAGAGGTCATCGATAAGAACGCGGTCGCCAAAGGCCTTGTGGATGTGATCGGCCTCCAGGACCTTCTGGCCCAGACGTGGACCCACAGGAATCTGGATCTCGGTGAAGTCGAGCTTCTTGGATGCACGAGCTTCTGCTTCCATCTGCTCATAGCGATCAAGACGCGCGCGGTTCTTTGCCTGGCGAGCCTTAGGAGACGAACGAACCCACTCCAGCTCAGCACGCATTTTCTTTGCGCGCTTGGCATCCTGCTGGTTCTGAGCCTCGAGACGTGCGGCCTTGTTCTCCAGGTAAGTTGAGTAGTTGCCCTCGTAAGGATAGAGCTGTCCGCGGTCAACCTCGCAGATCCACTCAGCGACGTCGTCGAGGAAGTAACGGTCGTGCGTGACAGCCATGACAGCGCCGGGGTAATCGTGCAGGAACTTCTCAAGCCAGAGCACCGACTCCGCGTCGAGGTGGTTGGTGGGCTCGTCAAGAAGCAGCAGGTCAGGTGCCTCAAGAAGCAGACGACACAGGGCTACACGGCGTTTCTCGCCACCAGAGAGATGGGTGACGGGAGAGTCTGGGTCTGGGCACTGGAGCGCGTCCATTGCCTGAGAGAGCTGGCTGTCCAGGTCCCAACCGTTAGCTGCGTCGATCTCGGTCTGGAGCTGGCCCATCTCTGCCATCAGGGCGTCAAAATCGGCGTCAGGATTGCCCATCTCAACGCCAATCTCGTTGAAGCGAGCAATCTTGGCAAGCAGATCACCGAAGGCAAGCTCGATGTTCTCCTTGACCGTTTTGGTCTCATCCAGCGGCGGCTCCTGCTGGAGCAGGCCAACGGTGTAACCTGGGGTTAGCTTTGCCTCACCGTTAGAGACGTCCTCCATGCCGGCGATAACCTTGAGCAGCGTAGACTTTCCCATGCCGTTTGGACCCCCAACACCGATTTTTGCACCTGGGTATACGCCGACGGTGACGTCATCAAGAATTACCTTCTCGCCGACAGCTTTGCGGGCTTTGTACATCTGATAGACAAACTCTGCCATGTGCTCCTCCTTAAGGGGCTGTCAGATGAAATATTCACATAGTCCATTCTAATGAAATATTGCGAGGACTCCACAGTAGAGAAGCTGGAAAGAGGATATGTCTGCAAAACGCAAGGTCACGTTGAGCTGCACGCATGTGCGATCCGGTGCGCGAGGGCGCGACGCGGTGCGCGAGAGTGCGGCGTGGAGCGCGAGAACACACCTATGTCAGATAATCTGTCAAAAAGGCGTATACATTGCACTCAAAACCTCAATAACTTGCAGATTATTTAACTTAGGTGTGTTTTTTGCTTCGCATTTAGCAGATTATCTGACATAGGTGTGTAGCTAGAGGCTCGAAAATAGAGGTAGTTAAACTATTTATATATCATTATTCATAATTACGAATATTTGACTTTATTTAAACATAATAATGAATTGACCCAGTAATTGTGATCATGGCTCGCGTTAGATAGCCGCCTTCAGATAGTTTGTCGCAAGGGACACCAGATCTCCAAGCTATATAGCATAATCGCACTGTAAATTGCCATTCAACCGCGTCGTTACAAACGAGCAGGCAGAATGGCTACCAAATTGTGCTTTAACGTAGGCTATTTGGTTAACGTGGCCTTTTGTGGTTTAAGTGAGCTTATGGTTTTACGTGGCCCTGATTTGCTTTTTCTACGGCATCTTTAACCATCTGCGCGTACAGGGTACCGCCCCGATTAATGGAATCTGAATCAGAGCCAAAGTGAACGTAGTCAGTACCTGCCCAAATGTCAGGATTATCCTGAGCAACCTGTGCCCAGTCCGCAATAGTAATGAAGTCGTACTGTTGCGCGAGCTCAAGCTCGTGTGCGCGAATAGCATTTGCACCAGCATTTGGATCGGAGTTTCTACCGTCATACGGAGTGACAAAAATCAGACGATGTCCGCGCGGCAGCATATCCACAATCTTATCAACCGCATCGGAGCCGCCAACAGGGTTGGTGCCCAGGGCAACAACAACGTCCTGGTAGAGGGTGTTGTTGTCAATTGCGGACTGCAGCAAATCTACGCCCATCGCCACATTTCTACTAACAGAAGCGTCAATTTGAGCATCGGGCAGCGCATCCTGCAGGTAAGAACGAGCACGCAGCGAAACAGAATCGCCAATGTAGGTGACTCCCTCAACAACGTTGTAATTACTTGCCTGCGAGGTATCCGCATGCTTGCGAGTCATGGTCATGGCGCTCTGCTCCTGCAACGAAGCGTTGAGCAGCAAATCGTTCTGGAAATCACTCAGCTGCGGAGCGGTTAGTGCAATAAAGGCAACGGCCGCAGCAAAAGGAATAAGCGCAAGGCCGGTACCTCGCAAAACCTTCTGACCATCAAGCTTGATGCGCGAGAAGATCTCTGGAGACTTCCCTGCCAACGCTGGCTCAAGCACATAGAACGAGCAGCTTGCAAATACAAACGAAAGCACCAGAGTTAGGAGTGCAGCCAGGACTGGATCGACCTTCTCGGCAAAAATAATGTACAAAGGCCAGTGAAACAGATACACACCGTAGCTGGTGTCTGCCACAAACGAGACAATTCCGGGCTCTTTGATGCCCTCGGTTTTTTGATGCAACATACGAGCAAAGAAAATCATCGCTGCAGCTGCAAGGGAAGCAAAAAGGAAACCAAAGGTGTACGTAAAGAGGTCCTCGAAGTGCATGAAGACGCTCAAAAAGACAAGAACGCCGCAGCTTGCCACAAGGCCCACAAGCGTTAGCTGAGTAGAAAGCTTCTGTTCGAGCTGGTCAAAGAGCTCGCCTGTCTGAGCAATTCCTGCAACACACGATAAAAGCGCGCCGATAAAGAAAGGGAACACGTGCGTTTGCGTCGAGAAATACTGGATAGAAAGATTCGTGGAGCTTTGGGCGCCGGTGGCCATCGCCAAGTAAGTAGCGACCAACAGCACCAGGGAAGCTCCAGCAATCTTTACCTTATAGCTTCTAATTGTTTTGCTCATACAAGCAAGCAGCCAGGCGCACAAACCCCAGAGCACATAAAAGTGCATTTCAACGGCAAGACTCCAGGTGTGCAGATACACATGAGGAGCAAATTGATTCTCGTAACTGTTGCCCAGAACTATCTCAAAGTAGTTAGTCACAAAGCCAAGAGCTGCGGCAATCTGATACTTAATACCGGAAATGAACTCGGTACGCACAAGCAGAAGAAACGGCGTGCACACAAGCACCATAAACACAAGCGGCGGCACAATTCTGTAGAAACGCCTGCGCAGGAATCCAATGACATCGATGGATCTAAAGCGAGCAAACTCGTCAATCAAAAGAGCCGTGATGAGATAGCCCGAGAACGTAAAGAATACGTCGACACCAATGAAGCCGCCTGGAAGCGCGTCCTTAAAAAAGTGATATATGAGGACTAAAACAAGTCCTGTTATACGTACAAGCGAAAACCATTTAATTCGCACTTTGATAAATCCCTTGCTTAAAAGTTCCTTCGTACACAATGTTGTCTTGCGTAGTGAGCTTTCCCTGGCCGTCTGCCTGGCCTCTTACAAACTGACCTTCGTATGTCCAGCCATCTTTTGAGGTGTACGTTCCCATACCCTGGAAATACCCGTCGACAAATTCTCCCTCGTAGGTATCGCCATTCTCAAAAGTCATCTTGCCTTGACCATTCATCTTTCCTTGAATGGTAGTGCCGGTGTACGTTACCTGATTGTCGCCGAATACCAGCGTTTTTTGACTTGGTCGGTTAACCAGAACAATCGAGAGCACCGCAAGCACCAAAATTGCAACGACACTTACCAGCTCAAGCTTTCTTCTGCCCGCACTCACCGGGCGAGAATGGCGCTGCTCTGGTTCTGGATCTGCTTGATTGCGCGTACGCTTCTCCACACGAATGCTTTTGCGTGCAGATAGAGGCGTTTTCTGGCGCTTCTTTTTTTCTGGCGCAACTTTAGACCGCATGTTTTCTGCAGGTTTTTCTGCGGGCTGTGTAGCGGACTCTTCTGCAGGCTTACGCTGCGCAAACGATGCAAAAGCAGACGAAAGCTGCTCAGAAGCGGTCTGCAGAGAGGCCACTGGGCTTGACGTAGTATCAGCCTTCTCTACGGAAGCCTGAGGTGCTTCTACAGGTGCAACTTCCCTTGCCTCAGATGAAGGCTCAGGGACGTGCGCTGGTTTAACCATATGACGAGCGTTTCTTTTTTTAGCAGAAAAACGCGTAGGAGAACTCACGAGGTATTCCAATTCAATCGATTTGTTAACTATTTCATTGTACTAATTTCCCTCAACTTTTGAATTGTCATTTGTCCTATACACATTTACCAGATTCACAGGTACGCCCGCTGTTTTTCTGCGATTTTCTGTTCTAAGTAAAAAGAGAGAGGGGTACACTACATGGTGGTATTAAAAAAGAAACAAAATGTGCTTACTAAAGTGTGTTCTAATTAAAAAGTTACATCATCGACATTACCAGGGAGGCGAAGATGGCAGAAGCAATTCGTAAAGTAAATATCATTGGCCATTTGAACCCAGATACAGACAGCATTTGTGCTGCAATTTCTTATGCGTATCTCAAAAATCAGATTGATAACCCTATCTATGAAGCTCGTCGCGCTGGCTCACTCAACCGTGAGACTGCGTTTGTCCTAAATCACTTTGGCTTCGAAGAGCCACAGCTTATTACTACGGTTACTCCTCAGATCAAAGATGCAGAAATCCAAGCTCAGCCAAAAGTAGATGCTGGAATGAGCCTCTATGCTGCCTGGCAGCTTATGCAGGACGTCAAGCTTGATACACTCTGCGTTACTGATGAGGAAGAAGAGCTTACCGGCCTGATTGCCGTTAAAGATATTGCAAATGCAAACATGAGTCTTTCCGAGCCAAACCTGCTCTCTAAGGCTAAGACAAGCTATGCAAATATTGTTTCTACGCTTGATGGCACCATGGTTCTTGGTGATCCTCAGGGCGTTGTTAAGCAGGGCAATATTCGCGTTGGTACCAGCGCTTCCGCCCTTTCAGAGATTGTTGACGCTGGCGATATCATTGTTGTTGCTGGCAACCATGAGAACCAGACTATCGCAGTTGAGCACGGTGCTTCCTGCCTTATTGTCTCTTGCGATGCTCCAATTGCTCAGGACGTCATTGACCTGGCAAAGGAGCGTGACTGCGCTATTATCAGCACTCCACGCGATACCTTTGAGGTAGCTCGCCTGCTTATCATGTCTATGCCTGTACGTGAGAAGATGCTCACTGACGACATCCTTAAGTTCAGCGTCAACACCGCAATTGATGATGCTCGCAAGGAAATGACCAACTCAAGGCACCGTTTCTTCCCTGTTATCAACGAGAACGGCACTTTTGCTGGTCTTATCAGCGGTCCTGGTCTTTTGAACCCTCGCAAAAAGCATGTCATTCTTGTTGACCACAACGAGCGCACTCAGGCAGTTGATGGTCTTGAGCAGGCCGAGATCATGGAGATTGTTGATCACCACCGCATCGGCTCCATTGAGACTTCCAACCCAATTACCTTTAGAAACGTCCCTGTTGGCTGCACCTGCACCATCATCTATGGCCTCTACCACGAGTATGGCATCGAGATTCCAAAGAATATTGCTGGCCTTATGCTCTCTGCAATTCTTTCCGACACCCTTGCATTCCGCTCCCCTACCTGCACCGAGCGCGATATTGTTGCTGGTAAGAAGCTTGCAGAGATTTGCGGAGAAGACATTGACGCTTACTCTGAGCAAATGTTTGACGCTGGCGCAGACCTCACTGGTCGTACTGCAGAAGAAGTCTTCCACGGTGACTACAAGGTATTCAGCCGTGGCGGCGTAAAGTTTGGCGTTGGCCAGGGCTCCTTCATGACCGAGTCCAGCCGCAAAGCTGCAGAGGAACTTGTTGGACCATTCTTGGAGACTGCTGCTAAGTCCGAAGAGCTTCCAATGGTCTTCTACATGTTCACCGACGTTAAGAGCCAGGTCACCGAGATGCTCTTCTACGGCGCAAATGCTGCCAATGTCATCGAGCGTGCCTTTAACGTAAAGGTTGATGGCAACATTGCTGTTCTTCCAGGTGTTGTCAGCCGTAAGAAGCAGGTTGTTCCATCTCTCATGGCAACGCTTCAGACGCTCGCCGAGGAAGGCGCCAACTAGCACGGGTTTCTCGCACATCGTGCTTCTCGCCATTGATTGAAATGATAACGCCTACCTGCACTTTTGCGGGTAGGCGTTTTTTCTACAGGAGCTGTTCTATGACGGCGCCAATTCTGTCTCTGATCACCAGATTGGCGCGAGCATCGTACGGCGTGGGTTGATCGTTGATGATAGCCATTTTGTTGCCCTCGTAGTAGTCGAGAAGACCGGCGGCAGGCTGCACTACCAGCGAACTTCCTGCAACCACAAGGACCTCCGCTTGAGAGATGGCGTTCAAGGCACCATAAACCATGTCCATATCAAGGCCTTCTCCATAAAAGACGATATCAGGCCTAATAACTGCGCCGCATTGACAGAGCGGCACCACAGACGACTGCTCTTCAATCTGATCAAGCGTATAGGTGTGGCCGCACTCGGGACAATAAAAACGCGTCTCGTTGCCGTGAAGTTCAAACACTTGATTGCTACCAGCAGCTTGATGCAATCCGTCAATGTTTTGCGTCACCACCGCACGCAACTTTCCCGCAGCTTCCAAGTCTGCCAGCCACTTGTGAGCAATGTTTGGCTGAGCCTCCCCCAAATGATGAGAGTTTCTAAAATACGTGTAATACGCTGCGGGGTAATCAAAAAACACATCAAGCGAGAAAATCTCTTCAAGCGTAAAGTCCGGCGCCTTGCTGTAGGCAAAAGACTCCTCGTTATCGGGGTCAACCGTTACACCATTTCCCAGGTCATAGGCTTCTTTTCCCATATCATAGCCGTCTTGGCCCAGTCCAATGGTCATGTTTTCTACCTTGATACCACCCTGGCGATACAGGCCATTAGTACCCCTAAAATCAGGAATACCGCTTTCTGTTGACACGCCCGCGCCACCAAAGAAGACAATGTTATCTGATGACTGAATCCAGTCTTTAAGCTGCTCAATCTTGGTCATTAGGCACCTCTAACCTAAAAAAGGGACCCGGATAAACTGGGTCCCTCGTCTCAAGCGCCGGAGCTCTTGGCGCTGAAAACGCTAGTAATCAAACTCGTCAGGAACATACTCGGTCAAGCATGCATCCAGACCGGCTTCAATTTCTTCATGGTTCATATGACGTCCAATGAAGCAAAGCTTAGTTTGACGATCGCCCAGTTCATCATCCCATTCTGCGCGTAGCTCGGGTTTCTCGTCAAGAAGGGTTTCTCGCTCATCCTCTGGCAGCGATGCGTAGAACATGCCATTCTCGTAGAACTGGACCTGCTTGCCGGCCTGCTCAAATACATAGCTCATCTCGGGGTCTTGCGAAATCCAGATGCTACCCTTGACGCGGATGATATTCTTTGGCCAGCTAGCCACAAACTGATTAAGTTTGTCCAGGTCAAATGGCTGGCGGCGGCGATACACAAAGGTAGTAATCTCGTACTCCAAAACCTCTGGGTCCTCGTGCTCCTCAGGGTGCTCCATTGCATCCATCCAGGCAGCGGAGGCGTAGGCTTTGTCAAAGTCAAAACGGCCCGTATTGATAAGCTCGCTCATTGGAATATCACCGTTGACCGCCTCAACAATAACGGCGTCTTTTTGCAGGCCGCGAACAAGTGCCTTGAGCTCGTGGAGCTGCTCTGGAGTAACCAGATCGGTCTTGTTGAGCACCAGCGTAGAGCAGAATTCAATCTGCTGAATAAGCAGGTTCTCAATGTCGTCTTCTTCAATGTCTGGGTCGAGAAGATCGGCGCCGTTGTGGAACTCCTCAAACATGCGAGCACAGTCAACAACTGCGACGATGTTATCAAGGTTGAGGTGAGAGTGATTAGTTGCATGCTGACTCTGATTGCAGAATGCGGAAATGTTATAGGTAATGGGGATTGGCTCGCAGATGCCCGAAGCCTCAATAATGATGTAGTCAAACTCCTCGGTATCGGCCAAATCACCCAACTGAAGTGCCAAGTCATTAGAAAGGGTGCAGCAGAGGCAACCGTTAGTGAGAGGAATAACGTCGCCTTCTTTAGCGTAGCCGCCGTCTTTAATAAGACCAGCATCAACGTTAATCTCGCCAATATCATTGACGATAACTGCTGCGTGAATACCTTCAGTATTAGAGAGAATGTGGTTCAAAATAGTGGTCTTACCTGCGCCTAAATAGCCGGTAAGCAGCACAATTTTCACCTGCTTTGGTTCAGACATAGTGAGCTCCTTCAAATGTCAAACTTTTATATCAAAGAATAAACTTCTTGCCTGTAAAAGTGGGCCCTGACGCTTAAGTGAGTCAGGGCCCAACCTTCGCGTTACAAATTATCGAACAGGAAGCTTAGAAGCTACCGCGATCAATAATCTTGCCTTCCTTCATGATGACGTCCATGTTCTCAGGCGTGAGGTCGCGGATGTTGTTAGCAACGTCGCCCTTGACTACGAGGATATCAGCGGAGAGGCCTTCCTTGACAGCACCAAACTCGTTCTCCTTGCCAAGCATCTTTGCGCCGTTGTAGGTAGCAGCTGCAACGGTATCAAGGATGGAGATGCCAACCTTCTCAACAAAGTCATACATCTCGTCGATAGTGACATAGCCGTAAGGAGTGACAAAGCTGAAGGAGTCAGAGCCGATGGTAATGGTGATACCCATATCATAAGCCTTACGCAGGTTAGCGTAGGTGCGTGCAAGGCCCTTCTCGACAACAGTCTCGCCTGGGAATGCGTCAAGCTCTGGAGTCCAGTCTGGTGGATAAGTTCCGTACCAAGTTGGCAGGAAGCCGATGGTTGGGGTGAAGTATGTTCCCTGCTCAGCCATAAGCTTCATGGTGCGCTCGTCAAGTTCAAAGCCGTGAATGAGCTGCTTGCAACCAAAGCGGACGCAGTCATATGCAGCGTCAAAGTTGTTGTAGGAGTGAGCATACAGAGGGATGCCTACCAGTGCGCACTCATCAGCAATTGCCTTGATCTCCTCGGTGCAGAAGAGCTGCAGACGGTCGGAGTCCCAGCGCCAAATGCCGCCACCAGTTGCCCAAATCTTGATGCCATCAGGCTCTTCACGGAGACGACGACGGATTGCCTTACGAAGCTCCCATGGACCGTCTACCTGGTCGCCCCAAGGGTGTCCGTCCTTGGAAATCTGCAGTGGCAGGTGGTGAGAGTCACCATGACCAGCAACGCGGCAAAGGCCAAGGCCAGTAGCAAAGATGCGAGGACCCTGCATAATGCCCATGTTAACGAGGTCGCGGATAGCAATACCATTGCGGCCAATCTCAACGACAGTGGTGAGGCCGTGGGTAAGAGCATCATAAGCCTGCTTGACTGCGCATGCCTGCTTCTGAGCAACGGACTCGATAACCCAGTCGTTATCGTTGTCGGTCAGGTTGCCGGAGAAGTGCAGGTGTGTATCAACAAGACCAGGCATTACGGTATGGCCAGATGCGTCACGTACCTCATATCCCTCTGGGACCTCTTTACGAGGACCAGCATAGGTAATCTTGTCGTCATCGATAAGGACAAGGGAGTCCTCAACTGGTGCAGCGCCAGTACCGTCAACGAGCTTGCCGCCTACAAAAGCATACTTACTCATGTTTCCCATCCTTCCTTTGTTGTCCGCTCACTTCTTTTAAACGGACGAGGTTTACTTGCATAGTAAGCCCGGGTTAACTCCTTTGGAATAAGTTAGCCATGGTTGCCGGTAAGCGGAGCAAAAATACCCATGAACGGATGTTCAGATATCAATAATTTCATATAAACATCTAAAGTATTTGATTACTTCATATTTGCTATGACTACATTGCATAGTTGTGTCAAAACAGTTTTTGTCCGGTATCCGTGGTAAGGTTGAGAAAACAAATTAAGGAGGGGCAATGTCTCAGAATTCTTCATCGCAGTCCAGCTTTTTTGCACTTATTTCTCGCATGCGCTACATTGAGCGCTGGTCGCTTATGCGCAATTCTCGCTCAGAAAGTCTTGCTGAACACGCCCTTGACGTGGCCGTTA
Organism: uncultured Atopobium sp.; assembly: GCA_900555335.1. Classification (GTDB taxonomy): domain Bacteria; phylum Actinomycetota; class Coriobacteriia; order Coriobacteriales; family Atopobiaceae; genus Lancefieldella. The sequence goes on along the minus strand of USKU01000013.1, from coordinate 701 downwards.
TTTCTCACTGCCTAGCAACTATTGCAAATGTGCGCTATCACAGAAATCTTGACGCAGATCGCGCGGCCCTTATTGGTATGTATCACGATGCATCAGAGATTATCACCGGAGACATGCCCACGCCTGTAAAGTATGCTAATTCAGAGATTAGAGATGCATATCATCAGGTAGAAGCACGTGCCGAGAAAACCATTCTCTCCACACTGCCAGAAGACCTGCAAGATGCCTATGCTCAGGTGCTTACTCACAGCGCTGAGGCTTCAGAGAGTGAAGCTTATCTTAGAAAGCTTATTAAAGCTGCAGATAAGATTGCAGCACTCATTAAGTGTATTGAGGAGGCTCAGTCTGGAAACTCAGAATTTATTACCGCTGAAGCCTCAACTCGTGGAGTTGTTGAAGATTTAGCAGATTCTCTTCCAGAAGTGCGCGATTTTATGACAGAATTCCTACCTTCGTACGGAGAAACGCTTGATCAGCTTTTGTAAAGAAACGCTGATTTTGCCTGCTTGTTGAGGAGTTGCTTTGCGCGCACTACATGCACGTTTGCCTAAAAACTTTGTTCTGGAAGAGCGCTTAGAGGCGTATTCCAGTGTTATTGAGCCTCATCCAGAGGCTTTGAGAGGTACGTGGGCTTCTGCGTGTGCGCCAATTACTGCTGAGGGGCATGTTCCCTTCTCTGAGGTCCGTGTAGACCTTGGCTG
>USKU01000012.1 GCA_900555335.1 uncultured Atopobium sp. | reverse complement strand
TCAGCTCGTATTGATTTTGATTGATATGGCAATCTACCTGCCGTTTATTAAGGCCCTGGATATGCAGTTTCTCAAGGAGGAAAAGGGAGCTAAGACAGAGCACGCAGTCTAGTGCTGCGGAGACATAGTGTGCGTTGAAGGCAGCTCTGAGTGGGCTGCCTTTTTCTATTCGCCGAAATATGTAAGAAGTTAAAAATATGAGTCCCAATTAGGAGGATACTATCAGTATAAAGCGCAATTTATCTGGTAGTACATGATAGGCGATGACACAGATTGGCCAGATGCTACGTGCTCAATTAAAAAATTCACTGGCTTTTGCTTAAAGGGGAGCAGCAATGATAGATAGACAATCTCTTGATGAGGTCCTCACTCAGTACAAAGAGAATTTTCCTTCTCACTGGGAGGAAGAAAAATATAAGTGGGAAGCAATTAAGTGCTTCCAGGATAATTGGGATATAAACGCCCAGGATTTTCCTGCGATGCTGAGAAAGTCGCTGTCAAAGACAGATAATCTTTTAACTACTTCTTATGATTTTTCTCGTAAGATGATTGAGTTTTATGCTGAACAGGATGCAGAAGAAGTTCGTAGTATGTTTATGCAACTTTATGACGAGAACATCGATATAGTTGAGCGTATTAACGGATTTATGGCAAAGTCGGATAAGTTACTGGATGTATATGGTCCTGAAGGAAAGCAGCATTATCAAAAAGAGGGAACCATCACAACTTATCTTTGGCTTAGATATCCAGACATATATTACATATATAAGTTTAGACAAGTAAAAGCTTTATCGGATAGGTTAGAGAGCAATTACGAGTTTAAGCAGGGGGCATCTACAACTAATATAAGGACGTATACGAAATTTTATAATGAAGTTAGAGATGTAATTTCTGAAGATTCCGAACTCATTAAGATGTTTACCTCTGCTTTAACAGAAGATTGCTATCCAGATCCTTATTTTGTGACTCTAACGGCTGATATTGCGTATTTCTCAAAGGATTATAAAGAGATTCCTCCAACTCAACCTGGTGATAAGTTGTTTTGTATTCCTCCATATAACAAGGGAAAATTTTTGGAGGAAGTATTTATGCCGGAGGAGAAGTACGACAAGCTGGCAGCTGTCCTGTTGAATAAAAAGAACATCATTTTGCAGGGAGCACCAGGAGTTGGAAAGACCTTCTCGGCAAAAAGACTTGCATATTCGCTGATAGGCGCCGTAAACGAGGACGCAATTGAGTTTGTACAATTCCACCAGAATTATTCATACGAAGACTTTATGATGGGCTACAAGCCTAGTGGTTCAAGCTTTGAGCTCAAGAAAGGCGTGTTTTACCGTTTCTGCAAGAAGGCAGAGGCGGATCCGGAGTCAAAGGATTTCTTTATCATCGATGAGATTAACCGTGGCAATCTGAGCAAGATTTTTGGTGAACTTTTGATGCTGATTGAAAACGATTATCGAGGTACACCAGCTACACTTGCGTACAATGACGAGAAGTTCTCGGTTCCAGAGAACCTTTACATCATCGGAATGATGAATACGGCAGACAGAGGCCTGGCAATGATTGATTACGCTTTGCGTCGTCGCTTTAGCTTCTTTGAGATGGAACCTGGTTTTGAGACTGAGGGCTTTATCCAGTACCAGCAGTCACTTAAAAATGAAACCTTCAACGATCTTCTCGCCAAGGTAATTGAGCTGAACTCGGAAATTGCGTCAGATAGGTCGCTGGGCAGGGGATTCTGCATTGGACACAGCTATTTCTGTGGTCGCGATGAGCTGAACTGCACCGATAAATGGATGCAGGAGGTTGTGGATTATGACATCTTGCCAATGCTGGGCGAGTATTGGTTTGACGATCAGGAGAAATACCAGCGCTGGGAGAACATCCTTCATGGAGTGTTTCGATGACCGAAGATAGGCATATCTTCATAAAAAATATTTACTATATGCTGTCGTACGCCTTCACTACGCTGCGGGAATCTGTGTATGAGGACGTGCAGAAGGAGACGTTTGACTCGATTTATAACCTGTTTGCGGCCATCTTGTCCAAGGGGATTGGTTTGCAGCTCAAGCAGGGCTTGTATCGCGAGTACATAAATTGTGTGGAGGATCTGGCGGTTGTTCGGGGCAAGATTGATATGGCGGGGACCATTAGGAACCGCCTTGCTCGTCGCGTACAAGTTGCCTGCGATTTTGATGAGCTTTCGCAAAACAACCTATTCAATCAGATCTTAAAGTCCGTGGCTCTGTTGCTACTCAAACAGAAGGATGTATCGACGCAGCACAAGGTTGCGCTTAAGCGAGAAATGCTTTTCTTTGCGGACATTGATGAGGTTGATTTAAAACAGGTTCGCTGGGCGGATATTCGTTTTCAGCGCAATAACCGCACGTATCAGCTGCTACTCTCAATTTGTCAGTTGATTGTTGAAGGCATGCTTATGACCACTGAAGATGGCGAGTATCACCTGGCAAGTTTTATTGACGAGCAAAAAATGCATAGGTTGTACGAGAAGTTCATTCTTGAGTATTACGCGCAGGAGTTTGCCCAGCATATGAAGGGTTTTTCTGCCAGAGCGTCGCAAATTCCTTGGGATTTGGACGATGGATACGTTGGGCTTTTGCCGGACATGCAGACAGATATTACGCTCTCGTATAGTGATCAGATTTTGATTATTGACGCGAAGTATTATCAGCATTCGCTTCAGGAAAATTTTGGTGCGCATAAGGTACATTCGGGTAATTTGTATCAGATTTATACGTATGTGAAGAATAAAGAAGCCCAGGTGAAAGGCGCCAACCGGAAGGTTTCAGGCATGCTTTTGTACGCGCGAACAAATGAGCTGCTGGCTCCTGACGACGTGTACCACATAAGCGGCAATAAGATTTCTGTGCAGACGCTTGATTTGAACAAGGAGTTCTCGTGCATTTCTGCGCAGCTTGACCGGATTGTGGAAGATCAGTTTGGGATAGAAAAATAGGACCGGCCCTGGACTAGGCAAAAAGCTCTAGCGGAACCGGTCATGTTGATGTAAGTATACAGGCTTTTTTAGATGTGGCTATTTTGGATGAGGCAAATAAATGCCTTTTGCAAAAACATTGTTCTTATCGAGAAGTTCTTGTATTCTTCTGGCAACCGAAGTATCCCCATCGATGGCTTTTCTGTAGTAGTTGGCCATTAGTATGTGAGCGTAAACGCTCTTGGGGTCAAAGCTAATGTCTTTTGGGCGAAGTTTTTTCTGAACTGGACATTGGATGCGCATGGGTCTATTCCATAGTTGACGATGATGTGCACATAAATTTCTTAGTACATGTAAAGAATGAACAACACTTGAAAAAGGTTTCCATTGGACACCGAGAGATTTAGCTACTCTTTTGGTTACTTCAATATTATCTGAATAGCTAATCATATTAGAAATTCTTCCAAAGGAGAGGACCTCTACAGCGACCCAGATTGGTACATCATGATATTTTTCGTAGGGTGTGTTAAAACTCTCTTTTGAATAATGCTGAATGATTCGGCTTTTGTCATGATCAAGATCTGAAAAAATTCCCGGAATTATAAATTTTTTTGCAAAATTGTGATCCGCATAGGTTTTGCAATCAAGATAGTAAGCATTTGAACCGTACTCATTACCAAATTCGTGGGCAAGCTTTGCTCTAATTGCGATTTCGATAACACTTAATTGCTCTGTCAGCAGAATTCGTAATTTAGCATCTAGGTTAATAAGCTTATTAATATCTTGAAAAGAAGTATTGCCGACAAACGAGTTCTTGCCTTTCTCCGGATCTTCTTGAAAATCACGAGCATATCCAGAGAAACGATAGTAATTTGTTCTACTTAAAAATTTCCTCAGTTCATTATCATCTGGGCAGATAAGTCCACGGTCTTGAATCAATAAACAACACATCTCATCGATGCTTTTAAAAGGTTTATTTTCCATGTGAATCCTAATGCTATGAAAAGGCCCACCGCATTTCAGGACGCATTGCGTAGCCTTGGGTGGGCGCTGATGGATTAACTATAAACTAAATAGCAAGATTGTCTAGAGTAATAGGGTTGAAACTGTAAATTCTCTATAGCAATCTCTTCAAGCTATTTATGCAGGTTTATGTATATGGTGTGGGTATCAAAGCGTTTCTCGCTAGCCAAGATTTGATTAAGTTGCGACGTATAAACGCGCCGGTAGATCAGCTGTTGCGTAAAAGTTTTGCGGGGTTGGGACTCGCGCTGTTTGCGGGCGTGGCTTGGCGTATAGTTATAGAGTTACAAGAAGAAATATTGGCGTGATACAAGGCGTTTTTACGCCGAGAAGAGTGTTTATGCTTGCTATAAAAAATGAAACAAACGTGGTACTTGCAGTTGATACGTCTACAGACATGCTGGCGTGTACGGTCGCGCGTCTGACCAGGTGTGATACCGCTGCGGCGGCCGCAGACGGCGCGAGCGCAGCGGATGGCGGGTTCGACGTTGAGGTACTGGCGTCAACGGATCACCTGTGCCGTCGCCAGGCAAACGTGGAGCTTGTGGGTTCGGTCCAGGAGGCGCTTGATGCCGCTGGCCTTACCATGGCCGACGTCGACGCTGTTATCGCAGGTAGAGGACCTGGTTCGTTCACGGGAGTCCGCATTGGCGTGGCCACCGCAAAGGGTATTGCATGTGGTTCTAGTCTGCCACTTTACGGCGCAAGCGCGCTTGATGCTATGGCGTTCAGCGCGTGGAAGGCGGGCGTTCGCGGCACCGTTGGCGTTGTTGCAGACGCCATGCGCGGCGAGGTCTATCCGGGCATCTACCTGCTGGATAATGCTGGAGCACATAGAACGTTCCCGGTAGAGACCGTCCTCAAGGCAGATGCCTGTGTGGAGGAGTGGTCGAGCAGGACTGATAAGGCTGAGCTCACGCTCACAGGCAATGGTTTAGTGAAGTACCGTGAGCGTTTTGAGTGTGCGGGTTTCTCGACATATACCGATGAAGCAACGTGGTTCCCAACAGGAGAAGGCCTGGTACGCGCGGTGTGCATGCCCGAGTATCAGCAGGCGGGTGCGGGCGATCCGGCGCTGGTGCTGCCCATTTACACGCGTCTTTCTGATGCGGAGGAGTCGGAGCGCAAGCGTTTGGGCTTGAAGGAGCCGGCAACGGTGGCTTTGACCGGCGTGGATGATGCGCTGGCCGATATTCACCTGCAGCTTCGTCCGATGACGATGAACGATCTTAATCAGGTGGCGGAGCTTGAGGCGGCAACATATGCTGATGCCGCGCATTCTGCCTGGTCAAAGCAGACGTTCTATGACGAGCTCTCGGGCGTTGGGCGCAGCTGGTGGCTGGCTCACGATTGCGGAACGGTTATTGGCTTTGCGGGCGGTCGCCTGGCAGGAGCTCAGTTTGAGGTGGAAGAAGTGGTGGTCGCGCCCGAGCGTCGCCGCCAGGGAATTGCATCCAAGCTGGTAGAACGCGTGGCATACGATGCTCAGATGCTGGGTGCGTCTACGATTACTCTTGAGGTGGAGGAAGATAACGCTCCAGCTCAGGGTGCCTATAGCAAACTGGGATTTGCTGAGGTTGGCCGCCGTCCGGGATATTACGGTCCAGATTGTGCGGCGCTGTTGATGACAGCGCAGTTGCCTCTAGCGGTTGGCGCTGGCTTTGAGGCGAGAAACCCTGAACCTCACGCATCAGTGCGTCCGTGGCCTATTGTTGCAGGTGAGCGCTCTGAAGAGACGCTTGCGGCACTGCGCGAGGCGGGGGATTTGATCCTCAGCCTGGAGTCCTCTTGCGACGAAACCGCCATGTGCATCATGGATTCACACGGTGTGGTCTGCGCAAATGTTGTCGCAACTCAAATTGACTTCCACGCTCGCTTTGGCGGCGTTGTTCCCGAGATTGCTTCTCGCAAGCATACCGAGGCTATTGTGGGTCTCTTCGAAGAGACCATGGCCCGCGCGGGCGCGCACTTTGGTTGCGACACGCTGGTGCCGTCTGACCTGGCCGCCGTTGGTGTTACCGCAGGTCCTGGCCTTGTTGGCGCGCTCGTTGTGGGCGTGGCGTTTGCTAAGGGCTTCTGCGTGGCCACTGACCTGCCGCTTATTCCCGTGCATCACCTGGAAGGCCATCTGCTGGCCAACCTGTTTGAGACGCCTGACCTGGAGCCGCCGTTTGTGGCTAGCCTGGTCTCGGGCGGCAATACTATGCTGGTACACGTGCGTGCTTGGGGAGATTACGTGGTTCTGGGCTCCACCATTGACGACGCCGTGGGCGAGGCCTTTGACAAGGTTGCTAAGGCGCTTGGCCTCGGCTATCCAGGCGGCCCCGTGATCAGCAAACTTGCAGCTCAGGGCAATCCTAAGGCCATACACTTCCCGCGCGCGATGATGCATAGCGGTGACTATTCCTTCAGCCTTTCTGGCCTAAAGACGGCCGTTATTACCTACATTGAGGGCGAGAATCGCGCAGGTAGAGCAATCAATCTGCCAGACCTTGCCGCTTCGTTTGAGCAGGCTGTTATTGACGTGCAGGTTGCAAAGGCTAAAACTGCTGTTGAGGAGACGGGCGTCTCCGATTTCTGCGTGGGTGGCGGCGTAGCTGCAAACCCCGCACTTAGAGCTGCATATAAGGAAACCTTTGGTCGTATGGGTGTTCGAGTAACGGTGCCTCCGATGTCGGTTTGCGGCGACAACGCCGCAATGATTGCTGTGGGCGCACTTCGTAGCTACCGTACACGGGGTTTCTCGCCATTGACCTTGGACGCAAACCCCAACGCGCAACTGGGATCGTGGTCGTCGGATGCGGCGCCCGTTGTCCCAAGCGGCATGTAAGGAGGCCATTGTGCAAGACGGATTTATCAAAGTTGCAAGTATCACGCCGCGCGTCCGCGTGGCCGACGTGGCATTTAATGTGGAGAGCTGCCTGGCGGCCATCGAAGAAGCCGCAGGTAATTGCGGTGCCAAGGTGGTCGTACTGCCCGAGCTTTGCATCACGGGCTACACCTGCGAGGACCTGTTCTGGCAGGATGCGCTCCTGGACGCTGCCGAGCGCGGCTTGGTTTCCATTGCCGCCCGCACGGCCGACGTCGACGCGTTGCTGCTGCTAGGCCTGCCTGTTCGCGTAGCTGGCAAGCTCTACAACTGCGCCGCCGTTCTCTTTAGGGGAGAGCTTTTAGGCCTGGTGCCCAAGCGCTACGTGCCCATGTACAACGAGTTTTACGAGGGCCGACACTTTGTTTCCGGCCCCAAGACGGTCACCAGTGTGGATTTTGGCCTGCTGGGCGAGGTGCCGTTTGGTACTAACCAGCTGTTTGCGTGCGACACTATCCCTGAGCTGGTCGTGGGCGCGGAGATCTGCGAGGACCTCTGGGTGCCCATGCCGCCGTCAAACGCGCATGCTGTCGCCGGCGCTACGGTGATCTGCAACTTGTCCGCGTCGCCCGCACTGGCCGGCAAGTCCGCGTACCGTCGTCAGCTGGTTGCGCAGCAAAGCGCGCGTCTGATCTGCGGCTACGTTTACGCAAGTGCTGGTGAGGGCGAGTCTACGACCGATTTGGTTTTCTCGGGCCATGATCTTGTTGTCGAGAATGGCCGTGTGCTCGCCGACTCTGGCGTGTTTGGCGAGGGTATTGCCGTGTCCGAGATTGACGTGCTGTCGCTGGCAGCTGACCGCAGGCGCACCTCGACGTTTGAGGTTGCTCCGACGCCGGAGGATTACAAGCACCTGACCAAGTATTTCTCGCTGGAGTTTGATGGTGAGGGCGAAGGTACGCACGACGTCGCAGCCGCGCATGACGCCGCAGGTCACGGCCACGAGCACGGTCACGGCGAGGGCGAAGATGGCAGCGAGCTTGCTATTAGTACGCCGCTGACCAGGTACGTTGATCCGCATCCGTTTGTGCCCGCGATGGATGACGCTCGCGCAACACGCTGCGAGGAGATTCTGTCGATCCAGGCTCACGGTTTGGCTTCAAGACTGGCACACACTGGCTCTGACCACGCGGTTATTGGCATTTCGGGTGGACTTGACTCTACGCTAGCCCTTCTCGTCACGGTGCGAGCGTTTGACCAGCTGGGATACGACCGCTCGGGCATTGTAGCTGTGACGATGCCGGGATTTGGCACCACGGACCGCACGTACACCAACGCTATTGAGCTGGTGCAGTCGCTTGGCGCCGATTTGCGTGAGATTTCCATTGTGGATTCCGTGCTGCAGCACTTCGCCGACATCGGCCACAACCAGGATGTTCACGACGTTGTGTACGAAAACGCCCAGGCTCGCGAGCGCACGCAGATTCTGATGGACGTTGCCAACCAGGTGGGCGGCATGGTCATTGGCACGGGCGACCTCTCTGAGCTGGCGCTTGGTTGGGCAACGTACAATGGCGACCAGATGTCCATGTACGGCGTGAATGCTTCGGTACCAAAGACGCTGGTAAGGTACCTTGTTAATTACTGTGCTGACGCTTATGAGGAGCAGGGCGAGGACGAAATTGCTCACGTTTTGCGCGACGTTCTGGACACACCGGTTTCTCCTGAGCTGCTGCCATCCGCGGCAGACGGTTCCATTGAGCAGAAGACGGAGGACCTGGTTGGCCCATACGAGTTGCACGATTTCTTCTTGTTCCACGTGCTTCGTCACGGAAGTGGTCCACTCAAGGTTCTACGTCTTGCCGAGTGTGCGTTTGGCACAGGCACTGACCAGGAGATTTACGATCACGAGACTATCGTGCGCTGGCTAAAGGTGTTCTATCGCAGGTTCTTCTCGCAGCAGTTTAAGCGCTCGGCGATGCCTGATGGACCAAAGGTTGGTTCTGTTTCGCTTTCGCCGCGCGGCGATCTGCGCATGCCATCTGACGCTTCTAGTTCGCTTTGGCTCTCTGAGTTGGAGAGCTTGGACGCGTAAACGCGCGTTTTGCCAGCACAAGCCGACTTGATGACGTTGGTGCAAACGCTCTTTTGCAGAAAATGATGACACTCGGTACCCGGCTATTCATGTATATGAATAGCCGGGTACTTTTATGCAGGTTGATTTTTGCTACGAGTAGGGAAGAGGTGTTTTTGCCCCAAAAATGGCCCTCAAGTGGTAAAAAATGCGTTTAGTTGGGGATTACAGAAATAGTGTGATTCTATGCATCGAGTCTACCTGCTGTTTTGCTTCGGACAAATAATCAGAAATATGGATAGAATTTGCCACCTGGTAAAACGTAGGTGCAGTTTTTCTGAATACTCCATTTCATCCCCAACTAAACGGATTTTTTACCCAAATTGACCCCTGCCAAAGAGGTGCTCATTTTTTCTATGCAAAATCACGAATATTGCCCGTACATTATGCATGCAGCAAAAATTTGCGCCGAAAATTATGCTAATGGCAAAAAATCGCAGGTGGACACCGCTTGGCGTTCGCATCTGCCGACCGCAAGCTGCGCTTACCAGCAGCTCAGCGACGCTGCGCGCCTGCTCACCGCTTGCGTCCCGCCCACGTTCCGCTCGCATACCGCCAGCACTCCAGCTTCACCTACCAGTCCGCGCATAACCGTTGACGGCTTATACTGCACGCCTACAGAAAATCTAAGTCGGTTTTGTAAGATTTTCGCGATATTTCGTATAAATTGTTTTCCCGTGTGGAATAACTAATAGCGTTGGAAAAGGGCGCTTGGCGCCAATATCGGGCTTGGCCCGAAAGGGAGGTTTTCATTATGAATTTGAAGCCACTTGGAGATCGTGTTCTGGTAAAGCCTGCTCCAAAAGAGGAGAAGACATCCTCTGGTCTCTACATTGCATCCGCAGCTCAGGAGCTCCCTCAGCGTGGTGAGGTCCTCGCAGTTGGAACTGGCAAGCTTGATCAGAATGGCAATCGCATCGCTCTTGATGTCAAAGTCGGCGACCAGGTATTTTACGGCAAGTTCGGTGGCACCGAGGTCAAGGTAGACGGCGAGGAGCTCCTGCTTCTTTGTGCTGACGACATCCTTGCAGTCCTCGAGGACTAATCGCCCGCAGCTCGTTTGCTCGCGGCCCGTTCGCTCGCAGCTTAGTCGCTTGCAGCTTGTTCGTCGCTTTTTACGTATAAGTTCAGCTATTTTGGAGGAATACCATGGCTAAAGATATCGATTTTGGCACCGATGCTCGTGCCAAGCTCGCTAAGGGCGTAAACACCCTGGCAGATGCCGTAACCACCACTCTTGGACCTAAGGGTCGCTACGTTGCTCTGCAGCGTTCTTACGGCGCACCAACCATCACCAACGACGGCGTTTCCGTTGCTCGCGAGATTGAGCTCAAGGACCCAGTAGAGAACATGGGTGCTCAGCTGGTCAAAGAAGTAGCAACCAAGACTAACGACACCGTCGGTGACGGTACCACCACCGCAACCCTGCTTGCACAGGTCATCGTTAACGAGGGCCTTCGCAACGTTGCAGCTGGCGCAAACCCAATCGCAATTCGTCGCGGTATCGACAAGGCTGTTGAGGCTGTTGTCGCTCAGATGAGGGGCATCGCAAAGGAGGTCTCGACCAAGCAGCAGATTGCTTCCGTTGGTACCATTTCCGCAGGCGATCCAGTCATCGGTGGCAAGATTTCCGACGCTATGGACGTTGTCGGCAAGGACGGCGTCATCACCGTTGAGGAGTCCCAGACCTTCGGCATCGACATCGATACTGTTGAGGGCATGCAGTTTGACAAGGGCTACGTTTCCCCTTACTTCGCAACCAACAACGAGACTCTCACCGCTGAGCTGGACAATCCTTACATCCTGATGACAGACAACAAGATTTCCTCCATCCAGGACATCCTGCCTATCCTTGAGGCTGTCCAGAAGCAGGGCGCACCTCTGCTCATCATGGCTGAGGACGTCGACGGCGAGGCTCTGACCACCCTCATCCTCAACAAGCTCCGCGGCGTTCTGAACGTCTGCGCAATCAAGGCTCCTGCATACGGCGACCGTCGTAAGCGCATGCTCGAGGACATCGCTGTTCTCACCGGCGGCCAGGCAGTCATCAAGGAGCTCGGCGTTAACCTCAACGAGATCAGCGCAGAGATGCTCGGCCGCGCTAAGTCCGTCAAGGTTACCAAGGAGACCACAACCATCGTTGGTGGCGCTGGCTCCAAGGAGGCGATCGACGACCGTATCACCCAGATCAAGGCTGAGATTGAGAACACCACCTCTGACTTTGACCGTGAGAAGCTCCAGGAGCGTCTTGCTAAGCTCGCCGGCGGCGTCGCAGTCATCAAGGTTGGCGCAGCTACCGAGGTTGAGCTCAAGGAGATCAAGCACCGCATCGAGGACGCACTTCAGGCAACTCGCGCAGCTGTCGAGGAGGGCATCGTCGCAGGTGGCGGCGTTTCCTTCCTGGCTGCTTCCTCCGTCCTTGACAGCGTTCAGACCTCTGACGCAGACGAGAAGATCGGCGTTGAGATCATCCGCAAGGCACTTGAGGCTCCAGTCCGTACCATCGCTAACAACGCTGGCTTCGAGGGCAGCGTAGTTGTCGAGAAGATCAAGGCACTCCCAACCGGCCAGGGTCTTGACTCCGCTTCCGGCCAGTATGGCGACATGATTGAGATGGGCGTTCTTGACCCAGTTAAGGTCACCCGCACCACACTCCAGAATGCAGCTTCCGTTGCATCCCTCATCCTCATCACCGAGGCAACTGTTTCCGAGATGCCAAAGGACACCACCATCGAGGAGTCCATTTCTCGCGCAGCTGCTCAGGGCGGCCAGGGCGGCATGTACTAATTCGCGCCTTCGCGTCACTTCAATCGGGTCCAGCCTCTCGCTGGGCCCGATTTTTTCTACCGTCGCAACAACTTGGCGAGAAACCCGTCTAGTCGCAGGCGAGAAACCCGTCTTGTCACGGGCGAGAAACCCGTCTTGTTGGGGGCGAGAAACCCGTCTTGTCCTAACTGCAACGTTTTCCCGCTCAGCGTCCATTAATCGAAATCGTATGAATGTGACGTCATTTGAGCGGAATTATTGGTCGCTACAGGTTAAAATGTTTATTTGCGACCGCGGCTACACTGCTGTTGCGACTGTGACTGCACCCGCGGCCATACCGCGGCTGCGACTGTGACTACGCCGCAACTGCACCCGCGGCCAGTACGCCGCTGCGACTGCACCGTTAATCCGTCACGCGCTAAAGGAGAGGAGGCACCATGGCTCAGAACCAGAATCATAACGAGGAGCGAGATTTTCTCGACGACCTTATTGATATCCAGGATTCCCTGCAGGTGCTTTCTAACCCGCTTGATGCGCTGATGGGAAGCCTGTCCATTGATCCAAACACGGATAAACCGTTTGACCCAATGGATTACAAAGAAATCCCCTGGTCAAATGCTAATCGCTGCCTGAGGTGCGCCTCTGGAAAAGCCGAGGCATGTTCTCGCTGTCTTGACGTTTGCCCAGTTGATTGCATTGATATCCATAATCAATCCGTACGTATCGACGATGAGGCATGCCTTCAGTGTGGACTCTGCGTTGCTGCGTGCCCAACTGAGGCGTTCAACACGCGCCGTCACACATCTCGCATGCTGTATGACCAGGTAGCGCGTGCAGCTTCCGCGTACGAGCAGTGCTACATCACCTGTACACGCGCGCTGGGAAGAAAGCCTGAAGGCAATGAGATTTGCTTGCCTTGCGTAGGCATGCTTTCGGCTGACATTTGGTTCTCTATTCTTACGGACTTTGACAACGTAAGCGTTTACCTGCCGTTGGGCGTTTGCGACCGTTGTCGCACCACCACTGGCGAGGAGGCATATACCCAGGCAATCGCTACCGCTGAGGAGTGGACGGGCGCCACGGTTGGTCTTGAGGTCGACGGTAATAACCTCAACCACAACTTCACGCGTGCTTACATCCGTTCTCAGTTCATCTCCAACGCGATGAACGGTGCAGAACGCCTGGTATCTGCGTCAACGCCTGTTCTTGCGGGCGCTAAGGCAATCGCTGACCGCATTAACAATCATGCTCGCTCCCTGGATAAACTCCAGACGCAGCTTGATGACGTGATGGGTCTGCGCACTACTGACATGAGACAGTCTATGCTGACGCAGGATCGCCGTTTGGTTATGGGTGCGCTCCAGCATGATCCAGACCTTGCTCCGTACGTGAAGCTTGAGGCTCCTATCTGGGATTCCAGTAAGTGCACGGTCTGCGGCGACTGCAAAAATACGTGTACCACGCATGCTATCAACATCGACGAACGTGGTAAGCTGACCATTAAGATGCCGTTCTGCGTCAACTGCGAGGCCTGCGTAATTGTTTGTCCAGAGCCTGGTGCGCTTACTATGGTGCCAATGGACACCTCTGAGCTGGTTGTTCATGACCGTAAAGCCGAGGAGACCGCTCGTCTTGAGGCGCTGGCTCGTCGTCAAGCACGTTTCGTGTTTGACACTGGCAAGGAGCAGCTTAAACACCTGGCAGACTCGATTGCCGAGGACTCGGATGAGGAAGCCCCTGCACAACAACCTCCAAAAGAGGATAATGAGGAGTAACAAGCGGCTGCTAACACACAGTACAACGCTTCTAGCTCTATGTTCTTCTCGCGAGAAACACACGTAATCGTAACCGTCCACCGACAACAAGAGGACTCACATGTCGCTTTCAATTGGTATCGTTGGCCTGCCAAACGTTGGTAAATCCACGCTGTTTACCGCGCTGACCCGCAAGGGTGGCCTGGCCGCAAACTATCCGTTTGCCACCATCGACCCTAACGTGGGCATCGTTGACGTACCCGACGCAAGGCTCCAGAAGCTAGCCGAGATTGTCAATCCTGGTCGAATCATGCCTGCAACCGTTGAGTTTGTGGACATCGCTGGCCTGGTCAAGGGCGCAAACGAAGGCGAGGGCTTGGGAAACCAGTTCTTGGCAAATATTCGTAACACCGATGCTATTTGTGAGGTTGTTCGTTACTTCAAAGATCCCGACGTCATCCATGTTGAGGGTCGCGTCAATCCTGACGAGGACGTGGACATCATCCAGACGGAGCTCATCCTCGCTGACCTGGGCACCATTGAGCGCGCCTTGCCTAAGCTGGAGAAAGAGGCCAAGCGCGATAAGGACCTCCAGCCCAAGCTCAACGTGGCAAAGCGCCTTCAGGAGTGGCTGAACGAGGGAAATCGTGCCGCTGACATGGAGATGACCGATGAGGAGCGTCTGGCTGCCCGCGATCTTTTCTTGCTTACCATGAAGCCAATCCTGTACGTTGCAAATGTTGATGAGGACATGCTCACAGAGCCTGCTCCCGTCATCAATGGTGTCCAGTCTATCCCTGTTTGCGCAGGTGTTGAGGCTGAGCTGGCTGATCTTGATCCAGAGGAGGCTGCGGAGTACCTGGAGTCTCTGGGGCTTGAGCACTCCGGTTTGGAGACGCTTGCTCAGGCAGCATACAAGCTGCTTGGCCTGCAGAGTTACTTCACCGCAGGTCCCATGGAGGTCAGGGCGTGGACTGTTCGCATTGGCGCAAAGGCTCCTGAAGCTGCCGGCGTGATCCACTCTGATTTTGAGCGCGGTTTCATCAAAGCTGAGGTTGCCAGCTACAACGATTACGTTGAGCTGGGCGGCGAGGCCGGATGCAAGACTGCTGGTAAGCTGCGCATCGAGGGCAAGGAGTACGTGGTCGAGGACGGCGACGTCATGCACTTCCGCTTCAACGTCTAAGTCACAAAACTGCTGACAGTAAACGTAAAACGGGCGAGAAGACCGATCTTCTCGCCCGTTTTTGTGTGGGGTGGGGTAGCGCCGCAGGTCGCGGGTCGTTGCAAGTTGCTACGATCCACGGGCCGCGATGGGCCGCCGTGGGCCGCGAGTCGTTAGCGCTTTGGAGCTTGGTCGGTGCCCAGGACTACGGTAATGTCCGTGTTGGTGGGGTAGGTGCCATCGTTTGCTTTGATGTTAGCGGTAGGGATATCCAGTGCTTTTGCAACGCCAACAGCCTTTGCCAGGCCTGCGCGCGTGCCGTCGTAGACAATACTCGAGTCGGTTGGATGCTCCAGAGAGCTGTCGGCGTAAGCGGTGTAGCCCTTTGTCTTTAGGATGCCAGCCTTTTGAGCTGCAAGCCCTTGAACGTCGGTGCCGTTAAGCACGGTAACTTCGCCAGTGTAGTCAGGCTTGATGCTGTCGATAGCTGAAGGGTCTCCTCCAACGGTACCCACAACACCTGTGGTTTCGTCAGTACTTGCATCCTCCAGAGGAGGGAGCGCGCGATTTACGCGATCCATCATGGTCTTCCATGCGCTTTTATCGACAATCTCATACCACACGTCATCAATGAGCTCGGACGTCGTCGGCGTACGCGCGGAATACATATCCTTGGATGTATCCATGCCTCTGAATGACATGGCCAGACCCACAATATCGGTGACGTTGAAGTCAGTAGTCACGCTCTCGGCCATGGTGGACACGGCACCGGACATAGAAACGGGGTCCAGCTGCAGGACTTTCTTGGCAATGGCCGTCAAAATCATGCGCTGGTTAGCCGCGCGGTAGAAGTCGCCTGCGCCGTAGTTGTCGTATGCGTGACGACTACGAGAAAGGCCGAGCGCTTGCTGGCCGTTGAGCTGCTGCTCGCCGGCAGGAAGATCGATGCCTGAGTACTGCATGTCAGAAACAGCAACGGGAAGGTTAACCGTAATGCCGCCGATGGAGTCCACAATTTTAGTGAACGACTCAAAGTCTACTTCTGCGTAGTGAGAGATGTTAACGTTTGCCAGCTTGGAAACGGCCTCAACCATTGCAGACGCGCCGCCATAGCTGTATGCGGAGTTAATCTTTTGCTTACCATGTTCTCCCAGGTCAACCATAGTGTCTCGGGGGATGGAAATCAGGGTAATTTTCTTGTTCTTAGGGTCAACACGAGCCAAAATGATAGTGTCGGCGCGGAAGTTTGCGTCGGAATCGCCCCAGTTTTCTGCACGCCCCTCGTCCTTATCGACACCAAGAAGCAGCATGTAGAATGGGTCAGACGGAGCAACCTGTACCAGTGTAGCCTGCAGGTTTGCGTCTAGTCCTTGACGGAGCTTTGAGTTGGTATCCAGCATCCACCAGGCAAATACTACGCCTGCTACCAGCAGTAACGTTCCCAGAATACCCGCAAAGATCTTAAGACCACGACCACGAGAAGACCCTTGGCGCTTCTTGGAATACGCACCAACACCTTCGGCGCGCGAAGGCGCATGGCTGACAGCGCCAGCACGATGCGCAGCAAAGTGGGTGTGTTTTTGCTGCTGAGCTGGGGCTTCTTCGGGCCACTCATCGCCGACGTTGGTCTGGCCAATCAAAGGCTCGCGAGTAAACCTGGAGCCGTGGGATTCTGCGTGATTATTGCGAGCAGAGCTAGCACCAGCGCTTCTGACACTTCCGAGCGTACGAGGCTGATATGCGCCCTGATTGTATGCGTCATAATCGTCCTGTGCGAAGTCCTCTGTATCGTACTCAGGGATATCTTCGTACCTATCACGGCTGTTGTGACCGTGATTCTGAGATGAATGTGACCTTCTGGCCATTGGGGCTCCTTTGTGTTTAATCTGCGTTTTGCCCAATGCGTTTTGTCAATCATCTACTATACGCAATTTTGCGTCTTTGTGCTGCAAGGAAACAAACCTGCCACAAAAAATCCCCGCTTCAGCATGTGAAGCGGGGATTCATTACGCGAGAAGTTCGTTCAGCTTGTACTACTTACGACGATCCTTCAGAGCATAGCCAAGCGTCGTAATAACGCTGCCCACGGTAGCTACTGCAACAAGAGCAATCTCGGAGAAGTCGCCAGTCTCTGGAAGCTTTGGCTGCTTCTTCTTTGGCTTCTTTGGAGTCTCTGATGGAGGAGTTGCTGGTGGGGTGTTTGGAGGAGTGTTTGGTGGTGTATTTGGTGGGGTAGTAGGAGGAGTGTTTGGTGGAATCTCAGTGTTGGTAACCGTGAATCCATCAGTTACATTTCCTGTAACCTCGCTGGTATATCCTTCGGGGACGTTTTCCTCAGCTACCGTGTAGGCAATCTCATGGCCATCAGTGGCATCGTTTTTGAGAAGCCCAGTAAATGTAGCAGTCCAACCGTTTGTCTCATCAAGGGTTACGGTTTCAGTGCTTGCAACGCCGTCTTTATAAAGCCTGACGGTAACAGGGCCGCCAACGGCGCCAACCCAGGTCTTCTTGACCTTGATATCAACAGTTGGGGTCTTTTTGTTCTCAATAGTCTTGATAACACCGCTTGTTGCAGAGACGGTTAAGTTATAAGTGTCAGTAGTAAGTTCGTAACCGTTAGGAGCGGTAATCTCCTGAACAGTGTAGGTGCCTGCAGGGAGTTTCTCGGTAGTAGCAGTACCGTCCTCGCCTGTGGTAATGGTCCAAGTCTTGGTTGGATCAGTGGTGCTGGTTACTTTAAAGACAGCGCCCGCAAGCTTGATGCTGTGATCGTCTTTATCAACTTTAATAATGCGAATACGAGCTACCAAGGTAGAGGTTCCTTCTCCGCCGGAAGTTGCGTTGCGATATACCCAATCGGAGCTATACTCAGGGTTATCGGAGTACATCTTGATGAGGTTACGCAGAGCAACACCTGGAACGTACGTGGTGCGATACGTGAACTTAAAGCTCTGACCGTTGCTAAGGTCTATGCCAGAAAGGTCAAGATCAAACGACTGTCCATCAGGAGAAATGGTGAGCATACCTGGGGTAATAGGGATGCGCGTAGCGGTTCCTGGGATGGTTGAGCCGTACTCGTCAAAGCGAGCGCTCCAGAGCTCAAAGGTTCCTGGAACATACCTAATCTCTGCAGGAAGATCTCCGCCGCCCCAGTCAAGGAGCTGGTCGTGTAGACGGACGTTGTGGAAGTTACCACGAGAGTAGTTGATACGACCGGTCCACTGAATTTCGTTGGCATTGCCCTCGATAATCTTGCCCCACTTAGAAAGATACTCAGTGCCAATAGTACCTGGCTCTGTAAGATCAAAAGTTACAGGAACAATGCGACCTGAAACAGTGAAGTTAACTGTCTTATTATTACCGGACTGAATTCTGTTATTGCTAATGGTAAAGCCAAGTCGAGCGGTACCGCGCAGGTCAGTGTGGTTGTTAACGTAGTCGGTAAAGACAACACGCATGTTTCCACCAAAACCATCGGTACCAGGGGTGACGTGAGCTACTGCCATGACCTCGCCGGTTGCTGCATCGGTGATGTTAAAAGTAGACGCAGGATGAGCTGCGGTAAACCTCATCTCGTTAGGGAGGGTGACGTCAAAGTAATCTCCCGGTTCTACGTTAGTGTTTGCAGAGGCGTCCCACGTCATAGCAATGGCATACACATTTGCCTTGTTAACAACGGTAGTTGGATTGCCAAAACGATCTTCAACTCTAAAGTCTGTAATGGTTGCGACAACCGCTTTAGGGGTGCCTGTAGCAGCTTCAGTGCTTGCAGTCTCAGCAAAAGCTGATTTTGCAGCAAGCGGAAGCGCTAGGACCAGCATGAAGACAAAACTTAACAGCTTAAACAGTCGTTTGTTCATCAGGACTCCTTTGCAATAGATGCGTCTATTTTCACCTATTACAAAGAGAATTTATTTGAGATTCTGTATATATTTATATCGCTTTTTTAAAGTTTAAATATTTATGCAGGTACAAGGAATTTATCGGTTCTTTTTCTGATACCTTTTAAATAAAGTACAGCTAAATTCACAGGTTCTTCACAATTGTTCACAACGAACATTCCACACTATGTGCAGCTTAGCGTAATAAAAATGGATAAATATTACTCCTAATAAATCTAAATGCTGGACATTAGTCTCTTTTTATACGTGATTCCGAATAGGTCATTTTTCTGTATGCAATTAAGGAGGTGAGAAGTTCTGTGGAGCCTTGCAAAAGAGACGGGTTTCTCGCCAAAAAAAGAACGCCTTGTCACGAGGACAAGACGTTCTTGTAACGTTGTGTGGAGCTGCGCGTCTGTGCTGCTACGATTGCGCGTCAGGCTTACTTGCGACGCTTAAGTGCAACTGCGCTGCCCAGTGCTGCCAAAGATCCAAAGAGGACGCCTGCAACAGAAGAAGCATCTCCTGTGTAGGGGAGGTTGGACTTCTTGCGAGTCTTAGCAGGCTTCTCTGGAGTTGGAGGAACCTGGGTGTTGGTGACTACAAAGCCTTGATCTGCGTCACCGGTAATCTGGCTAGTGTAGCCAGCTACCTCGTCCTCAGAGATGGTGTAGGTAATCTCAGAGCCGTCAGCTGCATAAGCCTCGAGGCCTGTGAAGGAATCCTGCCAGTTGTTGTCAGAACTCAAGGTAAGGGTCTTGCCAGTGTCAACGCCGTTTGCAAGCAGGTGAACGGTTACTGATCCGCCTTCTGCACCATTCCAGACTTTCTGTACAGGGATGTCTGCGTGAGCGTTCTTCTTGTTCTCAATAATCTTGATAGTGCCGGACTGATTGTCAACGTTTACGGTGTAGACAGTAGCGTCACGCACATAACCATCTGGAGCGGTGATCTCTTCGATGGTGTAGGAGCCGGTAGTGAGCCTCTCGGAGGTTGCAGTTCCGTCGGCGCCTGTAGTAAGAGTCCAAGAATCAGCTGGGTTAGCAACGCTTGTTACCTTAAAAGTTGCGCCTGGAAGCTGGGTAGTTGCGTTGTCAGCGTCAACCTTGATGATGCGGATGCGGCCGACAAGATTGCCGATTGCGGCGCCGGAGTTGCTCGGAGAGTAGTAGGTAAAGCCAATCTCGCTTCTTGGAGCACCGCCAGTGTTGGTAAGCACACCATAGTTATGCAGAGCCATACCTGGGATAAAGGTGGTGCGGTACTGCAGGAGGTAACGCTGACCCTGGGAGAAGTCAACGCCGCTCAGGTTAAGGTGGTAGGAGTGGCCGTCAGCTGCAATAGAAAGTGCACCATTAGGAATGGTGACCTCCTGAAGGTTGCTGAAGTTACCCGTTCCATCAAAGTCTGCACGATAGAGGTGAAAAGAGTTAGCAATGTAGGTTACCGATGCTGGCAGGTCGCCACCGTTTCTATCAGAGAGGGAGTCAGAGAACTCAACGCCAGTCATGTTAGAAGCGGAGTAGTTAAGACGAACGTACCAAAGTACCTCGGACTCAGTACCGGTAACAGGGCCGCCCCACTTGTTGAGCCACTCCTGGCCAATGGTGTTCTTTGGACGAATAATCATGTTGAGAGGAACAGCGGTGCCGTTAACGCCAAAGTCAATGTGGGTGTTATCACCTGCGTTGATGGCATCACGGTCGTAGAGAGCGGACAGCGAGAAAGTACCCTTAATCTGAGTGTGCGTGTTTGCATAGTCTGTATAAACAACATGCAGGGTGCCGCCAAAAATGCTGCCAGCTGCTGGAGTTGGGTAAGCCCAAGCTACGGTTGCGCCGTTAGGATCTTTAACTTCAATTGGAGTTGTGTTTTGTGTGGCTGTGAACTGGACTTTATCGGGCAAGGTAATATCAAAATAGTCACCTTCTGCCACGGTAGAAGCGGTAGATTCCCAGTTGATTGTAATATGGTACAGATTATCAGTGGTAATCTCACTGACTGGTGTATAGGTATCATCAGCCACAGACATGCTGGTAATTTGAACCGGTGAAACAGTTGCAGCAGAAGCGAATGTTGTCACAAAAGTAACAACAATCATAAATGGCACAAGAAATACACCTAGTCTGACCAGTACTTTTTTCATAAACCAAACTCCAATTCGTATTTCAAACGTGAGAAAATTATTGCAGATACGTACTTAAAAACTGTTACCAGTTTTGGTCGTCACAAAACAATTACATTTCAAGTTATAGTGTCTTTGACCTGCTCTTCTCGCCACATTCTGTGTTTTATAATTGTTAGAAATTAGTAGCATTTCTCGTCATATTATAGAACTTTGCCGTCTTTTGTTTGCGCAGAATAAGAAGACTTTTTGGCACGAGCAATCTCTCGTGGTGTTATCGGCTGGTTGAAGGTATTATTAATAGCAATAAATTCGTGGTAGAGATATGTGTCCATACGTGCGGTATTGTGTTGGCGCAGAATCTAAGAGTGACCGGGAAACCGGAGAAGCGGAGTCATGCATGAGCGAGTCCAGGCCCAAGCAGTTTGTTGCAGTTCTCGACTTTGGTGCCCAGTACGGCCAGTTAATTGCACGTCGCGTGCGCGATCTTAACGTCTACTCCGAGATTGTTCCTTGTGATATTTCCGCAGATGAGCTTCGTGAGCTCAATCCATCTGCGCTTATTTTGTCCGGCGGCCCTGCTTCCGTTTACGCGGAGGACGCGCCAAAGATTGACCCAGAGATTCTGGAGCTTGGCCTTCCTGTCTTTGGTTTCTGCTATGGACAGCAGATTATGGCGGTCACCCTGGGCGGCACCGTTGGACATACCGAGAAGGGCGAATATGGCCCAGCTCATCTGACCCGTGCGGGGGAGAGCCGCATTTTTGACGGCACCGCTGAGCAGCAGACCGTTTGGATGAGCCATCGCGACGCTGTCTCTGAGGTCCCAGAGGGCTTTACCGTTACCGCTTCTACCGACGTTTGCCCTATTGCAGCTATGGAAAACGCTGCTAAGAACCTGTATTCTACACAGTTCCACCCAGAGGTTAACCACACCGAGTGCGGTTCCCAGATGCTTTCTAACTTCCTGTTCAATATCTGTGGTTTTGAGAAGACGTGGACCATGGACAACATCATTGAGCAGAAGGTGGAGGAGATTCGTCAGAAGGTTGGTAACGGTCGCGTTATTTTGGCGCTTTCCGGCGGCGTTGACTCTTCTGTTGTCGCAGCTCTTGTTCACCGTGCTATCGGCGATCAGCTGACCTGCGTGTTTGTTAACCACGGCATGCTCCGTAAGGGCGAGCCGGAGATGGTTGAGCAGGTCTTCCGCAAGCAGTTCAACGTGCCTCTGATTCACGTTCACGCAGAGGAGCGCTACGCAGAGCTTCTAGCTGGTGTTACTGAGCCAGAGATGAAGCGTCGCCTGATTGGCACCGAGTTCTGGAAGGTCTTCTTTGACGAGGCTCAGAAGCTGGACGGCGTTCAGTTCCTGGCACAGGGCACCATTTATCCTGACATTATTGAGTCCGGTGCTCGTAAGACGGGCGGCAAAGCTGCAACTATCAAGAGCCACCACAACCTGATTCCATTCCCAGAGGGCGTTCACTTTGACCTGATTGAGCCTCTGGATCACTTCTTTAAGGACGAGGTCCGCGCGCTGGGCGTCTCTCTTGGTCTGCCAGAAAACCTTGTCTACAGACAGCCTTTCCCAGGTCCTGGCCTTGCTATCCGCATCATTGGCGACGTTACCCCAGAAAAGCTGGAGATTCTCCGCAATGCAGACGCTATTGTCCGTGAAGAGATTGACGCTTACAACGCTCAACTTTTTGACGAGACAGGCGATCGTAACTCCGAGCACAGTGTTTGGCAGTATTTTGCCGTGCTACCCGACATTAAGTCCGTTGGTGTTATGGGTGATGAGCGCACATATGCCCGTCCGG
>USKU01000011.1 GCA_900555335.1 uncultured Atopobium sp. | reverse complement strand
AGCACGTACAAACTGACCGTCACGATACGTGAGCGCAACACCTAAGCCGTCAATCTTAAGCTCACAGGTATATGCCACAGGGTTTGTAGGTGACGCACCAAGAGCCTCATCTGTCCTGGAAAGCCATGCATCCAGCTCCTCTAAGTTCATGGCGTCGTCCATGGAATACATGCGCGCGGCATGCTGGACAGGCTCAAACTGCTCAGAAACGTAACCACCTACGCGCTGGGTATAGCTATCCTCAGTTACAAGCTCTGGATATGCTGCCTCAAGCTGCTGAAGCTCAATAAGAAGGCGGTCAAACTCAGCGTCAGTAAGCTCTGGATTATCAAGGGCATAGTAGGCATATGCCGCATGGTTCAAGATTCTATTAAGCTCCGCTGCACGAGCGGCATCTTTTGGCGAAAGTGCTGCCATTACTACTCCAAACATAAAAACGTAGGTGCAAGAAATCTTGCACCTACCAGGTATTTATTTGCGTCCTCTTAAGGTTCTACCAAGGGCCTTAAGGGCTTCTCGCCTTGCGCTGCCATATGGTGCAATAGGGTCAATAATCTTGCGCAGAGGACTTGCATCAGAAAGCGCGCGCTCGTGGAACTCTGTGACGTCGGCGTCATTTCTAGCGCCTGGCACCATGTCCTGAATAATAACCTCGTAGAACGGAGTGTTGCGCGCGTACTTCCAGAAATAGGACGCCATGTCGCAGCTAGCGTTCTGCCAAGGCTTAATAGCACCAGCAAAGTGAACAATCTTTGGAGCACGACGTGCTGCCTGATAGTCATCAAAAACGCTATTTGGTGCCATTGGATAGAGTTTCTCGGCACGTCCAAAAATGTTATGCGTCACGTTCCAGTCAGCAGGAAGATAGACAACGCGACCCTGGCACTCGCTGTTCAGAATATCTTGATCGTTGTAGATAAAGATTGGATTGGATGCAATGCGCAACCATTCTGGAACAGTGTGATAGCGGCGCAGTTCAGCGGTATTAAAGACCATAACTCCCGCCTGGAAGTACGCATAAGGATTCTTGAGGTTAAGCACGTCAAGACTGTACTTCATGCGGTCTCCACCACGAACGTTAAGGTTTGCCAGATAATCAATATCAAGCGTTGCAGCAATAAGATTGCTGCCCATTCTTACATCATAAAGTTCAGCAACATTACCATTGACCACAAGGTCAGAGTCTAGATAGACAACCTTATCGTAACCAGAAAGAATGTCTTGAGCCAAGAAACGGAAGTATGTCTCCACACTAATGTGCGCATTATTAGTGTCTAGCTTGTAGTCTTTAACCATACGCCACACGTTATAGAACGTAATACGAGCATTCTTATAACGCGAGAAGTACTTCTTAACCATCTCCTGCTTTGAGCTGCCAATATTGGTGTTAAGGACAACTACATCGTAGAAGCGGTTAGGGTCGGCGTTTTCAAGCATTGAACCCATAGCGCAGGTAAGAATTGGAACGTAGTTATTATCTGCTGCAAAGACAACAGGAACAACGTTCTGGCTTGCAATCTCAGGCTTCTCTTCAAAGAGAGGAATGAACTTCTGACGAGGCTCTGGATTGGTAAAGTGAATGCACTGAAGCTCTTTTACCTTCCAGTTTTTGCCCTCTGTACGCAGCATATGCATACGCCAGATATTAAAGAGACGCTCAGTCAGATGACCTGGAGTTCTTAGGGCCTCTTTGCTGTACGTAGACATATCAGTACGAGCAGTCCACTCGTCAACAAGTGGGAACACCCATGCAGCATAGCGGTCAAAGAGCTCTTTACGCATGATGTACATGTTACAGAAGCACTGCTGATGGCCGTTGAGAAAAGCGTTTACATCCTCTGCATACTCTGGGTGACGCTCAATAATGAGCGCAGCCATGGTATCCATATCCTTTGGATGAAGCAGTGGAGCAGCATGGTACTGCTCAAGAGGTGTGTTAGCGCTTCCAGGGAATTTGCGAATATCCTTTACTCCCGTGGTAATAAGGTCATAGCCTTCAATACACTGAGCAATAGTCTGGTCATCAAGACCATATTTCTTAATGGCATCTTCATCAATGAAGTCATCCATAACCTCACCAAACGGATTTTCTGGATAAACCGTATCGGTAAAGTTGAAGTAGCGACGATAATGGCCAAAGCCAACATAGCGAGCATTGGCGATGTTCTTCCATGCCCAATACTGTGTAGTCATCTCACAGTACATTGGGTTTTTCTCGGTAATGGTATCGCCCTCATCGTCATGGAGCATATACGTAAAGCGATTGGTCTTCTGGCCTGGTCCTACCTGGATAGGCTGAAGGTAATTACTTGCGGGAACATCAACATCTTTATGAGAAGTAATCAGAATGCGAATAGGCTGCTGCTCAAACATCTTTACCATGTGCTTTCTCTCTAGATACTCCATGTGCTCATCGGCAATCTGTTTCATGCGAACTGCCCTATCAAACGACAGTCCCTCATCCTGATGCATGAGAGCGGCATATTTCTTTGCATACGTCCTGTAGCGATATGCATCACTGTCTTCTGGAAGCTCGGTTCCAGTAGCAATAGCCTCGTAAGCAATATCCCTTACAAAGCGATAGAGCTCTCGAGCTGCTACTGATGGTCCAAAGAGAATGGCAAACGGCTCAAGAGCAGCCTCTTGATCTTCAGGAGCAAGACGGAATCTCCACTCAGCACTCAAAAGCTCCAGCAATCTATGCTTCATACCCCTAAACGAATTAAGATGAGCAATAGTATCTGTCTTGCCAATATAAAGTTCTACTTGATCAATGTTGTCTAAGAACTGATAGCAGAACTCTCCGAACTTATCTAAAGAAATACGAGAAGCACCAGTTACTCCGATGCCATAGTGGTACAAAAAGCCTCTGCAAGACTCAAAACCATCGGCAGTCTGAGCCTTATCTGCCAGGATAAATACCTCATAGGCATCTTCTGCTCTTACCAGGCGCTCCGAAGTCATCTCTGCAAAGGCAGAGCGGAAAAGCTCTCCGCGATACAAGCGTTGCGTAGCGCGCCAATCAAGCTTCTGCCCATAGCCCTCATCATAAATAATGCGTAGGATATCATCGCCTTGAGTAAAGTCTGATTGTTGGTTAATGTAGCTCTCAAAAGACTTTGCATCAGTTGGGTCAACGCCATTTTCTGGAATAACAGTAATGCCAAGGTGGAGAATATCAACAGGGTTCTGATCAATACGAGCAACTACCTGCTCAAGAAAATCAGCAGTAACCTCATCATCACCGTCTAAACAAAAGACCCACTCACCTTTTGTATGAGCTGCAGCAGTTTTACGTGCCAGATGGAGGCCTTGATTGGTTGGATGAGTGACAACCTTAAACCTAGAGTCATCCCCTACTGCTTCTACGATTTTCTCTGGAGTGGAATCTGTTGAGGCGTCATCAACAATAATTGCTTCAAAATCACCAAACGTCTGATTCTTTACACTTTGAATACAACGCCCAATGTATGATTCGATGTTGTATGCAGGAATTACAAAAGAAACCTTAGGCATACCAACTCCTTATAAATAAGCAATCTCAACTATCTTCTATCTTATCTAAAATATGCCTCTCTTGGGCGGGCAAAAGATGTCTACTCGACGCTCTTCAAACTCTCAACCATATCAATATTTTTGAGCTTAGGTCGCATGGCAACATATACCAACAGCGAGAAGACAAGCGTAAGTCCAAAGGCAAACCAATAACTTGGTGCATGGATAGCTCGACCAAACATAACAAGGTCAATCTCGGCAGTTTGAACTACAAATCCCTCAAGGTATGTTCCTAGAACAAGTCCAAAAAACGCTCCAAAGATGGCCAACAAAGCAATCTCTCTAAAGACATAGGCATCAACTTCATGACGTGTAAATCCAAGTACTTTGAGGCTTGCAATTTCTCTAATGCGCTCTTCAATATTGATATTGGTGAGGTTATACAGGACGATAAATGCCAGCAGAGCTGCAGCCACAATAAGAATAGCTACAACACGGTTAACTACGGCAAGCGATTCTCTATAGGTGCGGATAGCTTCATTGACGTCATCAACAGTTGCAACTCCTGTCTGGTTAATAAGCTTTTCTCCAAATGCATCTCTCGTTGCCTGATCTTCGGGAAGCGTTGCATACCAACCGTCCGCTGCTTGATCTTGAATACCTAGAGAATGCCATGCTGAAGGTCCCAGATACAGATACGACCCAACGTAATTCTCGGCAACTCCTGTAACAGTAAGCGTACTTGGCTCGCCAGAAGCGTTTCCGATTCTATCTTGAGCATAGACCTGAACGGTATCTCCCACGCCTACACCCAGTCGTTTTGCAAGCTTTTCTGTAATTACAACCGAATCTTCTCCAAGCTCTATTGTTTGACCAGAAAGACGATTGCGCAGGGTAGCTAAACCCGTGAGGTCTTGAAGAGAATCACTGGTCATAATAGTTGTTCTTGTCAGTGAGCCTGCCTTTTGTGTAGAAGACTCAAGAAGAACGTTTTCTCTGGTTATGCGGCGGATATTTGTAGCACCCACCTGATTAAGCTCTGCATTAATCTGATCTGCTTCTTCCTCAGAAACATCAGAAGTCATTCCCACTATGTAGTCATAATGCGAAATAGCTGGCCATTGGTTATCAATGATGTCGCTAATGGAATCTCTAAGACCAAAAGCCACCAATAAAAGCGCAGTACATCCGGCAATTCCTACCAGCGTCATAATCAAGCGTCGCTTATAGCGGACAAGGTTTCTGATTGTAACTTTCCACGAGAAAGACAATCTGGACCATAGAGGCTCAACGCGCTCAAGCAAAATCTTTGAGCCCGCTTTTGGAGCTTTTGGAAGCATGAGGCTAGATGGCTCTTCTTTCAAGGAAGATAAAACGGCAGCCATGGTTGAAAGAAGCGTGATGCCTATACCGGAAAGTCCAGAGAGTAGCGCACTATCAAGCTGAATAGGATAAGGAGCTCCCCCATTTGGGATGGTATAAATTGACCCGTATGCAGAGATAATAACGCCTGGCAACACTTGACTTAAACATGCTATGCCAATAACGGCACCCAAAAGTGAGGCGAGCAAGGCATATAACAGGTACTTTGCCGCAATCTGAGCAGTTGAATAACCAAGCGCCTTATGAACACCAATAAGTGTACGCTCTTCAGAAACCATACGCGTCATACTGGTAAGTGAAACCAGAGCTGCAACCAAGAAAAACATCAGCGGGAATACATTAGCAATATCATTGATACGCTCAGAGTCTGCTTGATAAGCTGCAACACCAATCTCTTTTGTGCGATCAAGTACATACACATCAGGTTCTTTAAGCTCGTCAATCTTCTTTTGAGCCTCATCGATTTTTGCCTGGCCATCAGCAAGCTGC
Organism: uncultured Atopobium sp.; assembly: GCA_900555335.1. Taxonomy (GTDB): domain Bacteria; phylum Actinomycetota; class Coriobacteriia; order Coriobacteriales; family Atopobiaceae; genus Lancefieldella. The sequence goes on along the minus strand of USKU01000011.1, from coordinate 17,412 downwards.
TTCTCGACCTCAGCACGCTGATCCTCAAGGCTCTTTCTTCCCTCAGTAGTCTGAGCTTCAGCGCTTTGAAGCGCTGTTTGTCCTGCGTTCAGGCGGCTAAGCGAAGCAGCAAGTTTTTCTTGAGCTGCAGACAGCTGATTTGCAGTAGCAAGCCTTGCCTCTGCCAAATCCTGACGCGCCTGAGCTACCTGAGACTCTGCCTCATGCAGTTGAGCCGTGCGCTGATCTAGCTCTTCTCGCGCGGCTGCTAAAGCCTGCTGCTGGGAAGTCAGCTCTGTCTCTGCAGCGCTAATCTGCGCCTGTGTGGCGAGAAGGACGTCTACTTGCGTAGTTGGCAGACCTAAAGCACTGAGCTGTTGCCGCGCTTCTTCAAGACTTGAAGCGGTAATGCCTTGCGCGGCAAGCCCCGCAAGATACGCATCTCTACCCGCTTCAAACGCACTCTTTTGCTGTGTAAACGTTGCTTGTCCTGCATTATAGGCAGCAAGACCAGCCTGATACTGGGCCTCTCCTGTACTGAGCTCAGCTGTACCCTGAGCTATCTGAGCCTCTGAGGCAGTAATCTGAGCTTCCGCTTGGGCAAATTGCTGCTCAGCACTGTAGCGCGAAGCTGTAAGCTGCTGACGTCCCGCATCATATTGACGCTGACCATCAGCCAGTTTTTGCTGTTGAGCGGAAATCTGCGCTTCCGCGTCATCAAGCTTCTTTTGAGCATCCCCTAGTTTATCTGCGGCTTCCTGCCTTGATTGCTCCAGCTTTTGACGAGCCTCATCAACTTGAGTCTGAGCGTCATCTTTGAGCTCTTGCAAACGAAGTGAAGCAAGTGACGGATTCATCTGCGAAATGCGTTCGGCAACGCTATCAACGGCACTCTGATAGTCTGATGAGCCGCTTTTATAGCTGGTAGCACCCTGAACCGTTAGATACGCTTCAGTGTATGGATCATCATTTGCAAAAGCATCTTCCGTGACATACACAAATTGCTGAACAATGCCATTGCCTAACGATGTGGTACCAAAATTGCTTACATACGGATACGTTGGCGCATTTACAAAACCAACAACCGTGTACGAACCACCCTTTAAATGAACGCCGTTTGAAGTGTCAGGCAGCTCAATCTGTTGACCAAGGCTAATATCTGCACGTTTCTTGGGATCAGCGCTCATCACGCACTCGTAAGGCCCTTGAGGAAGCCTTCCCTCAACAACTGTTGGTTGATTAAGCTCACCAGGTCTAAAAGAACTCACGCGAGCAGTAGATTGCGAAGATGTCAGTGTAGCCATAACGTCTACCGTGCGAGAAGGCATAACTGCCTCAACGCCCTCGACAGAAGCAAGAGCATGCACGTCCTTCTCGCTTAACCCAAGCGTAGAAATTACGCGCAGATCATAGAGGTGTTGGTTTGCGTAAAACGTATGAGCAGCTTCTTGCATATCAGGGCTGGCCATTTTGAGGCCTGCAAAAAAACCGCAGCCTAAAGCAACAATTCCTGCAATTGCAAGAAATCTGGCGAGAGACCCTTTGATAGTCCGAGTAATCTCAGTAAAAAGAGCGTGTGGCATGACTACCACTCGACAGTAAGCGCGTCAGCTGGGTGCTGATTAATTTCTACCGATTGAGCCTGGCCTTCTTTAACGTGGATTACCCTATCGGCAATTTGAGTGAACGCAAAGTTGTGCGTAACAATAGCCACGGTCTTATGCTGCTTCTTGCACATATCCTGCAAGAGCTTAAGAATTTGCTTTCCTGTTTTATAATCCAGCGCACCTGTTGGCTCATCGCAAAGCAAAAGGCGTGGGTTTTTTGCCAAAGCGCGCGCAATAGAGACGCGCTGCTGCTCTCCGCCAGAAAGCTGAGCTGGAAAGTTATCCATACGATGCTCAAGACCAACAGCGCGTAGCGCATCTTCTGGCTGCATGGGTTCAAGACAAATCTGTGACGCAAGCTCAACATTTTCTTTTGCGGTGAGATTAGGAACTAGATTGTAAAACTGGAAAACAAAGCCAATATCATGACGGCGATAAAGCGTTCTTTCTTTTTCTGAAAGCCCACCAATTTCTTTTCCATCTAAATAAATAGACCCGGAGGTACAGGTGTCCATACCTCCGAGCATATTTAAGACAGTTGTTTTACCAGCACCTGATGGGCCGACAATTACGCAAAGCTCTCCCTCTTCTATGGAGAAATTCATGTCATGGACAGCATGTACCTTGACGGAGCCCATGGTATACGTCTTTGTTACCTCTTTAAATTCAACAAAAGACATACGTTTCTCCTATGAGAAAAGATAATTCTCCTGAACAAGAGGAGGTGTGCGTGAGGAGCTACTCCTGTGGAGCCTCTGGTGCCGCAGGAGCTTCTGGAGCTGAAGGAGCCTCAGGTGCGACGGTTGTGACAGTTGCTTCTGGAGCAGGTGCTGCCGTAGCCTCTGCAGTTACGGGAACTACAGGAGCAACCTCTGCGCCCTCAGTTGCAAGAGGCATTGGAGTAACAACAACCTCTTCCTCCTCAAGATCAGCCTGACGCTGGTCAAACTCTTTTTTGGCACGAACCCAAATGAGAAGTGCAAGAAGAGCGGTAAAGAGCAGGAAGGTAACAATCATGACGTTAAGAATAAGGGTGGTGAAGTTCACTGCTTGGCTGATAGAAATCATCACAGAGAGCTCTGTAAGTGCGGAAGTTAAACCAACTACAGAGAGAATGGAAAGACCCCACCTAAGACGAGGACGGAAGCCCCTCAAAAGACCTGAAACCGCAGCAAAAAGGTAGCACAGGAAAATAATGTAGGTAATACGTGCAAGCATCAGAGAAATAGGGTTTGTCTGACGAGTTGCAAAGTTAAATACCGTATGGAAATAGCTGAGATACTGAACAGGTGCAACAAAATCAATGACAATAAAAATGAGAGCCGCAATTGCTGGGATGACAATTTTTGCTTTGGGGTTCATGAAACCTCCTCGATTTCTTTATACGACCTGTCTATTTTATCGTATAAACCTATGACCAGTGTGGTAAGTCATGAAAGTCTTTTATATGGTCTTGAGCTTCCTGTTCTCTTTCTGCCAAGGCTTCTCGTAAACCTTTCAGTGCATCAAAAGGCATAAATATTTTTGCCCTATTTGCTCGCGACATACGAGGGTGTCCGTAATGCATCTGCGCTGCAAACGCATCCTCTTTTGCGGTGGCTTCCGCTGGCGAGAAACCCTGTTTAGGCCTCATTGGTTTCTTCTCCACTACGGTGTCCTCCAATCTGAGCATTTCTCTGACGTGCCGTTGCTTCGGGGAGCAAGTCCATAGCTTTGAGCAAGGAGTTCTTACCAAACTTCTTCTTTATGGCATTGATAGTATCTTGACGCTGGCGCTCTCTTTCTAAAACGGTGTTGTCCTGGAAAAGCGATGTCTGAATACCCGAGCCCGTTTCTTCTTGAGTGTTTCCGAAGGTAAGGCCCACGCGATGCACACTTTCTGTAGGTAGTACGCGCTCGTCAAAGAAAGACAAAACCTCTGCCATAAGCTCATCTCTAGAGTTAGTAGGATAAGAGAGCTTCTTAGTACCACTGCTAGAAGGAATATGTCTTCTCCAGCTCCTATAATCTCCTGTTTGCCTCAGCTCTTCCATCTGGCTCTCTGTTGCCGAGTAGCCAATATAGATACCAATAGAAGAGCAAACGAGCTTTTGTGTTACAAGCTCTAAGGACAGCGCCTCAACCATCTCTTTAAAGATAAGACGAGCACCCTCTGTATCTCTGTTGTGATCAAAGACCTGTGCCGTTGAGACAGAATGACTTTGAGACTTATAGGCCTTAATATCTGCAATAGTAGTTGGTTCAATACCCCACGCATGATCAATAAGAATTTCTGCATCAACGCCAAATTCTTTATACAAAGGTTCTGTAGGAGCCATGGCAAGCTGCCCCATGGTGTGAATATTCATTGCCGCAAGACGCTTTTGAATACCTGCACCAATATGCCAAAAATCACACAAAGGTTTATGGTTCCAAAGTTTAAGTTTGTACGACTCTTCATCAAGCTCACCAAAGAAATTTGAGCTGTGCTTTGCCGTAATATCAAGCGCAATTTTTGCCAGATACAAATTTGGGCCCAAACCACAAGTAGCAGGGATACCAGTAGTTTTTGCTACGTCTGCACGGATCTTCTCGCCCAACTCTCTTGCCGTGCATCCATAAAGCGATAAGTACGGTGTTACATCAATAAATGCCTCGTCAATGGAGTAAACGTGGATGTCTTCTGGTGCAATGTATTTGAGATATACCGAATACACATCTGCAGAGCGCTCCACATACAGAGCCATGCGAGGAGGAGCTACCTCATAGGTAAGGTTTTTAGGAATCTCAAAAACACGGCAACGTCCAGGAACACCCAGCGCACGAAGCGCCGGTGAAACAGCCAAACAGATTGTCTTTTCTGTCCTAGTAAGATCTGCCACAACAAGCTTGGCCTTCATGGGATCAAGGCCCCGCTCAACACACTCAACCGATGCGTAGAAACTCTTTAGGTCAATGACCAGGTACTGTTTTTGAGAAGGTGCCATGGCCTAGATAAGCACAATGCCTTTTGAAACTTTTTCTGCCACGTCATTACCTACAAGATAACGAACAATCTCAAGACCAAACTTAAGAGCTGTTCCCGCACCCTGACTGGTAATAAAAGAGCCGTCAACACAAACCGCATCTTGCGAAAGATTAGCGCCATTCTCTGAAAGAAAATGCTGGAAGCCTGGATTAGACGTAGCCTTCTTACCCGCAAGCAATCCACGCTTAGCGTAAATTGAAGGAGCAGCACAGATTGCAGCAAGCGCACGGCCATCTTCCGCAAACGCATCAACTGCCTGCATAAGTGGCTCACAAGCCTCAAGATTAGTGGTTCCAGGAAGACCTCCAGGAAGCACCAACATGCTGTAATCATCAAACGAGACCTGACTAAGTAGCTTGTCTGTTAGAAAGGTAACCTGGTGAGATGAAGTCACGCTCAAGGAATCAGAGATAGACACTTTGTCACAGGGAATACCTGCACGATACAGGACATCAACAACGCTCAGTCCCTCAATCTCTTCACAACCATCGGCAAAAAAGACAGCAACGCGCTTGTCAGTACATGGTGTAAACATCTGACTCCCTTCTCGACTAAAACTAGTACAAGTGTACGCCTTTTTACACAAAAAAGGACACTCAAGTTTGTGCTTGAGTGTCCAAAATTTTACCCAGTTAGACTGTTACAGGAAGTACCTGCCAAGCCCTCTATAACCTGGCGAGAAACTCTACTCCTCGCTAATGCCCTCGTTAATAGCCTGAGCAATAGCTTCCTGATCATTAGAGCCACGAAGCAGAGACTTAAACTCATCTCTCATCAGAAGAACGGCGGTCTTAGAAAGAAGCTTGATGTGAGTGGTGCCAGCCTCTCCATCTGGAACAAGCAGTGCAATAGCAACATCAACGGGCTTCTCGTCAAAAGAAGGCCACTCAAGAGGGGTGCTGTTCTTGAAGACAAAGACAGCTGCGTCCTTGATAGCAGCATCTTTTGCGTGTGGAACTGCAAAACCGTCAGTCATGCCGGTCTCGCCCATTTCCTCACGAGCCAAAAAAGCATTGTAAACAGCGTCTGCATCGTCAGTTACGCCAGCTTCCAATGCTTTATCGGCAATAAAACGCAGGACATCATTACGGCTCGCTGCGTTCTGGTTTACAAAAACATTGTCTGCCTTAACAAAACCGCTCATGAATCTTCCTTCCGTATGTTTGAGCTTGGTGGCTCAGTAACTTCGTATGTAGTAATAATACCCGCAATGAAACAAAATTTACCTTGAGAAACTTTACTTTAGGGCCATTCTTAAAATCTGTTGAACATCTGCTGTTTTAAGCTGCATAAAGTTGCCCGCATGATCTCCACCGCGAGCATCAATAGTGCCTTTTGCCATCTGGAGAATGTCCTCTTCCGAAGGGTCTACTCCAAGCTCGGCAAGGGAGGTTGGCATACCAATTGCATGACACCACTGATTCCAAGCTTCGATTCCCGCAAGGCCTGTAGCGGTTGGATTATGGAAGTTATTTTGAACTCCAAAAACATTAACCGCAAACTGCGCAAAGCGCTCTGGATCTTGGCTCATAACATAGCGAGCCCAACTTGCCCAAATAGCCGTGAGACCAGCACCGTGAGCTACATCATACTTTGCGCTCAGCTCATGCTCGATTGCATGAGAAGCAAAATCGCTTACGCGACCAGTTCCGGTAAGTCCGCAGTGAGAAAGCGACGATGCCCAGAGCAAATCTGCACGTGCAGCGTAATTCTCTGGTTCTTTGACAGCAATCAAGACAGCTTCTTTTACGGTGCGTAAGAGCCCCTCGGCTAGCTCGTCAGTGAGTGCCACGTCCTTCTCGAGCGTAAAATAGCGCTCCATGGTGTGCATCATGATGTCGGCGCCTGTTGATGCCGTCTGATAAGCACTCACGGAATAGGTGAGCTCTGGATTCATGATGGCAAAGCAAGGACGGCCGCTCTGATGGTGATAAGAACGCTTAAGAACACGGCCATCAGCCAGCGTAATGTTCATGACGGAAGAATCAGAGGTTTCAGATCCAGTTCCTGCAATAGTAGAAATGACACCAAGAGGAACTGCCTTTGAAACACTGACCTTATGCAAATAGAGGTCTTCAAGAGAAACGTCATTGGCCAGGCCATATGCAATCGCCTTAGCAGAATCCATGACAGATCCGCCACCGATGGCCAAAATAAAGTCAACACCCTCGCGTTTGCCCAGCTCTACAGCTTCTTCTGCAAGCTCTAATCGAGGATTGGGGACAACTCCACCACAGTCAACAAAAGCAATTCCCGCATTGCTTAGAAGCTGGTGGATCTGGTTAAGCAAGCCACTCTTTACCACGTGACTGCCACCAAAATGCACCAGCACCTTGGTACCTCCGTGAGCAGAGACAAGCTCTGCCACACGAAGTTGAGTATCTTTTCCAAAAACCACTTGAGTAGGTACAACGTACTCAAAATTAACCATGACTAAAGACCTTTCCTACCTACTCGAACAACATCTTAAGCGCGAGGTTCTTCTCCCCACCAGAATGTTGCAACAGTTCCAGGACCAGTATGAACACCAATAGTTGCGCCAATGGTAAAGATGTTGATATCACCGGTCTGTGGAAGCTTTTCTTGAATAAGCTCTTTGACAGCCTGGGCATCAGAGGCGCATTCAGAGTTAGAGATAAACACTTTACGTGCGTAAGAACTGCCCTGCTCTGCAGTTTGAGTCATAATCTCGACAACGCGAGCAATTGCTTTCTTTTTGCCACGTGCCTTCTCTTTAACAGCCAAAGAACCGTCAGCCTCAATATCCATAACAGGACAAATGTTAAGCATGCCGCCAAGCAGGCCAGCTGTCTTGGAAATGCGACCACCACGAACAAAGAAGGTCAAATCTGTTGAGAAGAACCAGCCATACACACGATGACGTGCTTCTTTAGCCCATGCAACTGCCTCGTCAAAAGACAGGCCTTCATCGCGCTTATCGGCAAGACCATCTACCAAGAGACCGTAGCCAGAAGATGCCTGCAGAGAGTCAACAACCTCAATCTTTCTGTCAGGGAACTCCTGCTCAATCTCTACCTTTGCCTGGCACGCAGACTCATAAGTTCCAGAAACACCAGAACTGAGGGTAACGTGGAGAACGTCTTTGCCCTCCTCCAGGAAAGGACGCCAGAAGACCATGTACTCACCAATTGATACCTGCGAAGTGCGGCACTCAGCACCTGCAAGCATCTTTTTATAGAGATCAGCTGGTGCATTAGTGCGACCAAAGTCATCCTTGCACTGAACACCATCAAGTTCGTAGTTGAAATATACGTATTTCACATCACGTGACTGAAGGTACTTCTCACTTACATCGGCCGTAGAACAACAGGTCAAAACGTAGTTGGACATACAAGTCTCCTTGAAATATCTTCTTGCATAAAACAATCGCACACACTTATTTTTCTTGCAGATGTGAGTATACTTCTAATCTCATTTTTATGCTGCTTGTGGGGCGCTTCAAGTGCAAAATCACGTATACTTGCACGCGTTTGATTTTCTCAAATCACTACCTATACCTTAACTTTTACCTTCGACGGGAATGGATAGCGCGTGGCATCATCAGATCTTTCTACTAGAAACTCTTCCAGACTCACACTAGATACTTCTTCTGCGCTTGTATGGAAGTTTGCCCTTCTTGTCTGCGCACTTATCTGGGGCGGGTCATTTGTCGTTATCAAAGATGCAATTAGTTACATCTCGGCAGCTTGGCTTATGACCTTACGTTTTGTCTTTGCCGTAGGTATTGTTGCCATCATCTTTAGAAAAAAACTTAAAGAACACTTGAATGTCACACATATCAAATACGGCGTGCTCTTAGGCGTTCTTAACGGTCTAGGATTTCTGTTCCAAAATGGAGCTCTTGCTTATACCACTGCAGGTAAAGCTGCCTTTATTGCATCAATTTATTGCGCGATGATTCCGTTTGTAAACTGGCTTATCGCAAAGAAAAAACCTCATGGAACCAGTATTTTTGCAGCCTTTTTATGCGTAGCTGGCATTGGTCTTATCTCACTGGGCACTGATTTTTCGTTCTCGTTTGGCTTGGGCGAGCAGATGACATTGCTCTCAGCTATTATTTTTGCCTTTGACTTTGTCCTTATTGCCGAGCTTTCTCACAAATACGACATCATCACACTTACGGTGGTGCAGCTTGGTGTGAGCGCCCTTCCCTGCCTTGCCTACGCGCTTTGCTTTGAAACGGTTCCCAATTTTGCGGTATTGCCCACAAATGCCTGGGTTGCCCTCGCCTACATCACTCTTATTGCAACTGCGCTGACTGGTGTTTTGCAGAACCGCGCACAGAAGTCAGTTGCTCCTGTTCAGGCCTCACTAATAATTTCTCTGGACAGTATTTTTGCAGCAGTTTTTGGCGTGATCTTCCTTGCTGAGGTTATTACCCCCACAATCTTCCTTGGCTTTATTGTTATCTTTGTTGCAATCTTTATCAGTGAGCTTGGCGAGAAACCCGCAGAGCCCCAAACTCCTTCAGAAAACTAAAGCTCTCTATACAATACGACCCTAAACAAAAAGCCCGCATACGCGGGCTTTTTTATTGCGCTTTGGAGCTCTTACATCTCACGAGAGCTCAGCATAGGTCCATCGGACCAAAGGGTAATCTCTCCTGAAGCTAATGTTTTAGGGACATCAATAAGGCGCTGGTTGGAGGAGCCTCTAAAACGCAAGGTAATATCATGGAGACTCTGAATCCATGGACCGTCCACCAGTACATCAATACAAGACAGAATGCGATCAGTGTACTCTGTGTGCCACTTTCCCTCGGTCAGCTGATCCCAGGTGTGACCTGAATACATCCAGATGCTCTTTTGCGGGTAGGTAGCTCTGACCTTCTCGACAAACTCAACAAGACCTTCTTGGTTTTCTGGCTCAAAAGGCTCTCCACCAAGGATGGAAAGACCGTTGATATAGACAGGTGCAAGAGAGTCAATAATCTCTTGCTCAACTTCTGGAGTAAACTCTCCGCCGCTCTTGAAGTCCCACGCCTCGTAATTAAAGCAGCCTTCACAGTGCAGACGGCAGCCTGAAACAAACAGAGTTGTTCTTACGCCAACACCATTTGCAATATCTGAAAACTTAATATTTGAATAGTTCATACATAACCTTTGATGGGTAACTTTCACATATTGTGGATGTTACCTGATAGAGATAATAAAAACGAGCAGAAGGGCCAAAGCGCTCTTCTGCTCGTTTGTCTGGTACGTAAAACTTAGAGGTGAAGGACGCGGTCCTTGATCTCCTGGGTACGGCCCTGGTTCCAGAACTGGGTACCAATGTAGCCGCAGGTACGACGAGCAACGTTCATCTTGGTCTGGTCACGGTTGCCGCAGTGTGGGCACTCCCAAACCAGCTTGCCGTCCTCCTCGACAATATGAATCTCACCGTCATAACCGCACTCCTGGCAGAAGTCAGACTTGGTGTTGAGCTCTGCATACATGATGTGGTCATAGATGAACTGCATGACGCTAAGAACAGCCTCGATGTTGTCCTGCATGTTAGGAACCTCAACGTAAGAGATTGCTCCACCTGGGGAAAGACGCTGGAACTCAGACTCAAACTGGAGCTTCTGGAATGCGTCAATCTCTTCTGCAACGTGGACGTGGTAGCTGTTGGTGATGTAACCCTTATCGGTGATGCCAGGGATAACACCAAAGCGACGCTGAAGTGCCTTAGCAAACTTGTAGGTAGTGGACTCAAGAGGAGTTCCGTAGAGGGAGTAATCGATATCCTCTGCTTCCTTCCACTCGGTGCACTTATCGTTCATGTGCTGCATAACCTGGAGTGCAAATGGAGTTGCCTCTTTGTCAGTGTGGCTGTGACCAGTCATAGCCTTAACGCACTCGTATAGGCCTGCATAACCAAGGGAGATAGTGGAATATCCGCCGTAAAGCAAAGGATCGATAACCTCACCCTTGTCCAAGCGAGCAAGTGCGCCGTACTGCCAAAGGATAGGAGCAGCATCGGACAGGGTGCCCTTCAGGCGATCGTGACGAGCGCGAAGTGCACGGTGGCAAAGCTCAAGACGCTCATCAAAGATCTTCCAGAACTTGTCCATATCGCGACCAGCAGAAAGAGCAACGTCAGGAAGGTTGATAGTTACAACACCCTGGTTGAAGCGGCCGTAATACTTAGGCTTGTTTGGCTCATAGTTCTTTGCGCGAGCAACGTTGTTGAAGCCATTACCAGAACGGTCTGGAGTCAGGAAGGAACGGCAGCCCATGCAAGTGAAGGTATCGCCCTCGCCTTCCTTCTCGCCCTTAGAAAGCTTGTACTCCTTCATCTTCTTCTCAGAGATGTAGTCAGGAACAAGGCGGCGAGCGGTGCACTTTGCAGCCATCTGAGTGAGGTAGTAGTACTTGGAATCCTCGTAAACGTTGTCCTCTTCAAGAACGTAGATGAGCTTAGGGAATGCAGGAGTAATCCAGACACCCTCCTCGTTCTTTACGCCCTGGTAACGCTGACGGAGCATCTCCTCAATGATAAGTGCAAGATCCTGCTTCTCCTGCTCATTCTTTGCCTCGTTGAGGTACATGAAGACAGTAATGAAAGGAGCCTGGCCATTGGTGGTCATCAAAGTGACAACCTGGTACTGAATGGTCTGAACGCCACGAGAAACCTCATCACGAAGGCGCTTCTCAACCATCTCGTTGAGCTGCTCAGCAGAGAGCTCAACACCGACGGAGTTCATCTCCTCCATAACGGTCTTGCGAATCTTCTTACGAGAAACATCAACAAAAGGAGCAAGGTGAGCCAGGGAGATGGACTGACCACCGTACTGGCAGGATGCTACCTGAGCAATGATCTGAGTTGCAATGTTGCATGCAGTGGAGAAGCTGTGTGGACGCTCAATCAGAGTACCGGAGATAACAGTGCCGTTCTGCAGCATGTCATCAAGGTTGATGAGGTCACAGTTGTGCATGTGCTGTGCAAAGTAATCGGAATCGTGGAAGTGGATGAGACCCTCGTTGTGAGCAGCAACAATATCCTCTGGAAGAAGCTCACGCTGAACGAGGTCCTTAGAAACCTCACCAGCCATGTAGTCACGCTGAACAGAAACAACGGTAGGGTTCTTGTTGGAGTTCTCCTGCTTGACTTCCTCGTTGTTGCACTCAATCAGAGACAGAATCTTGTCATCGGTGGTGTTCTTGTGACGCTTCTGGTTCTGGATGTAGCGGTAAATGATGTACTTACGAGCAACCTCAAAGCGGTCAAGAGCCATGAGCTGATCCTCGACAAGGTCCTGGACCTCCTCGACGGTGACGGTGTGTCCAGCCTTCTCGCACTCATCGGTAACGTTGAGAGAAGCAAACTGAATCTCACGCTCAGTCAGGCGCTGATCCTCAGGGACCTCTGCGTTAGCCTTAGCGATTGCGTTAACAATCTTCTCAACCTCGAAGGTGACCTCTGAGCCATTGCGCTTGATAATCTTCATGTGCAAACTCCTTGAACAAACGTTGGTGAAAGCAACGCTTTCATGCGTGTTTAATTGGATTATCACTGCGGTTTCTAAGCTTTTGCCTAAGCGAAGTAGTTGGGAACCCGCTTGTGTGATGGAAACTACTATGCCACAACTTATAGTGTTTGGGTTCGAGAACTATAACAATATATTGTGAAATTTCCACACGAATACAAAATTATGTATTGACACGTTGTGGCAACCAATATCTCTGCAGGTAGAAAATTAGCTAGAAACTTCGCTAATTACAAAATTTATTAATGGTCAAAAAATAATTCGATTTTTTGTAAGTAGGCATTCGTCGCCTTTCACAAATGCGCCACAATTCACCTTTCAGCGCTCACTTTTGTTGAGCGTTTAGGCATCAAAAAAGCCGACACAAAATGTCGGCTTTGGTAGCTAGTCTAGTGGAGGCTGTGGACGCCAAGTTGCATCTTTATAGATAAGGCGTGCATCCTTCCAGCCCTTTATAAGGCGAGAAAGGCCAGACGAGAAGTGCGCTCTGTCTACCAAAATGAGTCGAATAATCTCTTTTGCAAAGGTCAGAGCGGTACCAACACCAAAGAGCACAGGGTTGTAATCACCGTGAACCTGGAAGTAACGGGCAATATAGCCGCGGTTACGTGTGATGTAATAGCGCGTCATATCAGAGGTTGAATTAAGCTGACGCACAGAACCAATACTCTGACCAGGAACTTCTCGACATCTTGAAAGAACAAAGTCTGGAATCAAAATAGGCTGCGTTACCTTGCTGGCCAAATAGCCATACAGAGCGTCGTCCCAATAGATAAAGAAGCGCGCGTCAGGCAGACCAATCTTCTGCACTACAGAGCGCTTAAAGCAGGCGCCCTCAAAGCACATCACATTGCACTCGCGATAAGGCACACCGTCAAAGCCAGCCTTTGCCAGCGGATTGTAGATGCCCAAGGCAGTGCTAAAGCGATACTGCCAGAAGAAAGGACCACCATCAAAGTCATAGCGCTGACCTTGGATAACCTCAGCCTTATCTGACCATGCGTCAAGCTTATCAAGACCATCAGGCAGCACGGCTACGTCATCGTCCATAACCCAGAACCACTCGGCACCCAGCTCATAACCTACGCGCACACCCTCAGAGAAGCCGCCGGAGCCTCCAGTGTTTTGCTCCATAGGGACGTAACACACGCGATTAGTGCCACCATGAGCGTCGGGATCGTCCGTGGTTTCTCCCCACGTGGTTTTGACCTTCTCCGAAAACTCCGACACAAGAGAGGCTGTCTCAGAGGAGTTTTCGTTGTCCACAACAATGATGCGCCATGGAGCCTGCGTGAGCTGCGTAATGGAATTGAGCAGGTTGGAAAGCAGTTCCTGGCGTTTAAAGGTGACTATGACAAGGGCGGTGCGCTTCATATTTCCTCAAAATGTGACTTCGTGAGTGAGTTGATGCCTATATAGTATAAAGCAGCAATCAAAAGGAGTTTAGATGAGTCACGCTCAAAACCACCAACCTTTGGTTTCTCTTGTTGTGCCCATATACAACGTTGCAGACTATCTGGAGCAATGCCTGGCAAGTATTCAATCACAGAGCTACACAAACCTGGAGATTATCTGCCTAAACGATGGCTCAACTGACTCGTCTTTAGCTCTTTTGGAAGCATACGCTGCCCGTGATGGTCGCATTGTCATCATTGACAAGGAAAATGAGGGTTACGGAGCAACGTGTAATCGTGGCATTGCCGCAGCTCACGGCTCATGGGTGGGTATTGTTGAGCCCGATGATTACCTTGAGCCAACCATGATTCAAGAGCTTGTTGATCTTATCCAGGCAAACGGCGGAAAAGATAAGGTAGATATTGCCCGCTCTGCCTATTGGCGCGTATTTGGCAACCAGAAAAATGGTCGTGCGGAGGCAAAGTCGCAGTTTAGAGCTGCTGCCGGCGCTGCCGAGTACAGAGTTCCCTGCGCATATAAGGGCCGCGTCAAACCCAAGCAGCTGCCTTGTTCAATTGATCAGATGGCACAGCTTCTGCTGCACCATCCTGCCATTTGGACGGCGCTTTATCGCAAGGAATTCTTGACCCAAAACCACATCAACTTCAAAGAAGTCCCCGGTGCAGGCTGGGTGGACAACCCCTTCCTCATTGCCTCGCATTGCTGCGGAGCTCGCATAGTGTACACAGACTCTGCGCTCTACAACTATCGCGAGAATGGCTATGCAGAAGCCGCTACCTTTGCGCAGCGTCAGCCTAAAATTCCGCTTGAGCGCTGGAACGACATGATGGATGTTGTGGACGCACGCAACATTACCTCAGACGTGGTGCTCAACGCGCTCACACTGCGCGGCATCAACTACGCGCTGCTTACAAAAGACGCGCTTACCTGGCGAGAAGAACATGATGCTGCAGGTGAGACTGATTCAGAAGTGCACGATCTTCTCGCCAAGAGCTTTGAGCGCATGGACGCAAAGCGCGTGTTTGAAAACTCAGCAATCTCAGGCTCTGGAAAAGCTTTCTTTGCGCAGGTGCGAGGTATTGCTCTGCCAAAAGATAACAAGTTTGCACGCTATGCATATCTAGCCAAAGAGGGATTTTTCCGTGTCAAAAATGACGGCATAGCACAGACGTTTAAATCGCTCATGGACAGGCGTTAACACTGGCTCTAAAGACTGGACCTAAACACAAATTGCCAGGCTACTCTAGAATCACACACTTTAAATATTGATGCTGCTTATGTATCGCTGAAGCTTATGCAAGTGGAATGCGCATAAAACGTGCATACCATACGGCTCTACGTACATAGGCATAACGAGCTCGTGTTGTAGTAGACAAAATAGCACCAAGCAAGGCATGAGCTACCAGTCGCGGAGAAGTTGCTTCAGTGACAATAAGGTGCGCTACAGGATTAGAAAGAATCTTGACAATAAAGTTTTCTTTTTCTTCATGGCTGAGCTGGGATTCTTCGTTGAATGCAGGATACATGCTTTTAAGAAGTTTGCTGATCAGGTAGCGACTAATCAATTTTTGAACTTTTTTGGAGTTTGCAAAGCCAAGATGCTTGGCAAGAGCCATGAGCGCCTGACGCTCCTGAGTAAGCTTGTTCATAGAAGCAGCAATGGTTTCTTCTTCCTTGGAAGATTCCGCTGGTACATCAACAAAAATTGCTTTTGGGGCGTACGTAACATGTTTTGCAATCTCAAAGCAATAGCCAACAAAATTGCACTCGCCATCAGTTTCTGGCTCATGCTTAATCTCGGTCAGAATACGCGTTGAGCACAGCTTTCCGCTCATAGACGTCAAATAAGGAAGCTGCGACTCCTCAAATACCTGCAACAATGTAGAGGCTTTTGCTCCAAAAGCTTTTTTGCATTCCATAGGCGCATTGGCAGTTTTCATGTGCGCAATAACAATATCTGCTGCTTTAGGTGAACCAACAGGCCCCAAAGCGGTAGCTGCAGAATAAAGCTCCTGCAAAACGTGGGAATTAAACCTATAAGAAGGCTCAGTGGTAAGCGTATAGGCTCCGCGAGCACGACCCTGAGCAATCTCAAGCGCAACAAAATGGCTAATGCCCGATTGGCACAAGACATCTAAACGAGGCTCTTGATTGGCAAGGTTATCTAACATGCGAGCAATCTGGGGATCGGAGCTATTGTCAACGATGATGAGCTCCCAATGAGGGTATGTCTGCTCTTGAAGTTGCCTAATTACCGTTCTAATAGCATCAGCATCATTATCAGCGGCCATGAGAACCGAAATCATATGTGGATTGTATGAGCGCTCGTGCATTCCACATCCCCCAAACTGGTCCTAAATTTTAGATACCAGTTTACCCATAAAAAGTGAATTAAAAAGACATTTTTATTCTATCAAAATCTCTCCACACATCGTGTTTAACTGCTGTTATGTGGACATCTGACCTGTTTTGTGGAGACGGGCTACACACAATGCCCATAACGTCTATACGAGCATGCCAACAAGCTTTCCTAAGGCCGTAGGGTCAACGGTAGTGCCACTTGAACCTTCAACAACAGGAGCTTCATCATGCTCAAGATTAGACACGCCAATTGGCTGCACAATCTCTACAAGCTCAAGAAGCTGATTGGGCTTCATATCGGTAATCATTGAAGACAACAAACTAGAAGCATTGCTTACCAGTGAACGAGCGCCCGAACCAGAAAGTGCCGAGATTTTCTCCCACACATCATCTGTGGCAATGATAACGTGCGTAATCTTAATGTTGGTGACAGAAGCAAGTGCGCTCACAAAAGCGATCTGACCGTCATCTTTGTAAATATCTGCCAGTGTTTTAGCGTTTGAGTCTACTTCTGCATACACATCAGTAGGAATAGACACTATATGGCCGGTTCCCTGCGTACGATCAATGACCAAAAGCCGTACAGACTGAAGCGTCGACTCCCCTGCCTTAAGCGAATTTGTGCTGATAACGGCATAGGTAAGAAAGTCATCATCAGATTGTGTAGTGCCATCCGGATTACCTGAAACACTTTGGCTCTTTACAGCCTTGTTAAGCCCATGATCTCCCAAGTGAGACTCAAGCTGCGCGCGATCCCAAAGAGTTACAACAACAATGCCTACAAGAACAGCAACAATGGCAATTACGGCAAGGCCAATCACGTTTGTATAGGGATTCTCACGCGGAACATCACTGCGCTCAAATCTTTCTCTTTTCCTAAACATACTGGCTCCCTGCCTCACTGTTCATCAGTTCTGCAAGAGCTCCTAAAAAAGACGCTCTCTTCTATGATGCTATTTCTTTGCGAGGGAAACCACCGCACACAATACAAGTGGTAGAAAAGACTTCGTAAACGGCGCGAGAAGGACGATGAAATCGGATTTTCGCTCAGAAACCACGAGGCAGTCAAAGAGCCGAAAGCGCTACCAGGGTTGCAAAACACCCTCTGGATAGCGAACGTTCACAAACGTGAGGCCCTGAGCAGGTGCACAACTGCCAGCAGCAATTCTATTCTGAGCAGCTAGAACCTCGTCGATCCACTCAACAGGCCTGTGACCTCGGCCAATCTCAACCAGTGTGCCCACAATCGTGCGCACCATGTTATGCAAGAAGGCGTTACCCGTAATATCAACTGCAATGAGTTTCTCGCCAGCCTCTTCAATTTCTTCAACGGTAAGGCGCTCTACAAAACGATGCGTTGGCTTACCCTCTGCAGAAATCGCCTTGCAGAAGCTCTTGAAGTTGTGTTCTCCCACCAGCACCTGTGCCGCCTTGTCCATAAGCTCTGCATCCAGGTGACCGTTGTACCACCACACGTGGTCCCAACCCAGTACGGGACGAGCGCTATCTGCACAAATACGATAGCGATACGAGCGAGCCTGGGCATCAAAGCG
>USKU01000010.1 GCA_900555335.1 uncultured Atopobium sp. | reverse complement strand
GACTTGCCTTACCAGAGCCACCCAGTAGACGCTCAACAAGCATGGTAAGAATACCGGTAATGATACAAAGAACTGCTAAGAGAATGCCTGATGGACCGCCCGTAATAAGGTTCTCAACACTCATGCCGCAGCCAAGAGCAAAACCAACAACGGCAATGCAAGGGTTAATACCAGGAACCAAAAGTCCCCTAATAAATGGACTAAGGTTACCAAGAACAACACCAAGAACCAGAGGGAGCAGCGTACCGATAAGTGCGGTAGGAGAAATTGCTGCAACGCCTGCTGCGCCTAGAGCAATCATGGTAACTGCAGGACCTGCAACAAGAGATAAAACTGCAGCTGCACCCTGCTCATCAGGAGTTCCATACTCAGCAGTAATACCAATGTACAGGGCAACATTACAGAAGGTGATGCCACCAATAATGGAAAGTGCATTAAGACCAAAGAAGTTATCGTTCATGAACTTGGCAACAAAAAGACCAAAGGCAATAGCAATAGCAAGCTTAGGAATAAGAATGGTTAAGCCAGTCTTCAGAACCTTTGGAACAGTCTTAAGATCAATGGAGGCGCCAACAAACAGCAGAACAATACCAACAATCGCAGGAGCGCCCTTAGCAACAGCTGTGGTGAAGCTACCAATTTCTAGAACCTGAGGGAAAAAAGAGTGAAGCAGTAGGCCCACAGAAAGTGGATAAAGCATAATATCGCCAGGGAACCTGGGGACGCCAATCTTACGAGTTGTCTTTTGCTGTTCAGCTGCCATTATCAGCTCCTTTGCCCTGGTGGTCAAAAAATAGTTGACCTACTTTATCAGCACAAAGAAACATTTTTGAAAAGCGCTGTACAAATTAACAATTTAGCTACAAACGCGAGAAGACCTTACAAGCTGCAAGGTCTTCTCGCGAAATGGGCGTATATGAGTGTTGAGGACGACGCGGCGCGTAAAACTGAGGGCTAAAACTTAGATCTTGCCGCCCTCGACTACCATAGTATTTGGATCTACCTCGTCACCGTAGATTGGAGCAAGCGTCTCTTCATAAGCCTTGTGGAAGAAATTCTCCTCTGCAAGAGGGCCGGTAATCTCGTTGTTGATAAACTCTAACAGCGAGGAATTGCCCTTATGAACTGCAGCGGCAATAGTATCGGAGTCGCCCAGGTCATCAATGCCAACAACAAAGCCAGAGTTAGACTTAATCCATGCAAGTACCTCGGTGTTATCGGTTGAGAAAGCATCGCCGCGGCCGTCAAGCAGTGCATTGTATGCGTCAGCATAGCTATCAAATTTGACCAGCTCAACCTTAGGTGCATTCTTGGTAAACCAGGTCTCGGCCGTAGTTCCCTTAGAGACAATAAGCTTCTTGCCGTCAAGCTGAGAAACATCTGTAATTGGCGCTGAGGATGGAGAAACAACACCAAGCTTAATCTTCATGTATGGCAGGGAGAAATCAACCTTCTCTTTACGGTCATCGGTTACCGTAAAGTTTGCCAGCATGATATCAGCCTTGTTTGACTGCAAGAAAGGCACACGATTCTGTCCATCCGTGGAAATGTAGTTGATCTTAACGCCCATATCCTTTGCAAGACGCTCGGCAAAAACAATGTCGTAACCAGCGTAATTACCGTTTGCATCAACGTAACCAAAAGGAGCTTTATCGCTGAAGACACCAATATTTACCGTGCCTGCCTTCTTGATGTCATCAAGGGTTCTAAACTTTGAGTCTGTATCAGAAGATCCACTCTGAGCTCCCTCAGAATCCTTTTTCTTGCAAGCTGCCAGAAGAGCTGCAGCAGAAAGTGCGCTTGCACCAAGAAAAGCACGGCGAGAAAGAGAAGCGGAAGTATTTTCAAAGAAGTTCATTTCAAATCCTAACAAGTTAAATCAATTACTACATCATCTACGTGTAAAAACACGTTGTTTACTTATGTACACGTTCAAATTCAAAGGTACGCAAAAACTCTTGTGCCCTCTCTGTTTTAGGTGCCGAGAAAAACTCTTGTGCATCGGACGATTCTTCTACGATGTGTCCCTGATCAATCAAGATGACTCGATCAGCAACTGCTTGAGCAAAGCGCATCTCGTGAGTTACCACCAGCATGGTCATTCCCTGCTCTGCTAGCTCCATAACTACCTGCAAAACCTCGTGAACCATCTCAGGGTCAAGAGCTGCAGTAATCTCGTCCAGCAAAAGAACTTCAGGGTTAGTCATAAGCGCACGAACAATTGCCACGCGCTGCTTTTGACCACCGGAAAGAGCCGATGGATAGGAGTCTTTCTTCTCCCACAGTCCCACACGACGCAGCAGTTCTTCTGCCTGTACCAAAACCTCATCCTCTGAGCGCTTCTGCACTACCAGAGGAGCCAGGGTTACGTTTTTCAAAACCTTCATATTGGGGAACAAGTCATAGCTTTGAAAAACCATACCAATGCCTGCTGCGGCGCTTTCCCTCTTCTGACCAGAAATAACCTGATCGTGGAGAAGCACTTCTCCCCCTTGGATATCTTCCAAGCCAACAATGGCGCGAAGTAGCGTAGACTTACCGCAACCGGAAGGTCCCAACACCACAACTACCTCGCCTTTATTGATGGAGAGTGAGATCTTGTCAAGCACGGGTTTCTCGCTTGAGGGATATACCTTAGTGAGATTCTTAACTGCTAAAACGGTGTTACTCATGTGAGGCGCTCCTCTCAAGCCTGCGTGAAAGATACGAAAGTGGGAAGCAGGCGGCAAAATACAGGAAGAAAATAGCTCCGTAAATCCAAAGTGCTCCGTCAGTTGGGAACTTGAAACGATAAAAATCGGTGATCTGACTTCCAACTCTAAGCAACTCGACTACGCCAATCAGATTACAAAGTGACGTTGTCTTAATCATGCGTGTAATCAGATTGATGGCTGGTGGCAAAAGGCGTTTCAAAGCCTGGGGCAGAATGACCTTAAAGAACGTTTGCTGGCGAGAAAGGCCAAGTACAAACGCACCGTCATACTGAGATGCTGGAATTGACTCTAATGACCCTCGTACCAGGTCTCCAAGCTCAGCTGCTCCCCAAAAGGTAAAGACCACAATTGAAGCTTCAATACCATCAAAGTTGACATCAAACCATTCAGAAGTACCAAAAAACACCACAAAGAGCAGCACTAGCTGAGGCATAACACGAACAATCTCAAGGTAAACACGAAGAATTGCGCGAACAACCTTGTTGTTGGATGTCATAAAAAGTCCAATGAGAACACCAAGAGGAATAGAAAGCGCCACGGAGATAAGGCCAATATGCACCGTTGTTGCGAGACCTCCAAGAAGGCGCGTTATCACTCCGTCCTGCAGCAAAATGTTATCGACGGGCATAGTCAAGCCTCCTCTCCAGCCAGCTGCCAAGCAAAGAAATAGGAACAAGGATAATCACATAGGCAACTACCAGCATAAAGAGCGCTTCTGTAGTGTCGTACTGCATGCCAATAATGTCTTTGGTTACATACATCAAGTCTGCCAAGGCAATGCCGGAAACAACGGAAGATTCCTTAATCAAGAAAATGACGTTAGCAACAAGCCCTGGAATTGCTACAGAAAGTGCCTGTGGAAGAATTACATGCTGGAGTGCTTGAAACTTTGAGAGGCCCAAAACCTGTGCAGATTCAAACTGAATAGCTGCAACTGATTCAAAACCGGCACGAAATACCTCTGCCATATAGGAGCCACCAAGAAACGTTAAACCCACAACAGCAGCTACTTCTGCATCCATTTTGAGACCAACTTTAGTCAGTCCAAAGTAGATAAGAAACAGCTGAATAAGCAGGGGTGTTCCTCTGGAAAGCTCAACATAAACAGCATTAAGCTGACTTAAAACAGGAATTTTTGTCAGCGAAATCTGAGCACTTATCAAACCAACGATAAGCGAGAAGAGAACTCCAAAGAAAGAGATAGTAAGCGTTATTTTTGCAGCTTCTGCATACAGTGGGAGGTGTTCCCCTATGAAGCTCCAGTCCATGCGAATAAATCCTCTCGGGATGTGCGAATACTCACACAAGAGTTACAAAATAGCTTTACGCCCGAGTCTGTACCAGGAAAATTTTGCTCAGCGACAATTACACCCTGGTCGTATGTGACCCGGGCACCAGACACATCGCGGTGCATGCACAAAGTGCAGTGTATGTCGTAGCCATAATTCGCATGCGTATAATCCTAGTCGCAACTAGGATATTGTCAACTCACAATTGGTAAATTTTTTGATAATGGAAAATTCCTCCACCAAATCCTCAACTGACATACGTGCGTTAGCGGGACTTGTAGAAGGTAGTTGACGTGCAGAAATACCAGTTTGTTGCTCAGTATAACGTCTGTAAAATTTTGTTGCGGTACCGCCTAGCGTAAAAATAGCGCAGATTGATGAATCTTGAATAAGGGCGCCAATGTTGTGTGGAACTGGATTTGCAATAGAAGCGTCACTTGCACCCTTAATATCACAAGCCTTAAGCACATCACAGAGCGCAAGATGATGTCTTTTACAGAAGTCAATCTTTTCAGGTATGGACTTGAGGGGTTTCTCGCCATATAACGTGGCAACTACGCGCCAGAATCTATTCTGAGGATTGCCAAAGTAAAAGCCAATTTCTCGAGACTTGGGACTAGGCATTGATCCCAAGAGCAGCACGCGAGAATCGGGAAAGATGATAGGGTCAAGCGTGTTCTCTACATGCGTAAGCGCAGTTTTGGCAGCATCGCCGGCGTGCCGTGGCATCTTCACAGCCACAGCTATTCGCCTTCTTGCAGTGGCTCAACAAACTCCTGCAAATCATCAAGGCGCAGTACAGTTACTTGACCATAGCCAGCTCCGCCTGTTGTGCCTGTGTCAATTCCCCACTTATCGCCATCTGACTGAACCCATTGCGCAAGGCCATCAGGAGTAGTGGCACTGCGATTCAAGTTTTTTGCACCAAAACTTGCTAACAAAGGAGTGGGTGTATGGCCGCAAATTACAATAGGATACGCTGCTTCTGACGTGCGGAAATCCGTTGGATATTGCCAAAACTCTTCACGAATCCACAAAAGATCGTTTTCAGACTGCTTGCTTAAATACTGCTCCAAAGAAGCCTTATCCCAGGCGGTTGGCAAGGGAACGCCATTAGACTTTATGCCCGCATGTACCAGAACAAAATCTCTACCTTGTACCTCAACGGTGGCGTACAAAGGAAGCGCCTGCAGCCAGTCAAACAGCTCACTATATTCTTCTTCAGAAAGCGTCTTGAGCTCAGCAAGCGTTGCCTCTCCCCCGTTAATCTGCCACATAAACTGGGCTTCAATATCGGCTTCTGGGTCCAACGCTTGCAGCGCAAGCTGCTCATGATTGCCCATTAAAACCGTACAGTTAGGAAGCTCGCGAATTGTCTTAATAGTGGCAAGCGAGCTGGGACCACGGTCAATCATGTCACCAAGACAATAGAACACGTCTGACTCGGTTGGATTAATACGCTCTAGAGCACGCCTGAGCGGCTCCACATGACCGTGTATATCAGAAAAAACGTACGTTGCCACAAAAACCTATTCTGTCGAACCTTCATCAACAAGCGTCTGACCATCAAAGTTCAGATTTTGCGTAAGCTCTTTTGCAGTATCAAGATTAAAGTCTGGCGAGAAGAAAACGTCAAGTGCATACGGCACATTTGCCAGCGCATGGTCATACAAATCCCAGAAGCTCTCTTTGCGCACTTCTCCCGTAAAAGGATCAGTCCACTCATTTCCTGCTCTGTTATCAAAGTCAGAATCGGAGGATTCTCTTGCCCCGTGAGAGAGCGCCTCAATCAAAGAGAACCTATTTGTACCAAAGGTGCGTTCAAGATGACCAAGTAACTTTCTCTTCTTACCTGTTGGCGAATATGCTAGATGTTGGATAATCCTAAAATCAACAGCAGCTGACGAGAAAATCCTGGTATCGGTAGGTTTTTCATACGTCCACAGCAACGCAAAGAAAAATACCCTATCCAAAACGTAAAGCGTATGCAGCGATGCCTTCAAAACCTCGCTATAAGGCCTATAGGTAGCTACCGTTTTACCAAGATGAGCGTAAAGAATTGCCTCATCAAGGTCCCTCTCGATTTCTGCATGTACTTGATTTTTAGCAGATTCATCCAAGCCCTCTACACCTTGAGAGGTAAGCATGTTCTGCCAGTAATAGACAAAGGGATGCGCAGTGGAATCAAGCATATAGTGGCAGAGAAATCCCGCGATATAGGCACGAGCAACCGCAACATCTTTAAGCGGCAGAGGCGCAATTGCATCTCGCATAGAAAGAAGGAGTTCAGGCGTTTTCTCTTTATGCATGATTGATGCGTAATTGGCATAGCGATGCAGCAGCGGGTCTGCCGCTAAATAGAACAGTGGATCTGGACCTTGATTGCCCAGGAGAAAAGCTTCTCGCTCCTCCATGGTGGAGAAACCAAGTTTGCCTGCAGCTATATCAAAGGCATCTTTGCCAAAGAAGTCATGAGTCAAAATTGCGGGCATGTCCATTCCTTTCAGATTGCTACAAACCATTTTACCCAGCAATGGCTCCCTACGTTAGAGAGAATATAAGACAGCACGTAGTTACTATTGTGAATAAGTTGCCTCTAAGCTCTCTTCAGCTACCGCCCGCCGATTAATAAGCCTTACCCCCTGTAGTAATACTTAAATATTTGATATCTTTAAACATACTTGGGGGAGATATTTTCTGTCTGAGCCATCTAGCTTGTATTGCGACTACAAGCTGGGAAAGTAAGGATCTAAGGAGTGAGGCATTCCTTACGGCACAGCAAAGAAAAACCTGCAAAGACAGAGAATATCTAATTGAGGGGAGCGATCATGGCACGCTGCTATGAGAAGCTTATCTCTGCAGGTAAAAATAGTCTCTGCAGAGCCAAAACATCACGTTCTTCTGACATAAAGAAGCGTGAGTAACATGAACACGGCAAGAAAAATCAAACTCTATAGGATGCTTACGGCCCTTGCCTATGGCGACGCTTATGGCATGCCAACAGAGATGATGCCACCACACCAAATTGATTTTGCGTTTCCTGATGGAGTTCAGAGTCTTTCAAGTCCACCGAAAAACGACTTCTTTGGAAGACCTTTTACTGCAGGTCAAACTACAGATGACACAGCAAATGCAATTATTCTGACTAAAAATATCATTGATAATCAGGGTATTTTTAATCAGTCAAGCTACTTTGATGCACTAGAAAACTATGTGGCAACAGAGCCAAATGCTGCCCAGGTGGTCGGTCCTTCCACAAGAGCTGCATTAGCCAATCGACTTTCTGGTCACTCACTTAAAACGTGTGGACGCCTTGGTACCACTAACGGATGTGCCATGAAATGTGCGCCACTAGCTTCAATTGTGAGCTGGAAAGACAAACATGCGCTCATTAACAGCGTTACTGAGCTTGCGCTTCCCACTCACGGAACCAATGTAGCCATAATGGGTGCAGCAATGATTGTTGCCGCCATTAACAGAGGTCTTACTGAAAATTCGTTTACAGTGGAAGACGCTCTTGAAACTGCTTTAAGCTACGGACACCGAGCGCTCTACACAAAAATTGGTACACAAATGCCCATGCCTAGCATGTACCAAAAATGCATCATGGCGCTGGAGTTTTGCGAGGGTGCCAAAAACCTTGAGGCTCCCTTAGCCGCTTCAAGAGACATCTACGACTACTGCGGCTGTGGTTATGAAACTATAGAGACAATACCTGCAGTTCTTGCGGTAGTTAAGCTTTCTCAAGGAAAAGTTTCTAGAGCGGCGAGAATAGCTGCGGAGATGGGTGGAGATACGGACACCATTGGATCTATTGCCTGCGCTATTTGCTCTCAGATTCACTATGACGTTTTACCTGATGAAGTACGTCTGCTTGAGCGCGTCAATGGATACCAGTTTGAAAAACTTGCAAACGATTTGGAAAACGCCACTTCCCTACCGTATGATGTAGCTATCTAGTTTGCGCTCTTTGCGCCATAGCATACGTTTATTGTAGGAGGCGCCATGAGCTCCTGTGCTCTTATCGATTTGCATGTTCATCTTGATGGATCAATTCCACTATCTGCCGCTGCTCAACTTGCAGCAGAAGCGGGACTTGATTTTTCTTTGGCTGAACTCAAAGAAAAGATGCAAGTCCCAGCTCATTGCCAGGATCTTAACCAGTATCTTGCTACATTTGAGCTGCCGCTCAAGCTTATGCAGTCAGCACAGGGCATTCGTACGGTTGCAAAGGCATTTCACGAGCAACTTGACGCAGAGGGCATTCTCTACGCTGAACCCCGCTTTGCACCAGGAAGTCTTACTGCAGGAGGTCTTTCTCAGCAAGAAGTCCTTGAGGCTGCTCTTGCTGGTAGAGCTGACTTCTATGCAGAGCATCCACAGTCAAAGCTCCACACGGCATACCTTATTTGCGCTATGCGTGGCACAGGTGAAGAGCTTAAACACAAAAATGAAGAGTCAATTGATTTAGCTGCGGCGTATCTTGGGAATGGCGTTGTAGCTGCAGACTTAGCGGGAGCAGAGGCGCTCTTTGCCACAGAGAATTTCTCGTCACTTTTTGCTGAAGCGCAAAGAAAAGATGTTCCCTTTACTATCCACGCGGGAGAGGCTGCTGGTCCAGAGAGCATCAAAGCTGCGCTTCGACTTGGCGCACAACGTATTGGTCACGGCGTTCGCTCTTTAGAAAACAAAAGCGTTATCCAGGACCTTAAGGCTGCAAATGTTGCTCTTGAGATTTGCCCTACCAGCAACGTTCAGACGCGCATCTTTGAGTCAATAGAGCGCTTCCCGCTTGAGCAACTGCTTGATGCTGGTCTGACGGTCACTATCAACACGGACAACATGACTGTCTCCAACACTACCCTCTCGCGCGAGTTTGAGCTTTTGCAGCAGCACTGCGGTCTAGACAAAAATACCGCACGTGAGCTTGCTGAAAATGCTGCACGTGCGGTATTTGGCGATTCTAGCGAGAAGGACCGTCTACTTGCCCACCTTAGGCAATAGTAGCCTCATATCCTGCCTGAACAACAGCATCAACCAATGCGCTATCAGCGACATCAGAAGACAGCTCAACTACAGCGCTCTTCTCGTCAAGTGAAACGGTTGCCTTAGAGACACCCTCGACAGCCTCAAGAGCCTGTGTGACGTGTGCAACACAGTGCTGGCAAGACATGCCCTCTACGTTTAGTTTCTTCTCCATATAAGATTCCTCCTTCTGTGACGCGGATGCGTCGTTTATGGACTTAGTTTGAACGTCAATGACTGGTTTTGTGTCATGAGCGTCTTGGCGAGTTGCTGAGCTGGTATTCTTTGGCTTCCAGGTACGCAGGCGCAGTGCATTGCATACAACAAAGACTGACGAGAAGCCCATGGCAGCTGCACCAATCATAGGATTCAGCGAAATGCCAAATGGATACAACAGGCCCATAGCGACAGGAATACAAATGGTGTTATAGAACAGAGCCCAGAACAGATTCTCTTTGATGTTGGTCATGGTGGCTCGAGAGAGCTCAATTGAGGTAGCAACATCAGCTGGATCAGACTTCATCAAGACAATGTCAGCGGACTCAATAGCAACATCGGTGCCTGCACCAATTGCAATACCCACGTTTGCTCGCGCAAGTGCTGGGGCGTCGTTGATACCGTCGCCAACCATGACAACGTTTTCTCCAGCGTCCTGGAACTGCCTGATATAAGACTCTTTTTGGCTTGGCAAGACATCAGAGATTACCTGGTCAACGCCGAGCTCTTTACCAATAACGTTTGCTGTTGTTGCCTGATCACCGGTAAGCATGACGGACTTAACACCCATAGCACGAAGACGAGCAATGGTGGATGCACTGGTCTGCTTAACCTTATCGGCCACAGCAATGACACCAAGAAGCTTATCCTCAAGTGCAAAGTACAGCGGTGTTTTTGCCTGTTCAGCTAGCTGCTGAGCTTGAGAGGCCAGCTCTTGTGTGCTGATACCCTCCTGATCCATAAGACGAGCGTTACCAGCTACAAGGCGTTTCTCGCCAACCTTTGCTGTAAGGCCGCCGCCTGCAACCTGTGAGAACTCCTGCACATCAACAGAACTGCCTGCAGACTCTCCAAGCTTCTCTTGAGCGTACGTAACAACTGCCTGCGCAAGTGGGTGTTCGCTCTTCTGCTCAAGAGCGTATGCATACTCAAGCAGCTGATCTTTAGAGGTGCCACCTGCACAAAGTACGTCGGTTACGCTTGGCTTACCCTCGGTGAGTGTTCCTGTCTTATCAAGAACAACCACAGTTGCGCGTACTGCACCCTCAAGTGCCTCAGCGGACTTGACCAAAATGCCATTTGAAGCGCCCAGACCGGTGCCCACCATAATGGCGGTAGGTGTTGCCAGACCAAGTGCGCAAGGGCACGAAATAACCAGAACAGAAACAGCGTGCGAGAGAGCAACTGCAAAGTCACCAGGCGCCACAAAGACAAACCATGCAGCAAAGGTTACCAGTGCAATTCCAATAACAACAGGAACAAAGACGCCAGCAATGCTGTCAGCAAGGCGCTCGATAGGTGCCTTGGAGCTTGTGGCCTCGTCAACCAGGCGGATGATGCCTGCAAGCGTTGTGTCATCGCCAACGGCGGTAGCGCGCATCTTAAACCAGCCGCCGGTAGATACCGTAGCACCTGTCACGGAATCGCCAGCGGTCTTGCTTACAGGAACAGGCTCTCCGGTAATAGCGGACTCATCGACAGATCCTTCTCCCTCGATGACCTGGCCATCAACTGGAATTGACTGTCCAGCCCTTACCACAAGCACGTCTCCTACCACAACAGTCTCTGCAGGAACTTCCTGCTCAACACCATCTTTGACGAGAATAGCCGTCTTTGGAGCAAGATTCATGAGCGCATTAATGGCACCAGTAGTATGACCTTTTGCGCGAGCCTCAAAGAACTTGCCCAGGGTAATCAAAGCAAGAATCAAACCAGCAGACTCAAAGTACATGCCGTGCATTGCATGGTGAGCTGCAGTCACGTCTCCTGCGACAAAAGCGTTTGCCATCTGGTACAGGCTGACAACGCTGTAGGCAAACGATGCTGCTGAACCCAGTGCAATGAGCGAGTCCATATTAGGAGCGCCATGCAAAAGCGAGCGGAATCCACCAATAAAATAGTGGCGACAAATGAACAGAATAGGAATGCAGAGCAAGAGTTCGGTAAGAGCCAAGTTCATCATGCCATTCATTCCAGAAACAGCAGGTGGAACAGGTGTCCCTATCATCTCACCCATGGCAAGATAGAACAGTGGAATGGCAAACGCCATTGAGGAAATAAGCTCGACTCTCTTCTGCTTTACCTCCTTTTCTGAAGCATCGGTAGCATCTGCCTTAGTAGTTGCAGCAGAATCTTTTTTGTCACTACGAGGTGTTGCCTCATAGCCTGCTTTGCTTACTGCGTCAGAAATCTGCTTGAGGGTATCTGGATTACCGTCGTAATCAACTTCCATAGAATTTTTAAGCAGATTAACGCGAGCCTCAGAGACACCAGAAACAGAGTTTGCTGCCTTCTCTACGTGCGCAGAGCAACTTGCACACGTCATTCCTTGTACATCAAAAACTTTCTGATCCATAACGCCACCTTACATAAAACGCTTAAAGAGGTCCATGACCTCATCAATAACTTCTGTATCACCCGACTGGATGCGGTCAACCACGCAAGACTCCAGGTGATCCTGCATTACTTCTCTTGAGATGGCCTTAACCGCAGACTCAACTGCTGCAAGCTGAATAAGGACGTCTCCGCAATAACGATCCTCATCGATCATTGTTTTAATGCCATTTAACTGGCCGATTGCACGGTTAATACGGCGAGAAACTCCACTTTTAAGCTCGCTTGAGCGAGGAGTAGCCTTGTGATCACAATGACAACAAGTTTCCTGTGGTTGGCTGTCTTTCTGAGCCATCTGTCCTCCTTTGCATACCCTAAGGGGGTATTAGTTTCTGTAAACAGTATACCCCCATAAGGTATTTTTATGCAACAAAAAAACAGCAACCGAAGCCGCTGTTTTTTATCTACCTATAAAAGAGAAACTCAGCACTCAAAAATACGTGCTATTCATCGTCCTCTTAATCTTCTACACTTCCCTCAACAAGACCTAAAGTACTCTGTGCATCTTCAAGGCTCTCTAATGCAGTAACACCTCTGAGCTTGCGGTTCATGGCCTTTGTTCTAGTAGTAAGAATCTTATCAATAGTGGTTTCTGCAGTTCTAATCTGTTTTTGAGCTTTCTCAAGCTGAGCTTGATACGTCTCAAACTCTGTCTTAACCGCAGAGAGTACCTTTTGAATCTCGTCTGCATGCTTCTGAATAGCAACGGATTGGAATCCCATTTGAAGACTGTTAAGAAGGGCAGCCATAGTGGAAGGTCCACACACATTAACGCGATACTCTCTCTGTAGCTGCTCAAGCAGTCCCGTCTGACTGACTACCTCTGCATAAAGTCCCTCAAAAGGAAGGAACAAAATAGCAAAGTTGGTTGTCTCTGGTGGAGCAATATACTTTGTAGAAATATCTTTTGCCTCTGCCTTAATTCGAGTCTCTAGGCCCTTTTTAGCAGCAGCAATAGCCTCTTCATTTCCTCCGTTAATTGCATCTACTAGGTGCTCGTACGTATCTCCAGGGAACTTAGAATCAATAGGAAGCCAAACAGTCTCCCCTGACTCTCCAGGCAACTTAACTGCAAACTCGACGCGCTCAGAAGAACCAGAAACAGTAGCAACATTCTCTTCATATTGCTCTGGAGAAAGAATGTCTCTTAAAATTGCACCAAGCTGAATCTCTCCAACAATTCCGCGAGTCTTAACGCCAGAGAGAACTTTCTTTAAGTCTCCAACACCCTCTGCAAGACCGCGCATTTCTCCCAAGCCTTGATGAACTTGCTCAAGTTGCGTAGATACGCGCTGGAACGATTGAGTCATACGCTCATCAAGCGTTTTCTGGAGTTTATCGTCAACGGTCTGACGCATAAGCTCAAGCTTTGCTTCATTCTCTTTACGCATGTCGCTGAGCTGCTTATCAACAGTCTCTCTGACCTTGCCAAGCTGCTCGGTTGAGGCCTGAGAGGTTGCCTTCATGTTGTCATCCACACGACGCTGGAAAGCATCAAAGCGAGCATCAAGCTGAGCAATGCGCTGATCAGTCTGCTTTGTCTGATCTTGCAGTGTTGTGGTGAGCTTCTGACCAACTACTTCTCTTACCTGCTCAAGCTTTGTATCCATAAGCTCTTGCATTTTTGCCATGTTATCCGTAACACGACGGTCTAGCTCTGTTGAACTTCTTATAAGCTCTGTAGATGATGTTTGATTTTGCTCTTGCAGCATCTTTACTTGCGAAAGCTTAGAGGAAAGCGTAACAAGGCTCACGATAAGTAGAATGGCGACTACAGCCAAAACCAATAGCACAAGCAAATCCACAAGGCTCCCCTAACTCTTAAAACTACAAATCGACCTCACTGCCAGAGCGCTGTAATGCTGAAGATTAACCAAAAATTCCGTAAATTGCTTCTGCAATGCTGAAGATTAACCAAAAATTCCGTAAATTGCTTCTGCAATGCTATTAGTAATGCTCTCTACAATATTCTCAAAAGGATTATCGGAATTAACGTCTTTATCTCCATAAGGATTAGTAAAGTAATCCCAAAATTCCTGCCACCAATTTTGCTGACGATAATACCTATAGGAATCATCATTTTCAGTACGATCCTGTTTATCATCAGTATCGTTTTTATTATTCTTGCTGTTCTTTTCTTTCTCTTTCATAGAAGAAAGCGTCTCATCAGAACCAAGCGTGACGTTGATGGTAAGACGGTCTTCTCCACGCATGATTTCTACAGGAACGGTCTCTCCAATCTTGTGGGAGCGAACGGCAATAATAGCTGCATCAGCAGAAACTACGCGCTCTCCACCAATAGAGACAATAACGTCACCCTTTTTAATACCAGCATCCTCTGCGGGACTATCATCAAGAAGGCCTGCCACATACGCACCATAATCTACCGAGAGGTCATTGCGCTTGGCTGCTCGAGGAGTTACGGTCTGCATAGAAAGACCAATATAGGCATGCTTAACCTGCTGGCCAGAAAGAATCTGATTTGCAATATCAATGGCGTAGTTAGCAGGAATTGCAAAGCCAATACCCGCAAACGACTGGGTGTCAGAAGAGTAGAGCGTACAAATACCCACAAGCTGACCATTGGAGTCAACCAGAGCACCACCGGAATTGCCTGGGTTAATAGCTGCATCAACCTGGATGAGGTTTGCATAAATAGTAGTTTCTCCACCCTCTGTCTCAAGCATATCTCCACGAGAAAGAGCAGACACGATACCTGCAGAAACAGAGTGATCAAGACCAAATGGACTACCAACACTCATAACCCAACTACCAGGAGCTAAGTTATCGGAGTTACCAATCTCAATTGGAGTTAGGCTATCTCCCTTAAGGTCTGCATGAAGAACAGCCAGGTCAGAGGTTGGATCTGTTCCCACGACAGTGCACTTATACTCTTTGTCATTAACGGAGATAGAAAACGTATCCATGCCCTCAATGACGTGGTAATTGGTAAGAATGTCTCCATTTGTGTTCAATACAACACCAGAACCAGTTGACCCTGATGAATCGCTGGTAGCCTTAACGGACACAACCGAAGGCAAAACCTTAGAAGCTACCGTTTCTGCCGTCTTAGTATCAGTGGGTTCTGCAGCAGGACGAGACGTTGCAGCTTGAGAAATACTTGCCTGACCAGATACTGCAGGAAGCTTAGAAATTCCCTCTCCCAAAGCAATGGTAGGAACACAAGCAACAGCAAAAGCAATTGCACATGCTGTTCTTTTTACACTTGAGCTTTTGAACATAGACATAAATCCAGTCTGCTTAACTGGCGAGAAACGCTTATAAACAGCGGAATCTGTGGTTAAACCATGTGTTTGGTTCTCCATAGACATCCTCCTTAACATCACTTTGATGCAAACAGCTAACGCAAATAATTCTGCGCTAAACACCAATTTTTCAATATGTGTATTCTACCCGTTATGCCGGACAAAAATTCGTTTCTCATTATGATAAAGACGTGCGGGAGTCCTGCTAGTAAGTAAGAAATTTGCAGATCCCATTAAACGTAGTTTGTACCTGCGATTATGCTCTAAACAGATAGCCAACGCCACGAACCGTCTCAAGATGCGCTGCTGCCTGAGGACCAATCTTTGAGCGGACACGCCTTACGTGAACGTCAACTGTTCTGGTTCCGCCACAATACTCAAAGCCCCAAACGCGCTGCAGAAGCGCTTCACGCGAGTATGCACGAGACGGATGGGTTGCCAAGAATGACAGCAGCAGATACTCCATATACGTAAGATCAACAGGAGATTCATCGATGTAAACCTGATATGTAGCCAGGTTAATCTTTATGTTGTCAACAATAACCAAATCTCTAGAAGTACTCTCGGTACCTGGCCACAAAAGCAGCGAGCACCTGAGGCTAAACTCCTGGATGGTTGCTGTAGACAAAATAAAATCACTCTTGCCCTGAACAGGCAGAACAAACTTAGAAAGATTATCAAGGTCAGCAACAAACAGGCGAGCAATTCCGCCATTTTGCGCAGAATAATTCTCTACCGTGCTAATAACATCCTGGGAAAGTTCTTTCTGATCAAGAATAATCAGGTCAAAGGTATGACCAGAAGCCGCAGCCTGAGAAAATGAGGCTGCATTTGCAAGAGCAATAGACACATCAATGACATGCGAAAGTTCACGCATACGTTCATGTAAGCGTGTCGTTGCAGATACAAGAAGAATATTCTTGTGATGCATCGATTCCCCCTAGGATAAGCTTAGTCTTATAAAGCATACCACAAGCTGCGAATAAAGAGCAGATATACCTTATTATCTGCAATTAGAGCGAGAAGATCTTCTCGCCCTAAAATATTTTTTACGTTTGCATATTAATTCTAAAAAGTATGGGTTTTACGCAATAGCGCCAATGAACTCAGCTGTTCGAGGGTTTTGTGGATTGTTGAAAATGACATCAGGAGTACCTTGCTCAACTACCACTCCTCCTTCCATAAAGACCACGCGATCTGCCACGTCTTTTGCAAAACCCATCTCGTGTGTTACCACAATCATGGTCATACCAGAGTTCTTTGCTAAATCACGCATAACATCCAAAACACCACGGACAAGCTCGGGATCAAGCGCGGAGGTTGGCTCATCAAACAAAAGTACATTTGGATGCATTGCTACAGCGCGAGCAATTGCTACACGCTGCTGCTGTCCGCCGGAAAGTGCACCAGGCTTGAAGTCTGCTCTATCGGCAAGGCCAACAGCCTCAAGCTGCTTTAGCGCCTCTGCCTCTGCCTCCTCTGTTGACTTTCCTAGAACCTTAATCTGACCAATCATCACGTTCTCTTTAACAGTTAAATGACCAAACAGATTAAACTGCTGAAAGACCATTCCTACATCTCTACGAAGGGCGTTGACCTCAGCTTCATTGGTACCTGTAATTTCTTGATCTTCAATAAGAATATGCCCTGCTGAAGGAGTCTCCAGTAGATTGATACAACGAAGCATGGTGGATTTGCCGGAGCCAGAAGGACCAAGCACAACCACAACTTCACCTGGCCAAACAGTCAGGTTAACGTCATTTAAGACATGCGTTGATCCAAACGACTTATTGAGGTGCTCAATACGAACAATAGGATGTTCACCTGACTCGAAAGCATGGTTAGTAAGCGGCTTATCGCGCTCAAATGCCTCTTGTGCAGCAACTTCAGCATCCAAGGCAGGATGTTCTATGTTTGATTTCTTTTTAAAAGAAAAGAACGACATTAGTTTTCCTCCTTGGAAAGAGCTTGGGTCTTACTTACTGCGGTGCTTGCTGTAGTGGTTAGTGCAGTGTTTGCTGTGGTGTTTGCTGCAGCGTTTACGGTTTTGCCTGTTTCTGACTGCTCCATGCGTTTCTCGATAATGCCAACCACCTTAATAAGTGGCAGCGTAATTGCCAAATAGAACAGAGCTGCTGTCATGTAGGGCGTCATGTTTCCCGTTGAGGTAGTGAGGTTTTTAGCAAACATCATCAGCTCCATAACACCTACAGAAGAAAGCAGCGAGGTATCTTTGTAGGAAGTAATAAAGTCGCTGGTAAGAGGTGGGATTACTCGACGGATAGTTTGAGGAATGATGATAAACGTCATGGTCTGGAAGCGATTCATGCCAAGAGAGCTTGCCGCCTCATACTGACCCTGTGGAATCGACTGAATGCCCGCACGGAAGATTTCTGAAAGATACGCAGAAGAATTAATGGCAACCACAATAAAACCAAGCAGATTGGTGTCTAAATTGATATTCAGCATAGGAAGACCAAAGAACAGAATATAAATCTGCAGGAAAAATGGGGTTCCGCGCAACAGATTGATGTATACCACTGCAAGCGCGCGCAGGAGCGGGTTTTTGGAGATCTTAAGCAGGGCAAAGCCCATTCCCAGCACAATAGCCACAGGATAAGCGCAAATTACAATTGCCAGACAAACCAGCCATCCAGGGAACAGCATTACAACGGAAGAAACAATCAGCTGAGGCTTTAAGAACATGCCCAAGAAGTGATTGGAGTTCCATGCTTCAACCCAAGGCTGAGCGTCAAGCCAATTCACTATAGCCTGAACAGGCGTATTAGAAATAATGTTGATTTGCGGAGAAGAAGCAAGCTTTTGAGTTCCCTGCTCAGTGGTGTAGGTTCCTTCAACAGTGTACGAGCCACCGTCAGCGGGAAACTTCATGCCAGAAATCTCTACGCGAATTAGCTTCTGAGCGTCCACTGGTGTTGCAAAAGAAATAACAACCTGGGTTCCTTGAACGCTTGCAGTTGCCTCGATCTTCTCGCGCGTAAGACCTGAAAGAACAGCCACCTTAGTAGTTGCACTCTGCAAATCAGAGCCCTCTGGAAGCTGCAATGTCAGCTGAGAAACCTGCTCGTCTTCAACTGTTCCCTCCCAGGTCAAACGGGTCTCTTTGCCGCCAATGACACCGTTACCTTCCGTCTGGTTTGACTTAGCCGTTGCCTTATTTGTGGTTAGAGCAAACGCGCTCTGAGCAGAAAATGCGCTTAGGGACATAAAGAACAACCCACTCAAAAGCAATGTGGCGAGAAGTGCTACAAGCAGCGAGGAGCACGCACGTATATACGAGCACTTTGACTCAGCCGAATCATGAGCCATACTCTGGGGCGCAGATTCAGCCTTGAAACTCGCAGATGACATGCACAAGGACAGTTGCTGCCCTGACATAGTTTTGTGCAAAAGTGCAATCACGTGAAACTCCTTTAGAGCTTGAGGTGCCTAAACGCTGATACTAAAAACAGTGAGTGCTTGAAGCCAAATCTGACTTCAAGCACTTTTGCTGAGCTGGTAAAACTAGATGTTAGAACCAAACCACTTGGACTTGAGAGAGGCCATAGTGCCATCTTTTTCCATATCTGCAAGAACCTTGTTGATTGCCTCGGTCAGCGCAGGATTGTCTTTGGAAACAGCAATGCCGTACTGCTCACCTGTTGGAATCTCTTTTGCAATAGTCAGATCAGAATATGAAGTGCTAATCAGATTGGAAGCAACAGGCAGGTCAATAACCATAGCGTCGTACAGACCAGTCTGAACTCCTGCCATTGCTGCAGCAACATCGTCTACAGAAACAATAGTTGCCTTTGGAAGGTTCTCCTTGGCCCAATCCTCGCCGGAAGTACCTGTCTGAACAACAACCTTCTTAGAGGCATCATTGAGTGTCTGCTCAGTCTCGGTGCTGCCAGACTTAACAACCAGAGACTGATTGGAGTCGAGGTAAGAAGTAGTGAAGTCTACCTCCTGAGCGCGCTCATCAGTGATAGTAATACCTGCGATAGCAACGTCTGCTTTGCCACCCTGCTTAATAGTTGGAACAAGGGTGTCAAACTTCTGATTTGGCAGGTACGCAACCTCAAGATTGAGTCTTTTTGCAATCTCGGTAATAAGATCAACGTCAAAACCAACAGGAGTCGTTGAGTTGCCTTCAAAATACTCAAAAGGTTGGAAACCAAGCTCTGCAACAACAGTTAGGTGACCCTTAGTTACCAGCGTATAGCTTGAATCAGAGGATGAAGTAGTACCCTGTTGCGCATTTTCTTGCTTAGACGACGAGCAAGCCATAAGACCAACAAGTGCACATACCATAAAAACAGCAGCTACACCCTTTAGGGCATTCTTTTTAACGGTAGTAACCAGTGACGATTTCATATTTGCCTCTTCCTGAATAAATCTGAGCTGAAATTCATTGGAATGAATTATAGAAAGCAAATATGAAAAATATACTTATAATTTTCATCGTATTTCTCATTTTTATTGCATAAAAATGGCGAGAAGAACAACTTCTTTGTATAAATGACTACTATTTAGTCATTCTATCCAATAAAGCCCAGGTAAAAGTAATTTTTTCAGTTCATAAAACGGTAACAATTCGAGTAAGAAGACTACAATCTTTGCGCATAACAAGGGTTTCTCGTCAAAAAACCCTGCTCTGAAAAATCAGAGCAGGGTTCAAAGATACATATAAACGCAAGCAGAATAGTTGCT
Organism: uncultured Atopobium sp.; assembly: GCA_900555335.1. Taxonomy (GTDB): domain Bacteria; phylum Actinomycetota; class Coriobacteriia; order Coriobacteriales; family Atopobiaceae; genus Lancefieldella. The sequence goes on along the minus strand of USKU01000010.1, from coordinate 3,645 downwards.
TAGCAACCAGCGTAATACTTTTGCGTATCCCAGTCAGTAACTGCCAGGCAATACTCACGCCACTCCTCTGCCTTGCGCTCGCACAGATACGAGAAGATGTGCTCACCAAGAACATCTTTAAGAAGCTCTGACTGCTTGAAGCGCTCAAGTGCCTCTCCAAGATTAATTGGGAGCTTCTCGCCATAATCGGCAGGATTTCCGCCTACAAACTCTTCAGGAAGCGAGAGACCTTCTTCAATACCCTTAAGTCCAGCCATAAGCGTTACAGCATTTGCCAAATAAGGGTTTGCGGTTGGATCAGGAATACGCAGTTCAGCACGGGTAGCAACATGCTTTCCTGGCTTATGCGTAGGAATACGAACCATAGCAGAACGGTTTTTACGACCCCAGGTTGCATATGCTGGGATAGCATCACGATCAAAGCGCTTATAGGAATTAACCGTTGGGTTAGTAATAAGCATGTACTCAGGAGCGTACTTAATAAGACCTGCAATGTAGTGCTGAGCAAGTTCAGAAAGGTGAGCCTCGTTCTCAGTCTTTGGAGCCCAGAACAGAGACTCGCCATCGTGGTCAAGAAGCGACTGATTCAAAAGCATGGCTGAGCCAGGAACTCCCTGAAGAGGCTTTGGCATAAACGATGCAAATACGCCGTGAAGTGTTGCAATATGTCTGATAACCAGACGAGCAGTAACAATGTTATCTGCGCAAGTTAGTGCTTCTGCATAACGGAGCTCAACGCCGTTTTGAGCAGGGCCAGCTGCATGGAAAGAATACTGAACAGGAATAGAAAGATTCTCAAGCGCACGAGATGTGGAATAGCGAAGGCTATGGCTGAGATCAGCAGAATTCAAATCAAGGTATCCAGCCTGATCAATAGGCTTTGGCTCAGTCCCGCTCACAAAATAAAAATACTCAAGCTTAGGACCGACATTTGCAACATAGCCAAGGTCTTCTGCCTTGATAAAAGCATTTCTCAGTACAAGGCGTGGATCGCCTGAGAAAGCCTCACGTCGAGGAGTCTGAATATCGCAGAATACGTTTGCAACTACCCCGTCATCTGTCTTCCATGGAAGAATCTGGAATGTATCTGCATCAGGGAATGCGAGAAGATCTGACTGCTCCTGGGAAGCAAAGCCGTCAACGTTGGAGCCGTCAAAACCAATGCCCTCAACAAAAGCCTCTTCTAGCTCCTCGGGGGAAATGGAGAGAGCCTTTAATCCGCCGAGTACATCGGTAAAACAAAGACGCAGGTAGCGAACGTCTCGTTCCTCTACCGTGCGAAGAATATAGTCAATTTTCTTATCCGTACTCATACGGTCCTCCCGGGTCAGAAAACTGGAATCGTAACTACCATGACACATTCTTGTTACGGCTATGTTTCCACTTCCCTGAAACCGGGCGAATGGTAAAAATTGTTAATGAAATTGTGACAATTATGCTATTGAGCGTCAAAAGCCTTATCGACGTCAGAAATCATTTTCTGAGCAACACCACAGTGGCCGTCTCCACCGTGATGAGTGCCACAGCTGCTGGATGAAGAACAGCCAGAACAAGAACCCTCTTTTGCGCTCTTAAGTTGAGAGCGGACACAAAGAGCAACAAGAGCAATGACGATAAGAACAACCAAAATATCAATAGGACTCATACAGATACTCCTCAGTTTGTTAGCTAAGGCATACTATACCCTCATTACATGCTTGCATACGCTAAATCATAAATTATTTGTAGAATCTAAATTCTTACCAAAACAATTGAGAGCTGCGCTCTAAGTCAAAGTTGGCACACGCGATATGCAAAATCTTTTAGACATTGATTCGCACGTATTTTTCGGTGTGCGGTAGAATATTATTCGCAAGCGTTTTGTCTTGCACCTGTATGTAAAGTATTGCCAAAAACTTGGTGTTTACCACGTATGGTGCACAAAGTTTGACGCGTAGAAAGGAAGCCTAATGGCTGAAGATCAGTACATGCACCTTGTTATTGTTCGCCACGGTGAGTCTGAGTGGAACAAGCTCAACCTGTTCACTGGTTGGACTGACGTTGACCTTACCGAGACTGGTCACGAGGAGGCAGCAGCTGGCGGCCGTGCTCTCAAAGAGGCTGGCTATGACTTTGATGTTTGCTACACCTCTCTGCTCAAGCGTGCTATTCACACTCTGAATCATGTTCTTGATGAGCTTGACCGTAACTGGCTTCCTGTTCATAAGACCTGGCGTCTGAACGAGCGTCACTATGGTGCACTTCAGGGCCTCAACAAGGCTGATGCAGCCGCTGAGCACGGCGAGGAGCAGGTAAAGATTTGGCGTCGTTCCTTTGATGTTCAGCCACCAGCTCTTGAGCCAGGCGACGAGCGCGATCCTCACGTTCAGGAAATGTTCCGCGATGTTCCAGCAGAGGATCTTCCTTACACCGAGTGCCTGAAGGACACCATTGCACGCGCATGGCCTTACTTTGAGCAGGAGATTAAGCCACAGCTTGAGGCAGGTAAGCGTGTTCTTATTGCTGCACACGGCAACAGCCTTCGCGCTCTTGTTATGCAGTTTGAGCACCTCACTCCAGAAGAGATTCTTGAGGTCAACATCCCAACTGGCATTCCTTGCGCATACACCTTTGACAAGGATTGGAACATTGTAGACAAGCACTATATTGGTGATCCAGCTGTCATCGAGGCAAAGATTAACGCTGTTGCTAACCAGGGCAAAGCTAAATAAACAGCTTGCTAACACGCAATATTGTTAAGCAGAACGGGGTGGTTTAAAACCACCCCGTTTTTTTATTTTTAACTGCTTATTCCAACTACAAAACCATAATGAGTGTGTCAATAGCAATAAAACCTACTTTGAATAGTGTTACGATGTACCGCCGAGAAAAGAAGGGATTGTATGTTTAAAAGAGAGCGCAACGCAAAACTTGTTCTTTCTGTAATTGCAACAGGAATTATGTCCTTCTCGGGAGTTGTCGTAGAAACTGCCATGAACGTGACGTTTCCAACGTTGATGGAGGAATTCTCTATTGGCACCTCAACGGTACAATGGATGACTACTTCGTACCTTTTGATTCTTGCTATTATCATGCCTATGTCGTCGTTTTTAAACAGACGATTCAAAACTAAAAGTATTTTTACCGTGGCCATGATTTTCTATATCAGTGGTATTCTCTGCGGATTTGCTGCTCCAACGTTTATGCTGTTGTTGCTGGGCCGTATTTTAGAAGGAATTGGCACTGGCCTGGCGCTACCACTAATGTTCAACATTATTACCGAACAAGCTCCGCTTAAAAATATGGGCGTCATGATGGGCATTGGTATGCTGGTCACCGCTGTTGCTCCTGCCGTAGGACCTTCCGCTGGTGGCTGGATTGCAGAACATCTTGGCTGGCGAATGATCTTTGCCGGTCTTCTCCCCTTCTTGATTGTTGCATTTGTGCTGGGAATTAGTTCAATCCAACAGAGCCATGAGACTGAAATAATCTCTTTTGATGTCTTTGGTTGGTTACTTCTTACGGTAAGTTTTATTGCACTTATCTTTGTTATTGACGAGTCCAGTGCATTTGGAATTCTGAGCATTCCTGTTTTACTCGCAATGGTAATTTTTGCTAGCTCACTTGCGCGCTTTGTATGTCACGAAAACTCCTTTAAACACCAGG